>CAZRWX010000056.1:6407-16097 GCA_964603925.1 uncultured Bifidobacteriales bacterium | reverse complement strand
TAAGGCGATAATGGCAGAAGTATCAAGCACATAAACTTTAGCCAAAGCTACGCTCCTCTTGACGCGACTTGGCTAACGCACGAGATAATGAGCCTTTAGGAAATTTACCGCGAAGAGACTTGATTGTGTCTGCGGGAATAGGTACAATACGTATGGAACGGCCATCATCCACCCACTGTAGGAGTGTGTGCGGCTTAAGTCCATGAAGTTTACGTATGGCTGCTGGTATAGCTGTCTGGCCCCGCTCTGTAACAGTACTCAACATAAAAGCACCTCCTTAATATAGTATAGCAGCATATAATATAATTTACAAGCTATTTTACATATTTAGCATGTTTTAGAGCCATTTAAGAATCTATCATATTAATTCTTAATGGAAAAAATACGAAAAATTCAAAATTTTCTGAAACATCTCCGCCATATTCCAAGACTAAGGGGTTTGATCGAAATAAACTTGCCATCTTCAATTCGGTCTGATTTCATAATTCCAATCACCTCTAAGTGTCTTAAATTCACATAATTATCAAAAGTCCATTGCATTTTTTTGTTCTTCCAGCCGTTATCATTGTTATACTCCGGTGCAAATAGTGCCAGGCTCATGGACTTCTTTAAGATGTGGGCCTGGTGCCCGGGGAAGTAGGCTCTGGAATACATGGCTGGTTATACCTTAAGCTGTGAATGTTGGATATACAACTAATAGTCAACAGGCAGGTGGGAACTAATAACAGGCGAAAAAACCTTAAAGGTAAACTGTACATGTTTAATGTAAGCGCCTGAGTATTAAAATCCCTCAACATTCAGACCCACCAGCTTCTTCCATACAGCAAAATTGCCGCAATGGATGGATATATGCGTAGTAATGTGATGGGCAACCCATGAGTCCAGATTGGGGAGCCGCTGCCCTATAATAATGCTGGGGTGGGAGCTGTTCCTATCCCCAACAGGAAGTGTATTATAAGCCTCTATAAGTACGGTGTTCGCCTCTTTAAATTCTTTAAGCAACTCCGCCTTGCCTGGCAGGCCCTCCAGCGTGGTGATTTTGCCTTGAGTATTTTTAAACCACTGATACCAGCCTTTAAGTTTTGGGAGCTTTCTAATTTTTAAATGATGAAGCACGCTGTCGGCTTCCACAGCCAGATGGCCCATCACCCATCCCGCGGAATTGTAACCCTGGAGCTGGCGCTCATAGAGCTTGTCTTCGGGAACATTGTTGTACAGCTGCTCCAGATAATGGCATTGGAATTTGGCGATGGCAATGATGGTTTCCTTACTCATAAGTGTTCCGTTTAAAGTGAGATTGTTTATAGCGTCACTATACTGATCATTATAACAATCGGGTAAAGACTGGATTACCGCACTTCATCCACAGTTGCCAGATTACCGCCCTGCCAGCGGAACACCACCCACTTGTTGCCCTTTACATTCCGGGGTACATTAAACACATTAAGCAATACACCTTCGCCATAAACCTTTACGCAGGCCTTGGATTTTGAAAGCTTATTTTTGGGTTTGCGCTTATTGGTGTAATCGTGTACATAAAACTCGTAATTGGCTTTGGCATCCAGCTCCTTGATAGTAATGGTCTCCGGCCCATAGCCGTCCCTGTCATCCCTGTCCAGCATGGCAATACCATCGGAGTAATTTTTGGTATGACGGTAGGATATATGATACTCCCCCTCCTTCTCCAGATGGGCATCCAGGTCTTTGGGTTTATTGTCCCAGTCCAGTACTATTCTTATAAATTTTTTGTCCATATCAGGAGACACTGAAAAACGGCCGTAAAAAAGTGTACCGGCCGCTACCTCTATATTAAAATCTGAGGTAATGAAGCCTTTTTTTTCAAAGCGAACTTCATAATTTTCGTCTTCAGGAATTTTGAACCTGACCTTTCCGTCGGAATCTGTGGTAAAGGTACCGATATCTTTTATGGTAACGCTACCACCAGGGAGCTGGCTACCGGTAATGGCGTTAAAAAACCGCAGACTCAGGTACTCCTTGTCCAATTCGGCGAAGGCATCGCTGGAAGCCGCGAAGTCCGAGGCACTCTGACTGAAGGTGCTCTGGATAAAACAGGGGAGAGTCAAGAGTAATATGGCTAATGCAATAGATGACCTTTTTAATTTCATGGGACTTCCTTTATTGTCATGACGTAAGAAACTCAGAAAAATGCTCGATTTATCCGCTTGTTATAAATTATACCGTATTAAAGAGAAAAGGCTACTTTTTAAAAATTCTCCTGTAAATCAGGCAAAAAAGATACGTAATCAGCAGTAATGAAGGCTGAAGGCTGATCGTTGATTGCTGAAAGCAACCGGGATTTTGTCACGTTTTTGTCACGAATGTAATCAAAGCGTCATTTATGTACGAAATTAGTCATATTGCCTTTTTTTTTTGGGTTTTTGCGGTAAATTAAAAGGAACATTAAGCGCCGAAAGTCTGGAATATTATGGTAGTTGCAAATTTACAAGCTCTAAATATTAAACCCTCACCCAGTGTGCTTTTTTGTAAGCGCTTGATGGATATTGTAATCGGCTTTCTGGGAAGTGCCATATTTTTCCTTTCCTTTCCTCTTGTGGCAATTCTCATTAAATTAGACTCACGGGGTCCTGTTTTATATGCACAAACTCGTATTGGCAAAAACAGCAGGTCCAGCGATCGCAGAACACCCCCTGCCCGGAATATTGTCGTCCTTAAAAACAGGCGCTCATCTGCTTCTAATGAAAGGCGTCAATCCGAAATTTGCGGGAAGCCCTTTGTTTTGCGAAAATACCGCACCATGAGAAAGGACGCTGAAGCCAACGGCCCACAACTCTGTAAGAAAGGTGGAGATCCAAGAATAACTAAAGTAGGCCGTTGGCTTCGATATTTTCATATTGATGAGTTTCCTCAGTTTATTAACGTACTCAAGGGCGAAATGAGCTTTATAGGTCCCAGACCAGAAAGGCCTCATTTTACCAGAGCCTACCTTAAACAAATTCCCTTTTATATAGAACGCATGCGCCATGTCAAACCCGGGCTAACCGGTCTGGCCCAAATCACCCTGGGTTATGATGAATCTATTCAAACCGTAAGCCACAAGTATTATCTGGATTTAAGCTACCGTATGGCTATCACCTCCTTCCATTATTGGGTGCGCATGGAGGCTTGGATATGCGTAAACACGCTGCGTTATTTGTGGAACCAGGCCTTTCAGTCATTCCTGAAAAAATATCATACCTCTAGTAATATAGAATCTGTCGAAGCGACAGGGCCTGTCGAAGCGACAGGGTCCGTTGGAGCAACAGGGTCCGTTGGAGTCAGAGAAAATGCCAGGCAGGTTTTACACATTGCCCACCCCTGGAAGCTTATAGAAAAAATTAATGCCAGACAGGAACGCTATGACCGCAGAGCAGTTGACATACTTCCTGTGATGAAAGCTTTCGACTCAATTTAAGAAGATTACCTCATCCATCCTCTCCTGAGAAAAGCGTCCTTAACAGGGCGCTTTTTTTTTGGGGGGAAAGCTGGTGTTGGGTTGTGGCTTTAGAATTTAGTGTAAAGCTAAAAGTGACAAGCGAAAGATATCTTATCGCTTTTCACTTCTCACTTTTTACTCCGGCCAGTTCCACAACTCAAACACTAATACTTCCCAATAACCTCTTCCCCGGCCACCATTATAAAAAGGAGTTCTGCCAGGGTGATAAGATCCAGGGCATTATGATGTATAACATCGGCCATGGCCTCAGGCTTACCGGGGTATTCCATGAAATCTGCATAGGCCTGGGGTATACTTCTTCCGGGAATATCGCCCACGCGACTGCGATGACACAAGGCCTTCTCCATGGTCTGCAATTTGCAGTTGGTGAGGGAGTGCCGCCAGCGGCGCCGCCCCTCATGTAATAGGTCCAGATGAAAACCCGGAGGTGGGGGAAAGAGGCCATTTAGCTGAGCACGCTCCTGCAGAAAGGGCCAGTCAAAGCTCTTGCCGTTAAAAGTTATGAGACCCTTAAACTCCTGGAACCTGTCAAAAAAGGCATCTACCGCCACGGCCTCTTCGCCCAGATCACGGGCAAAAAACTGTTCCAGCTCCAGAGCGCCATCCCTGATATAACAGATGCCTATAAGGAATAAAGGGCTGCCGGCCAGACCGCAGGTTTCCAGGTCCAGAAAACACCAGTCACCTGGCTGGGAATCAAATTTGAATTGGTTTTTGAACTTTTCGTTTGAATATTTACTGGAAAATAGTTCCATAAATACTTTATGGCCCAGCCAGAACTTATCCATGTCCCGGAATATGCGCAGAAAACCCTGTGTCTGCAGCCTGGCTGTATCTATACAAGGCACACTCTCCTCCAGAATAGCGGAAGGTGATACAAACCTGTCAAACAGTTCGGTGTCAGGCTTTATATCCTGGATTTTTTCATCAAGATATATAAGACCGGGGTCAATACCCTTTTTAATCCCCTTTGCCCAGGACGGTGTCTTTTTTGTGGGTGTATCCGTTATTGCAGCTTCGCCTGAGTTACTGACAGTTTCAGGCCCCCCCCCCTCCAGGGATAAGGCACGCTTCTTCTCAAAACTTTTTTTGAGATACATTTTATTTAAATAAGCGAGTTTATCTTTTAAGCTGGGCATTATATAAGCTCTAATATCTGTTATTTTACAGCAGTCTGTCCTTATGTTTTGTTCATAAAGCTCTGCAGCAATATACTTGCGCCTGCTTTATCCGGGTATATGTCACCGCTCCCGCCTAAGCTGACGGGGTTGTAACCCACACATGCCGGGCACCCACTGCTGCAGGTACAGGCTTTAAGCACAGATGCTGCGAACTCCAGTATTTCACCGGAGTACTCAAAAGCTTTCTGAGCTAAACCCAAACCACCGGGGAAAATATCCAGCACAGCCAGGGCGGGTGCGCCTTCCAGATCCTCTTCAGCAAGTACTTGAATATCACTCTTATCGCACAAGGTTGAAAGGGGCACTGTCTGCTCCAGCAGATGACGAAGGGCTATAAGGGCGGGTATGGGGCTTTTACCAATTCTGGAGCAGGCTTCCAGACTGGCAGGTGAGGGCCTGTATATGCATGCTGAGGTCTCCAGTACGGGAAGTTCTCTTTTTGCCGGGAGATGACCCAGCATCCGTCCGGTATAAAATTGAATACGTTTAAGCTTTATCATAAAGGCCGTTTGTTTAACCAGGCCGCAGAGCACTCTTGCCTGTGAGCTGGCTTTTTCCTCCAGAGTCTCCTGCCAGTGGATATGGCTGGTAATTACAGGCATGGTAAAATAATCGGAGTCTGACTCTTCTACATGCACCTGTTTGAGTTCTTCCACAATACCCGTAACTTTGTATGTCCTGCCTGAGGCCATATAAATGCTGCCGGGATAAATTTGAAAATTAAGATAATGGCTGTCTGCCTGGCCTATTACCACAACATTTTCCCCGCTTGTAATTATATCATATGTATCCTCCCCCAGGGAACGCAGGCTAATATTGTGCGCGGGACTGCCGCTTAAGGGAAAGTACCACTTACCCCGTATGGGTTTTAAAAGCCCCTCCTGTTCCAATACCCTTACTACTGGTAAAAAGTTAGCACCGAAATATGCTTCATCCCCCCTGGTTAAAGGGTATTCATGGGCAGCGCATTTAAGATGGGATGCCAGAAGATAGGGGTTTTGACGATCGATAAAGGCTGACTCTACCTGACCTGTAAACACGAATTCAGGATGGAGTTGTATATACTGATCAAGCGGCTGACCAGAGGGCACAAATACAATGAGACCCGCTCGGCCATTACGGCCCACACGCCCCGCCTGCTGACGAAAAGAAGCCACGCTGCCTGGAAACCCGAAAATTACTGCCACATCCAGAGCCCCTATGTCTATGCCCACCTCCAGAGCGCTGGTGGCCACAATGGCTGAAAGCGAGCCTTCTGCCAGGGCCTTCTCCATAACCCGGCGTTTATCAGCCTTGTAGCCGGCGCGGTATATGGCCACTCGCTTAGCCAAATCAGGTACCAGCTCCCCCACTGCCTCTTTAAGGTACCGGCCCAGGATCTCGCACTGCAGACGGGTCTGGGTAAAAGCAATAAGGCTGTGACCCGCCAGTACAAAATCCCGGGCCAGCCGCCTTGCCTCCTGGTACCTGGCGCCTTGATAAGAGCTCTGAGCTCTCCAGGTAATAAAGCGCCGGGGACCACGGGCAGATGTATCATCGCCTACTTCTGAAAAAGGCTCCTGTACCAAATCCTGAGCTAAACCCAGAGGGTTTTGTATAGTGGCAGAGCTTAAAAACCAGTGGGGGTGCGCTCCTAACCGGGCGCACAGTCTCTTAAGGCGGGTAATAAGAAGCGAAACATTGGAGCCGAATACACCCCGGTAATAATGGCACTCATCTAATACCACATATTCCAGGGAAAAGAAAAAACGCCCCCAGCGGCCATGGGCAGGTAGAATGGATGCATGAAGCATATCAGGATTTGTAAGGATAATATTTGACTCAGAGCGAATTTTTTTACGCCGGGCCGATGGTGTGTCCCCGTCATATACGGCCGGCTTTGCCACTGACATTAATTCAGGTGAAGCTTGTATCAAGGCCTCAAGATTCCGCAGCTGATCCTGGGCCAGCGCCTTAGTCGGGAATAAAGCCATGGCTTTTTTATCGGGATTTTTTAAAAGTGAATTTAATATCGGCAGCCAGTAGCAAAGGCTTTTTCCCGAAGCAGTCTGAGTATGAAGAAGTACATTTTTGCCCTCATGCTCCATTTTAAGGGCACAGGCCTGATGCTGATAAAGTTGAGATATACCCTGGTTTTTAAGGGCATCAATTAAAGGCATATCTAAAAAAGGTGGGAAATCAGCATATTGAGCACTTTTTTCCGGGAAAAAATGGTCAGAATGAATCTGCCCGGAGTAGGATTGCAGCTTTTTTAGCTTTTCAAGGGTAAAAAATGGGTCTTTTAAGGCCATATTGGGAAAGATAGATTATAGGAAATACGCCGACATAAACTCTGCTTGCGTTAAACTCAGACATAAATATATTAGGGACAGCAATAGATCGAATATATGGCTGATTTAGATAAAGATAACTATCAAAGCACAGAGCGTCGGGCAAAGCCGGTGCCCGTATGGAGCTTTTTCTGGCAGATGTTGACCAGTCCAGAGCAGCTTTTTAATAAAACTGTCCGCTTTCACCCACAGCCATATGTTTATCTCAGTATTCTCCTTTTTGGTATTGGCCAGGTGCTCAACCAGCAGCTTATTGCCGGGCAATGGGTATTTAAGGCCCTGGAGGGGCTTGACCTGGGGTGGCTTAAATCTATCGGTTTGGGTCTTTTTTCGGGTTTTTTCTGGTACTATCTGGGGGGGGCCTGGTTTAATCTCAGGATTAAAATATGCGGTGGCTCATCAGACTTAAGGACAGGGCGTTTAATTTTTATTTATACTCTATTGCCTCTGGCCCTTTTCCATATTCTGTTTTATGCGGCGGGTACAGTGCCCTGGGGGCGAATGTTTATTGCCTGGCCGGAGACCTCTACATATTATGTACCTTACCGTTTATTGGGCGCGGTCATGTACATCTTTCTTGCTATTATTTCCTGTATTATTTCTTACCGGAGCATGGCGGCCGTATTCAAGCCGCAAAAACCAAAATGGGCTGTTTTCTGGTTTATAATAATACCTGTAACAGGCTATCTAACAGTGACAGCCACACTGATAAACATAGCTCTGGATTTTAGGTAAGGTACTTGTGCCTTGCGGCACGGGTAACTGTGTAATCAGGGCTCCTTGTAAGTGACCACCCTGTTGCGCCCGGCCTGCTTGGCCTTGTAAAGCGCCTGATCGGCACGGGAAATTAATTCAAATATTGACTCCGTCTCAATTTGCTCCCGATGACATAAACCCATGGAAATGGTAATGGGTATTTTCTTACTGTCAAAAATAAATTTGAAATTTTCTACATGTTTGCGAAGACGGTCACAGATTTGCTGGCTGCCTTCCAAAGGCACACCCTTAAGTATAATAATGAACTCCTCACCGCCATAGCGAGCGAGAAGGTCCTCTGTGCGCTTGGCATTAAACATAAGGCTGGCCAGCTGCATAAGGCAGTAATCGCCGGCCTGGTGGCCATATGTATCATTTACTTTCTTGAAAAAGTCTACATCTATCATCAGTACAGAAATGGGTATACGCGCCCGGCGTATATAGGAGAGTTCGTCTTTGGTGCGCTCCATAAGCCAGTGACGATTAGGAATACCTGTAAGAGCGTCGGTCATGGCGGCTTTGAGGAGCTCTTCCTCGTATTTAATTTCTGTCTCGTCTTTATAAACAATTTTAACCACGGAACGGCCAAAATGAATATTGGTATTGAGTGGTACCTTATGTGTGCCCTTTATCCTTTTGAGCTGAATAAATGTACCATTGGTGCTGTCGTTGTCGGTTACCGTAATGCCGCTTGGTTGACACTCTACAATGCAGTGATAGCGTGACAGGCGGTCATCGTTAACGGTAATGTCAGCATCGGGACTGCGGCCTATGGTGGTTTTGGCACCCAAAGCAAAGCTTTTACCCCGATCATGGCCAAAAACAACTATAAGATAGGGCTGCCGATCAAAGGTAGCTTCGAGCTCCTCCTGCGTATTCTGCGGTATGGTGCTTTCTAATTCGTTAAATTCTTCATTCATAGTGGCTTAATTCTACCAAATTTATAGGGCAAGCTCCAGCTTTTGCTCATATTTTAAAAAGTATAAAAAGCCAGGGATTTGCCAGTCATTATTCGAGACTATAATTTTTTTAAAAAAAATGAAATTTCATGTTTCTGAATTAAAGCATACAGGTAAATTTTAGATATTAGAGGCCTTTTTGGCCTGTTAATGCTATATTTGGAAACGTGAGCCCTGCCCCAGACCGGATAATAAATTGTAATTTATGTAAATATTAATTTTTAGACAGGAGGCAATATGCGCTCGTCAAATCCCGCCCTTTCGGCAAAAACTTTCAGAGATTTAACCCGTACTGATGATGGCACAGGGACCATGACCCTTGCGGGCACTGTCAATAAAACCGTGATCCTGCTATCCCTGCTGGTATTTGCGGCCATGTACCCCTGGAGCCTGGCTGCCAAAGGTTCATCTGCAGTAATTGTGTGGACAATGGGCGGAATGTTCGGGGGGCTGATAGCGGCCATGGTTACTATCTTTAAAAAGGAATGGGCGCCTGCATCCGCCCCGGTTTATGCTATTCTGGAGGGCCTGTTCCTGGGCGGGCTTTCTGCAATGATAGAGGCTAAGTTTCCTGGTATAGTAATTCAGGCTGTAGCTCTTACCTTCGGGGTATTGTTTTCACTCCTGCTGGCTTATAAATCTAAAATGATTCAAGCTACAGAAAATTTTAAACTTGGCGTAGCTGCAGCTACGGGGGGCATATTCCTGATTTACATGGCCACATTTATCCTTGGTTTTTTCGGGCTTAACATACCATTTGTTCACAGCGGGGGCTTAATGGGAATCGGTTTCAGCCTGTTTGTTGTCGTTATAGCCTCACTTAATCTGGTATTGGATTTTGATTTTATTGAAGCGGGAGCTGAACAGGGTGCCCCAAAATACATGGAGTGGTACGGCGCTTTTGGTCTGATGGTGACCCTTGCCTGGCTTTATATCGAGATACTCCATCTTCTGGCCAAACTCCGGGGCAGGGATTAAGCCTCTGGCAG
>CAZRWX010000056.1:0-6307 GCA_964603925.1 uncultured Bifidobacteriales bacterium | reverse complement strand
TCGAGATACTCCATCTTCTGGCCAAACTCCGGGGCAGGGATTAAGCCTCTGGCAGGGGGCAGTTGGTTGCCGAGTTGCTGAACAGGCTGACAGGTGACAGTGTTGCTTTGAGTTGCTGAACAGGCCGACAAAGGACAGTGAGCGGCAGAGTTGTGGAACAAACTCTTTTAGTGGCTAGTCGCTAGTGGCTAGTTTTGAATGTATCTCAGAGTTAAGCAGAATTCGTAGAATTCAGGATGATGCCTTCTCTACATTCCACACTAGCCACTGACAACTAGCCACCAGCCACTAACTGTCCCCAAATGCCACATTATTAAGTTTTTTTTTAAATCCTTAATTTTATACTTGTCATTTTAAATTTTTCAGTATATAATATTATTAAGGCTCTGTTAGGGGCCGATGTTAAAAGAAGAATGCCAGAGACAATCTCTGGTTGCCTGGCTCAACAGGCATTATTGAGGCTACTGCGGCGGAGTTAGATTTTCCCCCGCAGGGCCTTTTTTTATTGCCTGGATTTCTGCTTTTTTCAAAAAAGCCTTACCAAAAACACCTTGGACTTAAAAATTCTACCTTTCCCTGTTAATGAGGTTAAGGTTCTTACTGTTAACGCTTTTGGCATTTTATTCTGCCTGCACAATCGGGTGTGCAAGCGCGTTAAAATCCCGGCATTTGCTTACACGGTTGGATGTTTCCGGTAACATAACCATTTACCCTCCAGTAATTAAAATCAGCCAGATAGGCATGATAAATTATCGTAAT
The DNA here is from genome assembly GCA_964603925.1 of uncultured Bifidobacteriales bacterium. Lineage (GTDB taxonomy): Bacteria > Fibrobacterota > Fibrobacteria > UBA11236 > JADFYW01 > CAZRWX01. The sequence goes on along the minus strand of CAZRWX010000056.1, from coordinate 5,548 downwards.
TTCAAAGAAAAAGAAAAAGAACTGGGAACCTTGATAGCCGGGGAGCAGCAGAAGATTTTAAGCAAAAAAGTGACCGGCCAGGTGGCTATAAAGGCTGTAGAATCTGAAAATGTAAGACGCGCCCTCAGGGGGCTTTTACCCTGGCTGGAGCTTAAAAAGCCCCTTGCGGCGCACCCCGATGTTGACAGCCTTCTGGCTATGTTCCAGGGGGACGAAGTGGTTGTACTCAGCATGGTAAAGGGGTATACGCGCTCTTACCTCAGCCTTGTTTTATGGGAAGTATTCAATGCTGTCTGCTTTAACATACCATCGGCATTTACTTCCAGCAGTGAGTTTTATGTTCTCATTATAGACATTCCCACCCGGCACTGGCTTTACTATGATAAAAACCTTGATAATTTATCTCCGGTGCAGGCTGAGAACCTTAAATTCCAGACAGAGGTGGTAATGTGGGATTTATAAATTCAACCATTAACAAATTTAATGGAGCAGTTTTTCTGCTTTTGCTGCAAACTTTTGCATTGAGCGATTCTCCCCTTACAGCTGTAGAATTCCATAAAGTCTATATGGATATTCCCGCAGTAGCCCGGGCCGGAACCCTGGATTCTCTCACCCCCGATATGATAAGTTACCTACTGGACGATAGCGCGCGTCTGGATATTAAACTGGCTGTAATCAATGCTCTGCACACTGTCTGGGGTAAAACTACCAGCAATGGTGTTTTATTCAGGCAGGCGCTCAGCCATAAATACCATACCACACCGCGCAAACTCAAATGGCGTAAACTTAAAGCCCATGATCTCATGTGCCTTGGTTATTTACAGGTACAGGATAAGTTTTACCGCCCTGCTGAGAATGCCTTGCTTTATATGGAGACCGCGGCACGACGCCTTAATAAAAGCTACAGCGCTCAACTGGTAACTGCTCTGGCCCATGCCCAGAAAAAAATGAATTGTAAATCATGGGAACTGTATGAAGATGTGAAATCAAGAAAAGGTTTGAAATTTGATATTCGTAAGGAAGCTGATGACATTGTTATGAATTATTTTAAAAAACACAGATGCCCAAAGGTCCTTAAAACAAAACTGCCAACCCTTGAAAACCGGAAAATGCATTGACCTACTATTTTGACAACATTACTATAGATCAGCTTATTCATTTAATAAAGGGCCAGCCCTTTGAGCCCGCCGGCCTGGTTTACGATAAAAAATCACGCACTGCTTTGCTGCGGGTGGAGCGTCTTGATGAGCCCAACAAAGACAAATATACTATTACGGGTGAGTTTGTAGACAGCTGCCAGGTGCTGGCAAGTGAGGGTGGCTGCAGGGACACTATTGTCTCCATGAGCTTAAGCGGGGACAAGAAGGAAATTCATTTACTGGGTGAAAAAAGTGAAGTAGTATATAAGATTGAAAAAGTGAAGTTTACGGCCAAAGGCGACCTATCGCTTAAGGCTGCACCCACCAGTTTTATCTCCAGGGATTTGGACAATTCAGAATTATAATCTTTTTTTCTATGTTCATTTATTTTAGCTGAGGAGTCATATTGTGCCTTTCAAACCCCATAAAGACAGATACAATAAAATGAAATACCATCGCTGCGGTCAAAGCGGTCTTCTTTTACCCGCGGTGTCTCTGGGGCTGTGGCACAACTTTGGTAATGTGGACAGCTTTAAAACATCCCGCGACATGCTTTGCGGGGCCTTTGATATGGGTATCACCCACTTTGATCTTGCCAATAACTATGGCCCCCCTCCAGGGTCTGCAGAGGTTAACTTCGGCAAGGTGTTAAAATCAGATTTAAAAGCATATCGTGACGAGCTTATCCTTTCCACCAAAGCCGGCTACCGCATGTGGGAGGGCCCCTACGGGGATGGTGGCTCCCGCAAATATCTTCTTGCAAGCCTGGATCAAAGCCTTAAACGTATGGGTGTGGACTACGTGGACATTTTCTATTCACACCGTCCCGACTCTGAGACACCTTTGGAAGAAACGATGGGAGCGCTAGCCTCTGCTGTAGAGCAGGGCAAGGCTCTCTATGCAGGTATCAGTTCTTATTCTGCAGAGGATACAAACCATGCTCATAAACTACTGAAGAGGATGGGTCATCACTGTATTATTCACCAGCCTTCCTATTCCATGCTCAACCGCGGTATTGAGGACAAGCTTCTGGATACTCTGGAGACTGTGGGTATGGGCTGTATTGTTTTCTGCCCTCTTTCTCAAGGTCTGCTTACGGGCAAATATTTAAAAGTTATTCCCAAGACCTCCCGGGCCGCTAAGAGCCATGGTTTCTTAAGTAAAGATCAAATCACCCCCCAGCTCCGGGAAAAACTCAAAAAACTTAATGACCACGCAAAAGGTCGCGGTCAGTCTTTGGCACAGATGGCGCTGGCGTGGGCACTCCGTGATCGCAGAATTACATCAGTGCTTATAGGCGCCAGCAGTCCGGCTCAAATTAAGGAGAATGTAAAAATCCTTAAAAAGCTGGATTTCAGTCAAGAGGAACTGGAGACCCTGGACAGTATACTGGTAGGGTAGGCGGCTTTGGGGGCAGTTTGTTGCTGAGTTGTGGAACTGGTGGTTAGTGAAAAGTTAAAAGCGGCTTAATCTGTTGCTGAACCTTTTTTTGCTTTTCACTTTTTACTTGAGCTAGTTTCACAATTAAACACTAGTGTACTGTATCAAAAGTTTCACCTTCTGTATTGGCAATTTAAGTTATTATGTATTTAACCCAATTTATAAGGAAGTTCTAACTTCCGCACTCCCGAACTTCTTGATTGCCAATTCTTTGGGTATAATTTTCAATACAGACTCCTAGCTCACCCATAACTCTCAAGCTTACGATAGATAGTCCTTAAGCTGATACCCAGCTCCTCGGCAGTACGGGCCTTGTCGCCGTTGAAGCGCTTGATAGTGGTTTGGATAACATACCGTTCGATATCCTCCAGGGTCATGCCCTTGCCAAAGTTCAGCATAAGGCTGGTACTGCTTTGCTGGCTGAGCTCGGGCGGCAGGTCATCTGGGGTGATTTGGTGGCTGCGGCATAATATTACAGCGCGCTCTATGGCGTTTTCCAGCTCGCGGATGTTGCCGGGCCAGGTGTAGCTCTCCAGCAAGCGCAGAGCGTCCGCGCTTAAGGAAAGGTTCTCACGTTTGTTTTTGCGGCAGTACTTTTGAATAAAGAAAGATATCAGAGAAGTAAGGTCATCGGGACGTTCTCTTAATGGAGGTATGGTGATGGGGATAACGTTGAGCCTGTAGAATAGGTCTTCCCTGAATTTGCCGGATTCTACCTGCTTACGAAGGTCCTTGTTTGTAGAGGTAACAATGCGAACGTCAACATTTTCGATTTGGCCACCTATAGGGCTGATCTCCCCCTCCTGAAGGATGCGCAGAAGTTTGGCCTGAATAGATGGGGGGATTTCGCTGATTTCATCTAAAAAAATGGTGCCCCCATCAGCTTCCATAAATTTACCGGTATAGTCCTGTACGGCACCTGGGAAAGAGCCCTTTTTATAACCGAAGAGCTCTGCTTCCAGAAGGTTCTCCGGGATGGCGGCGCAATTAACCTTGATCAGGCTTTTTTCCAGACGGCCGGAATTTTCGTGCACATAATTTGCGAGGACCTCTTTGCCGGTGCCGCTCTCACCCATGAGTATTATAGTGGCTTCGCTCTTGGCTGCCTGGGCACTGCGCTCCAATAGCTCTTTGAATATCCTGCTTTTACCCCAGTCTATGTCAGTTTTCCGGGATTTTTTGAGTTTTTCTTTAAGAGCAACATTTTCATTAATAAGGGAGACCTTTTCCATAGCCCTTTGAACTACAGCCATAATCTGCTGTTTTTTAAAGGGTTTGGTTATAAAATCGTAGGCACCCTTTTTCATGGCAGCTACCGCATCGTCGATAGTGCCGTGGCCTGTTATTAGGATTGTTTGAATTGAAGGGTTTGTCTGCTGAATTCGCGAGAGAAGCTCCAAACCGTCCATATTTGGCATACGCAAGTCTGTAACTATAATATGCGGAACGGACTTGTTGATAATATTTATAGCCTCCTGGCCGTCGTTCGCCATGATAATGACGGCATCAAGACCGCCAAGCGCACGCTGGAGAGCGTCTAATATGCTCTGCTCATCGTCTACTAGAAGGATTGTTTGTTTCATAACTGTTGCTCCTGCTAAAGGAAAGGTGGGTTTGAAAAATGCCAGCCGTAAAATTCATTTCTAGTTTTCTTTCGGACTTATTGTAAATATAGCACAGATACTGACACAGTGGCACCAGTTTGTAAAAATGGCAAAAGTTTATGACTGTTAAAAATATTATTGAGGCTGCCTTTAACCAGTCGGTTTATGCTATCAATATTACCGATGAAAACGGTATACTACTTAATGTAAATGACGCTTATCTTCGGTTATATAAATTCGACTCATCTGAACAAATACTCGGGAAAACACAAAATATTATCAGTAATCCCAATACTCCTAAAGTTATTTATGAGGATATGTGGCACACCATCCTGGCCAACAGGACCTGGAGCGGTGAGTTGACTAATCTGGCTCAGGATGGTTCCCAGATTTTTGTCCATCTTACTATTACACCCATAATAGAGGAAGGTAAACTGGCAGGTTATATGGGCTTTACTCTGGACAGGGGCCAACAGGTATTACTGGAGCAGCAGATTTTACATGCCAACAATTTGGTAGTTCTGGGTACTCTGGGGGCGGGTATTGCTCATGAGCTTAATAACCCCCTGACGGCTATATCGCTGGAGGCTGATAATATTCAGGAGATGGTATCGGGGCTGGTATCCGGTGCCAAATATGAGAGTCTTCAAGCATCTACCCAGGCTATTATTAATGGCGCTGAACGTATGAAAAAGGTTATTGAGCATTTTCTTGTTTATTCCCGCAGGGAGAGGCGGGGAAAAGGCGATGTTGTTTCGCTGAAAGCGCTGGTTGAGGACAGTCTGCTCTTTTTGGAGCAGCAGCTTAAAAATCGCGGTATCCGGCTGGTGCTTAATCTTAATCCTGAATTAATGGTCTCAGGGGACAGAACAAATCTGGAATCTGTTTTACATAATCTTCTCACCAATTCGCGGGATGCATTCGAAGAAAATGATGTTCCCAAAAAGCAAATAGATATAAAGTTATCACGAATAGATAACCAATGGGCAGAGCTTGATTACGCCGATAATGCCGGAGGTATTCCCAGTCATTATCAGGATAAGATATTTGACCCCTTTTTTACCACCAAAAGGGAGGGTGTCGGCACTGGTCTGGGGTTGTCCATCGCCAAAAAAATTATTCTGGAGCATGGCGGTACTATAAAGTGTATGGCTCAGGAACCCATTGCCAGATTTGTTATACAACTGCCGCTGTCGCAATAGTCTGGTTTTTAAAAGATTTTCAGTAACTACTCAGGTATCTTGGGAACCAAAACATGTCATTTTGAACAATTCTCTATATGTGCAATATTAGAATGGAAAGCTCTGCTTTGCATTCTAATAAACTGATGGAGCATATCCCAACTTTGTGAGAATGCTCATCAGA
>CAZRWX010000055.1:0-16171 GCA_964603925.1 uncultured Bifidobacteriales bacterium | reverse complement strand
ACGACACTGGGAGTCGAGGAACGACACTGGGAGTCGAGGAACGACACTGGGAGTCGAGGAACGACACTGGGAGTCGAGGGACGACACTGGGAGTCGAGGAACGACACTGGGAGTTTAGGGACAACACTGGGAGTCGAGGGACAACACTGGGAGTCGAGGGACGACACTGGGAGTTTAGGGACGACACTGGGAGTCGAGGGACGACACTGGGAGCTGATGGATAAAAAGAGTATAATCAAACTATGACAAAGTACCCATCCAGAACGCCCCTATTCCTTATACTTATTTATTTCCTCTTATCTATTTCCCCCGCAGACACACGCCCCCTGCCTCTATTTTCCGGTATGGACTTCCACGTAATCAATGATAATTACACCGGCGATGTGGAGGCCGGCAAAAGCGGCAATTACATTGGCGCCGACGATTTTCTCACCGTATCCTATTTGCTCAATGTATACGCTGGCAACATCAGGAATCTATTTCTTTTTAACACAGTTACATCCCGCAAATATAACTACCGGTATGACCTGCTCCGCTATCAGATACAGTCAGTCAGGTCTTTTAAACAGCTTGATATACATTACGGTCTTGGTCTTAATTATAAGGGCAACCTTAATGGCCAGTACATTCAAAACAAATTCCACGAAGTCAAAGACTTACCCCCGGTATATCTGCCATATGACAGGGGCAAAGGGGGCGTATGGGCCGGCCTCAAAGCGCAACACGCAAGAACCAACCTCTTGATTAATGACAGTCTGATTGCGGGCATGGGCATGGAGGCCGCCTATAACAACCTGCCAGGCAGGATGCAGTCGGATATCAAATACCACCTGCGATATAAAATACTCACGCTGCAGGCTTTTACTGGTTACCGGCTATATTACAGCACAGTTCACCATTATTCCGAGCATGTTAAATCAGGTTTTATTTTCGGCACCGGTGGCTGTATAAGTCTATACAAAACGCTCGCCTTTAACATGGGTATCATGTTCTTCCCGGTAAAAAATATTGTAAGTGACCCTTTATATAAGCAGAAAGACTTTAATTACTCCCCTCAGATGTGGACGGGAATATCTTATAATACCGGACCCCTCCTGGCGGAGGAGTTGTAAGCGTGAGGAACGGCCTAATACCGGGTTAAATACTCTTATGGGAAGAGCTCCAACCGGATAGGTTTTCCTTTTTTGGCTGCCTTTTTACCTGCTATTCGGATTACGGCATAATTCTGCGCCGGGTGGAAGACTACGCTGAGGATATTATTACTGCTCAATATTTTACGATGTCTCAGCACATTCTGCATCTCAGCCAGGCCAATTTTTAGTGGAAGAAGTTTATAAAGCGGGCATGATGACTGCCCTATGCCGTCCATGTCTTTATTTAAAACCGTGTTCATCTCTGTGAGACTACCACCCGCCATGGGACGAAACGATTTATTATCCCGGTTCATCTCTACGACACACGCACTGCCCTCGCTGCTGCTGGATAATACAATTGCACCACTGATGCGGCAGGTTGATGTTTTGATAATGGCCAGAGCCTCATCCAGAGAATGGGAGAATTGCAATACGCGTTTCATTAATATAAAGACTGGTTCCCCGCTGGCGCTCTCCATATAAAGCTGATTAAAAGCCGCTGTGATACCCTGTTTATTGGTGCCCTGTAAAGCCCCCAGCATGCCAGGCCAGGTGAGAGTAAAATATGAAAAACCTGTATCTGGATTAACATTGAGGGCCAGCATGTGCTTAGTGAGATAATGATTGGGGAAATCGTGCCAGTCCAGATTGCGGCCATGTATAAGGCTGCCCTGGGTACTGCGACTGCCGGAGACTACTACCTGACGGCAGCCGGCCTTGAGTTTGTTTAAATCGTACCATACATTTATTAATAGAGATTCCAGGGTGTCTATACCCGCACCCTCGGCCAGGCCATATATTTCCTGGAGAGTTTCTTTGTCTATATAATCACGGAAATACAGTAGTTTGTCTTTAAGGGCCGCGGCTGGCGCCCCCACTGCACTCTCCAATGTGCGAATTCCCGCTAAAATTTGTGCTTTGGCTTGAGTGCCGAACTGCCGCCCACGCTGAAAGGGAGAGCCGTTTATGGAAATACGCTCAAGGGGAAAAGAGGCAGTGAGCGCCGCTGATATTACCAGAATTGTAAGGGTAAAATTTCGTACCATGAATTATAAATACAAAAAAAACTTAAAGTAAGCTAAAGTAGGCATGAAAAATATACTGCCTGTTTTAAGCTGTTTTGGGCTTCTGCATTTTCAGGAAAACCCGCTAAACGGGATTTTTAAAAAAATTACAGCTTTTATTAAAGTCCGGCTTATTATTACCGATATCCCTAATACGGCGTTTTGCGTTCAATTGTTACGCATGGTGCTGATGTATAGTTCGGGAAAAAGGAATTTCCCGTGGAAAACAGGTAACAAGGAAGTAACCTATGCATGTTACGTTAAAGAGTTATACACAATCCCAAACATATACACTGTCTGGATACTGTAGCGGCTGAATAAGCCCTTATCCAGTGCCGGATCTATTCCGGCAAGATAAGGATTGTGAGAATTAACTTTAACATGCCCGCCGCTGTCGGGCTGGCCCAATCGGAGCGCAACCAGCGTTCTCTTGCCAAGACTATGGAGTCTCTCTCCACTGGTCTGCGCATAAACAGGGCCAGCGACGACGCGGCCGGTCTTTCCATATCCGAAAAAATCAGGTCCCAAGTCAGGGGCACCAACCGCGCCAAACAGAATGTATCTGAAGCCGTTTCGCTTTTAAATATAGCTGAAGGCGCCATGAATGAGATATCCGCCATGCTACAGCGCGGCAGGGAGCTGGCGATCCAGGCCTCTAACGATACATTGACCGATAATGACCGAACCTATCTGCATCAGGAATTCGCCGCTCTCAGGGATGAAATAGACCGGATAAATGATTCCACTCAATACAATGGAAAAGCTCTCCTGGAGGGTTCAGTCGACGGAGACCTGGCCGCCGCAATAACTGAAGGCCTGCAGCGCACCTGGCTGGAAGATTCTGTTACAAGAATAAACGCCCAGTATGGTCTGGTGGCTAATAACGCCAATATGGAAGTTGTACTGGAGAATGGAATAACCGGTGCCACTGCTTATGTACAATCCACTGGCCCGGGTGGTGACATGGAGCTTCACATAGATACCAGTTCCTCATCATTCAGCACTGCATATGATGATACTACAAACGAGCATGGCGGTACCGGCCCCTTTTACAGTGACCGTGTAATAGCCCATGAGATGGTACACGCCGTTATGGCCCAGAATATGGATATCAGCACTCTTCCCAAATGGTTCCGGGAGGGTACAGCTGAACTTATACACGGAGCGGACGAGAGGCTGGAAGCAGATTTAGGAACATCCAACCCAACAGCTGCACAGGCAGCAACCTTTCTCAATAACGCCAACCTGACCAGTTGGTCAGGTACCAGCGAGCAGTATTCGGCCGCCTATGCCGCTTTGAGTTACCTTAATCAGGATATTATCAATAAGGGCAACACCATGACCGATTTAATGACCGACCTTAAAACTGTGGCCCAGGGGGGTAATAACCTGGATCTGGATACAGCAATTGCTAACCAGTCTAATTTTGCCAGTGCCGCAGCATTTCTTGCCTCAGTAACCAATGTGGCCGGAGGCGGCAACCATGTAGCCGCTGTCATGAACTTTGATGTCGGGGCTGAAACTGACACCGGTGCTATCGGCGGCGGAGCGCTTACCGCAGAGTCGGTAATATTCAACAGCAACAACCCCGCAGACACCAACCCAACAAATTTTAACATTACCTTTGCCGATACAGCTGATGCCCTTATGATACAGATTGGACCCAATGCCAACTCCAATCACCAGTTGGAAATTAGCACATCCAGTGTAAGCAGCTCTAACCTGGGTATAAATGAAGACGATTTGTCCACTTCTGGAGATTCCGCCCGTATAGCCATTGGGAACCTGGATGATGCCATTGAGTCTGTAAACGGCAAACGCGCGGGCTTTGGTGTGCTGACTAACCGCCTTGAGCATACATTAAGTAATCTTGCTAACTCCGAGTATAACCTGCAGGACGCCGAAGCGAGGATTCGCGATGTTGATTTTGCCATGGCGACTACTGAATTCAGTAAACAACAAATAATGCAGAATTCCATTCATGCCGTAATAGCCCAGGCCAATGCCGCTCAAGCTAATGTACTCACACTTTTGGCATAAGGTACCTAGCACTACTCGCTGAATGTAAACGGCACTGTGACCACATCCGAGAATTTGTGTTCCATAAAATCATAAGCTGAGTTATGCCGCCCACCAGTCTTTGCTGTTATAAGATCCAGTACGCTTTGACCAGTCCTTGCCCTCGGCCTACCTTTTGGGTTTTTAACCCCGCCGCCGCGAGTGGGTCTTTTAACTACACGCAGTTTCTTTTTGTTTTTCTTGTCAGTTTCTTTAAAATCTGCAACCAGGAGTCTGTCGGATTCGGGCTTTGAATAGCGAGCCGGAGCGAAAAATTTCAGATCAAGGCGCGCTTTGCAGACGTAATAAGGTGAATTACGTCGAAAAAGCGCAACGCTGAGCTGAATTTTTGGAGCCCAGCGCAGCTCAAATGCTGAATCCGACAGACTCCTAAGGTCCAATTAATGGGCCTATGGCTGTAAAATTATCTTATTTTTACAAATAGCCCTTCGTTTGTCCCCTTGGAGGTGCTTAATGTCCATTAGGATTTTTATACTTTTTTTTATCAGTACAGCGTTTCTTTCATTTTCAACACCAAATCAGCTAGAGCAGGATCTGGATGTTTATTTCAGGGAAAAAATGAGCGCTTTTGATAAAATCGCCGAAAATAAAGTATTACAGCAAAATTTAAAAAAACAGGCAGCTATTTTTCCAAACTGCTAAAGGAGCATCCGTCTGTCACATCCCTTATCAGGACTAATTCCAAGGGTAAAGTTGTAAATGAGGTAGTTAGAGGTATAAAGGTATCCCGCAATTTTCGTAAAGTGGACAGACAAAAATGGTATAAAGAAGTATCCGGTAAACTGATGCCCTATCAAGGCCATATTAAAATGAAATCCGGCAGGTACTATTTAATGTGGTGCAACCCTATTTTAGCTGCTGACACCGTACCCGGTAATGTTATTGATACCGGTTTGGCAGCCAGTGCCAATATAACAGACAGCGCCCAGGCCCCGGCCAAAGAATAGGCCGACACTATTATAGGTATAAGCGTTATCGCTATTTTAATGGTTTTCGTGCTAATAGTGCTCATCCGCTCTAACAACCGCAGCAAAAAGGACGAATTCACCCTGTAAATTCTTTGCCGATCAACAAAGTCTGGGCTATAATTCTACTAGGGCAGTTTATAAACTTCTATCTAAAACTATGACCAGCAAATTTACCATCAGCCTTTCAGGGCTTTTTATTTTAATACTCTGCTTGCCAATTAATGGTGATTTAGATGAGCCAAGAGTTAAAGACATCGCCCAGGTAAAGGCCATCGCTCAGGTAGAGGCCATTGCTCAGGTAGAGGCTATTGCTCAGGTAGAGGCTATTGCTATGGAGTTTTACCAGGAGTCTGATAAACTTAATTTTAAACATCTTAGGAAGTTCTTCCATGAAGAGCTCCGAATTGCCTATTACCGAGATGACAAGCTGATGGTGGTTCCTGAGGAAATATATTTCGCCTTGATAAAAAATGATAAGGCAGGTTGCCCCGACCGCCAGGCTCAAGTACTGTCTGTAAATATTAATGGCAAAATCGCCATAGTTAAAATGGACGTTAACGATAAAGTTAATCGTTTCCACGATCGTCTAACCTTTATCAACACACGGGGTCAGTGGAAGCTTATATATAACTCTCCCCATCTTTACCAAACTAGTTCCAAGACCGCCGCTGTCGAATAACCCGGCAGTTTTCTAAATTCCATTCAATGGAATCTAATACTGCAGGGCACCCGGCCCGGTTCTGGCATCAGGTAGAAAACGCGCGTATAATGTGTGACCTTTGCCCGCGCGGGTGCCGTATAAAGGAGGACCAGCGGGGTTTTTGCTTTGTCCGGCAGAATGCAGGCGGGCAAATGGTGCTTACCACCTACGGGCGTAGCAGCGGTTTTTGTATCGACCCAATAGAAAAAAAGCCCTTGAACCACTTTTATCCCGGTTCAACTGTACTTTCCTTCGGCACTGCCGGGTGTAACCTGGGCTGCAAATTCTGCCAAAACTGGAATATTAGTACAGCTAATCAAATGCACACCCTGGCCAGTACCGCATCTCCACAGGCCATTGCCAGGGCGGCATTGACTCATAAATGTAAATCTGTAGCCTTTACCTATAACGACCCGGTGATATTCACAGAATATGCAGACGATATTGCCGTGGCCTGTCGCCAAAAGGATATCCGCACTGTGGCTGTTACCGCGGGCTATATTACAGAGCAGGCCAGGGAGTTTTTCTTTTCTCATATGGATGGCGCCAATGTGGATTTAAAATCTTTTTCCGATGACTTCTATAAAAAATACTGCCATGGCCGCCTGGAGCCTGTTAAAGACACTCTCCTCTATTTGATTAAGGAGACAAATGTATGGGTGGAAATTACCACTTTATTAATACCCGGAGCTAACGACAGTGATGGAGAAATACACGCCCTCACAGAGTGGGTTGCATCATCTCTGGGCACGGATGTACCTGTACATTTCACAGCCTTTCATCCCGACTATCAAGTAACCAATCTGCCCCCTACCCCCCCCGCTCTATTGCAGAAGGCACGGGATATAGCCATATCAAAAGGCATAAAGTTTGTTTACACCGGCAATGTACATGACACAACATCAGGCAGCACCTGGTGCCCGGTGTGCAGTGGTCTCCTCATAGAGCGCAACTGGCATAATATTGGTCAGTACAACCTTACAGGCAGTGCGTGTAATAAATGCGGATATAAAATACCCGGAAGTTTTGATAATACGCAAGGTAGGTGGGACGGGAATATTCGCAGAATCATTCCTTAAGGGTAAATTTGAAATCCCAAATTCTAAATTCCAAACAATAAGAAAGAAATCCAAATAAATACAAGATTAACGCAAAAGCAAAACGAGGTCTCATCTTCTATGTTTTGAATTTTGTGCTTCGAATTTTGAATTTCGTTAAAACTCGCATTAAGCGAACTACGGCACGGCCATGCTTCATTCTCTTGGAACTACGCCATGGCAAGCAGGCGCAATCGAATTAGAGACTAAGTTTGTGGAATTCAATCGTCCTCGTCCTCGTCCTTCGTCCTCGATAGTCAGGAGTTTAATTGCAGCGCATGACTTTTCGCTCAGAAATTTTCCTGACTGAGACCATATTTTTCCTACATTTACCCTTAGATTAACCTTAGGAGTACATCATGACAACAATTGCAATAGGAGCCGATTACGGCAGTGATTCAGTAAGGTCTATAGCCGTAGACACATCTAACGGCAGCATTCTGGCCGAGGCTGTATGCGAGTATCCCCGTTGGAAGAAGGGTTTTTACTGTGACCCTGCCTCTCATCAATACCGTCAGCATCCTCAGGATTATATCGACTCCCTGCAAGTGGTTATTTCAGGCGTACTGTCCCAGCTCCCAAAAGAGGGTGTTGAGATAAAGGGTATCGGCTTTGACACTACCGGTTCCACCCCTGTCGCCGTTAATAAGCAAGGCACACCTCTTTCCCTAACAGAGGAGTTTAAAGAAAATCCCCACGCCATGTTTATATTGTGGAAGGACCACACCGGAGCCAAAGAAGCCGACGAAATTAACGCGCTGTGCAAGTCCGGCAAGTTTGAGGATTATTCTGCTTTTTCCGGGGGCGTATACAGTTCGGAGTGGTACTTCAGCAAAATTCTGCACACCCTGCGTGCGGATTCCAATGTGGCACAGGCAGCATTCAGCTGGGTGGAGCACTGCGACTGGCTGCCCGCCCTGCTTAGCGGTAACACAGACCCTTTAACCCTTAAACGCAGCCGCTGTGCGGCCGGTCACAAGGCCCTGTGGCACGCCAAATGGGGCGGTCTGCCCCCGGAGGACTTTTTCACCAGTCTGGACCCATTACTGGCCGGCCTGCGTGCCAACCTTTTTACAGATACATATACCGCCGATAACGCCGCGGGCACTCTATGCCAGGAGTGGGCGCACAAACTGGGTCTGCCCCAGGGCATTGGCATTGCCACAGGCGCATTCGACGCCCACATGGGCGCAGTTGGCGCAGGCGCTCAGCCATTTTCTCTTTGCAAGGTCATAGGTACATCCACCTGTGACATGATCACCGCCCCCCTTCAGGATGTAGGCGACAAACTTATACCCGGTATATGCGGGCAGGTGGATGGTTCCATACTGCCTGGCTTTATGGGCCTGGAGGCCGGCCAGAGCGCGTTTGGCGATATATATGCCTGGTACAAGCGCTTACTGGAGTGGCCCATTAAAAACATCAGCGCGGGCCTTTCTGAAGAGGCTCAGAATAAATTAAGCGATCAACTGCTGAATGCCCTCACCGCACAGGCAGAAAAACTAAAACCAGGCCAGAGCGGCATCATGGCCATGGACTGGCACAATGGCCGCCGTACACCTTTTGCCAACGCCAATGTAGCAGGCGCTATCACCGGCCTTACTCTGGGTTCAGAAGCCCCCGCAGTATTCCGCGCCCTCATAGAGGCCACCGCCTTTGGCTCCCGGGCTATTATGGACACATTCATCAACGAGGGTATAAACATTAAAGATATAGTCGCCATCGGCGGTATCGCTCAAAAGTCACCACTGGTAATGCAGATACTGGCCGACGTACTCAATAAACCTATTAAAGTCTCCGGCTGTTCACAGGCCTGCGCCCTGGGCGCGGCCATGTTCGGAGCTGTGGCAGGCGGCGCCCATGCCGACATCTTCACAGCCCAGGAGACCATGGGCGGCGGCATAGAAAAGACCTACACCCCCCAAGCCGGGAGCGCGGCCGCATACGGGGAAGTATATAAGGAATACCAGAAACTTGGCGGGTTTATAGATCCACAGCTATAGGGCTGTTAATAATTATGAATTATAAATTCTGAATTATGAATTTGTTTATAGTTCGACAGTACCTGTCTCAATAATTATAACGCGCTCCCGCTTTGCGGGGCGCCATTATTTAAATTCATAATTCAGAATTTATAATTCATAATTGTATTTATGGCCACGGATGCCGCGGATACCTGCGCTTTAGCTCTTTCTTAACTTCCGGGTATGTGTTTTTCCAGAAGCCACTTAAGTCTTCGGTTTTTTGTACAGTGCGGTAATTGGGTGCCAGTATGTTGTAGGTCACTTTAATTTTACCATCACATATATAGTGTTCACCCTCCATACCCAGAAAGTCCCCCAGCCGGGCGGAAAGCTCCGGAGGCCCCTCTTCAAAGTAGATATAACGGCCCTTCCGGCCACCGGGTAGTTTAATTTCTCCGGGCATATTACCCTTAAGCATAGCCCAGGCAGCGGGACCAATATAGCGTTCCAGAGCTTTTACAGGATTTTCTTTATCCAGACCAGCCAGAGAAGTATTACCTGAGGCCAACTCGTGATAGAACAACTCCCAGTCCTCATTATTAAATACCGGATACCCAAAATCGGGATACACGCGGGATAAAGCGCGCAAACGGTACACCCACTGAAAGAAGCTATCGTCCATACGCTTTAATTTAATTTCACCTTTAAGCATCTTTTCAACAAGTATATCCTCAGCCTGGGAGAGAGCGCTTTTACCACGGCCCCCTTCACGACTCTCCAGAACAAGAGTACCCAGAGACAAGGTCTCCCGGACATTAACCCGTTTTCGTTTCTCGTCCCATACTACCTGAGCGCCCTCTAACAGTTTGCCCTTATACCACTCTTTCAGCCAGGATAGCGGGCAGGGAAAATAATGGGGCACGCTTTGCCTGCGCCCCGCTGAGGACCCGCCGATTTCATGACGGCCGGCGGCTATAATTATAGCCGGGAGTTCCTCACCAGCCATACATTGGGCACGGCCATAAGCGCCATCAGCGAAATGATATATAGCACCCTCATTTTCCCTTACACCCAGAAAATCGGGAAATATGTCCGCCCAAAAACGCGTAATCTTCATGTCAATATCTTCAGGTTGCCGACCGGACCGTTTCCCGTTGCCAGCCGCCAGCCTCTCCAACTGCGCAAAGCCCTCCAGTACTTCCCGCGGCCATCTACCACTTTTATTAGATAACAACTCACGGCTCAGAACCAGTAAATTGCCAGTTTGATTCTTTGATATACTACCACCCTGAACCAGAGCCAGAACTGCAGACCCAAGCCGCCCCGCTCCGGCCCCCAGACACCTGGAAAAGAAAACCCCATGCCGTGGGTGAAGTGGGTAACGGCAAAGCTCATACCCCATATCCGTTATCCGCTCCAGAGCATCCAGAGCACCGACAGCCCCAAGAGTCTCCCGGGCTTTAGTCCAAAGACCGGTATCGGGAGTATCCAGCCATTTAAGCAAATGCGCTCCCTCAGATTTAAGCCCCGCACGCCCAAGGCAAGCCGACAGGCGCAGATACATCCCGGCTAAATCAAGTTTTGTTACCTCAGGCACAATGTGGTCTTCCATAACGGCCTCGGCATCAGAGTCCCACAACCTTATACATACCCCGGGACCCGTCCTGCCCGCACGCCCCTTGCGCTGCTCGGCACTGTCCTTACTTATACGCCGCAGATAAAGGGTGTTAAGCCCCCGTCCCGAATCAAAACCAGCCACTCGCGCCATACCACTGTCTATTACGGCTGTGACACCGGGAATAGTAAGAGAGCTCTCCGCCACATTGGTTGCCAGCACCACCCGGTTAACGCCCGCCGATGCTGGAGCCAGAACCTTCTTCTGTTCTTTAATATTAAGGGACCCATGAAGCAGATGACATTCCCACCCGTACCGCCCGCAATCGGGCAAAAGTGCCTCCTCTACCCGGCTTATTTCACCCTTACCAGGCAGGAATACAAGCACAGTGCCGCATACCCCCCTGGCCCTAAGCCCCAGAAAAGCCCGGGACACCTGGGCCCACACGCTTTCCCCATTGCTTGGTCTCTGTCTTGACACCTGCACCTCATGAAGCCTGCCGGGCACATCAACAAGACTGCAGTTCCCCAGATACTGCTGCAGCTTCTGCAAACCCAGAGTGGCCGACATGACAATAAGCCCAATATCCTCCCGAGCATTTTCCTGTAAAAGCTTAACCCACCCCAGACAGGCGTCCATTTCCAGCTGCCGCTCATGGAACTCATCCAGAACTACGGCGCTAACGCCCTCCAGCCGCGGGTCACTGGCAAGGTTCTGGAAAAACCACCCATAAGTCTGGAAAATAACCCGAGTTTTGTCCCCAATTTTAGAATCCCCCCGAACCTGATACCCCACAGTGGCTCCCGGCGCTTCGCCAATCTCCTCGGCCACCCGGTGACATAGCCCAATGGCCGCTATACGCCTTGGTTCCAGTACAATAATCTTGCCCTTTTCCGAAAAGTCCAGCAGATATTTAGGTACCTGAGTGGATTTACCGCTACCCGTAGGCGCGCTTAAAAGGAGCCTTTTTGTGGCCTTTAAGGCCTTAAGAATATCCCCTTTGTGATAGAAGATGGGCAGAACGGGTTGGGTGGGCATTTTTTAAATTGGATTAAGTCGCTACCAAGTGGAAATTAACAGGATTGAATAACCAATATAAATTGAGTGGCTTAATTATCATAATTTACCGGTTTAGGTAAGTGCTCACGGCTACACTTTATTTGTTTAAAAGTCCATTAAGGCAATGTAATTTCCCTCCCAAATAATGGACTAACCTTGATACAATGCAATTATTGCAGTAAATTAGGGTTTTCATTATACAGGGGGCATCATGCCAAAAGTTTTAAAAACCACATCCACTCCCAATCCCAACGCCCTCAAGTTTCATCTTGATGTCACGGTTGTTGCCTCGGGCACAGTGTCCTTTAATTCCAAAGAGGAGGCTCAAAAAGATGTAACCGCCAAAGCCCTTTTTGATATTTCCCAG
This sequence comes from uncultured Bifidobacteriales bacterium, assembly GCA_964603925.1. Taxonomy (GTDB): domain Bacteria; phylum Fibrobacterota; class Fibrobacteria; order UBA11236; family JADFYW01; genus CAZRWX01. Next base: position 4,125 of record CAZRWX010000055.1, on the reverse strand, counting down.
ATCACCTCTGTTTTCTTCTTCGATGATATCGTCACAGTCAGCAAATCCGAAGAAGAAACCTGGGAGGCCCTGGTCCCCAGAGTGGCCGATATTCTGGAAGAAAACATCCAGGCCTCCATAGACTCTAACCAGTCGAGCTCTCAGGCAGCGTCCCAGTCAGCGGGCGGCAGCTACAAGGAGATGAGCCCGGAGCAAAAGCTCAGCCGCATCGAGGCAGTATTAGACGAAACAGTACGCCCCGGGCTGGCCGGCGATGGCGGCGGTCTTAAGGTTCTTGGTCTTGAGGGAGACACTCTTAAAATCAGCTATCAAGGTGCCTGCGGCAGCTGCCCCAGCGCCCTTATGGGTACCTTGTTTTTTATCCAGCAGACACTGAAAAAAATGGTAGATGCAGATATTAAAGTTGTAGCGGGGTAGTTTTCCTCCCACCCTGAGCACCTGCTGGCAAGCCAGCAGGTAGTCGAAGGGTCAGCAATCAGCGGTCAGCTGTCTGCATTACTCGGCCATCCTGAGTACTGAGCTTAAAGAAGTACCCAAGGAAGCAGGGTACGTTATAACGCCCCTTTTTTACAGGATGCCGTTAATAAGTACAATTACAGCCACGAAGGCACACAAGAGGCCCTACCGCCTTTTAGACGAGGCCAAGGAGTCCCACGAGCCCATCCATCACTGGCAAACGTGGTAGCGCAGTATTAGTATCAGAGGAGGGCTGTTCAGGAGACCCTTTCTCTATTATCCATCCCCGGCATGAGGCAGTCAATCCGCCAAGGCATAAAAGCCCCAATATTAAAATATGATCAAACCTTAAATTTTAAGCGGCGCTATCTTCAGGCGCATTAACATACAACACCGTCTTATATACCAGGTTATTGAGGATAAAAAGGTGGTCAAGGTACTGCGTATGAGGACTAATTACGAAAATAAAGCCTTAAAGCGTGATTTGCACCAAAAAGATTTACTGCGGATAAGGTTTTTGACTAGGTGTGTGTCGGATATATCATTTGCGCTACGTCCGGCTGCGAAAACGCGACTCTTCGTTGCGCTTTTTATTCCAACTTGACAACTACCCCAAAAAGGGGTATAATATAGTAGTGGAAGTAAAAAGGTATCGGGTAATTGTCTCCCGGAAAGTGCTTAAAAACCTGAGGAAGATACCGGCAAACATCCAGCTGAAATTTGATTATTTAGCCGATACTTTAAGAGATAACGGGCCGGTGGCGAATACATGGCATAATTACAGCAAGTTAGGAGAGAACACATATCATTGCCACCTGGCTTATCACTGGGTGGCCTGCTGGATTTGTGAGAAGGACAGTATAACGATAGAGGTATATTATGTTGGTAGTCGCGAAAACGCCCCGTATTGATTTGAAGATAAAAGGTGAGATTTCTCCCACGGTTCTGCGGGTGCTGAAAAAAGAATATGGTAAAGTCCTTATACTCAAGCTGACTGATGATAAAGATACGGTCGATTACCATGCTACCTCTTTGCACAAGGAGCTTAAAAAGCAAAAAAGCCCCCCACTGTGTGTCAAGATCCACAGAGAGAACCTGGGTTTGACGCAAGCCCAGCTCGGCGAAAAAATCGGTGTTAAGGGAAGTTTCATCTCCGATATAGAGAATGGCAGACGGAAAATCAGCAAAGAGAAAGCCAAGTTACTTTCCAAGCTGTTTAAAACACCTTTGGAAAATCTACTTTGAAGAAAACGGCCTTTGGCCGGTTCCTCCACCACTTCGCTCCTCCCCCGCAGCGCACAAGCTTCACTTGTACCAGCTTTCCCATCCTGCCGCATTCCCGCCTCAAGTGCGGGACAGGCTCCGCGGCCGTGCCCGTCCATGGCCACTTCCGGCTGGTCAGGCTTGGATTAAAGCATCTCGCAGTCAACTGCATGAATCTGGCCGTGGTCGGAGCAAAAAGATAATCACCGACAGCTTCGCCAGGGAGGCTGTAGATGAAGGCGGGAATACATAGCGACGGGCTACTCACAATGGAGCCCCTTTTTATGGCCACGTTTTAAGCGGCGCTATCTTCAGGCGCATTAACATACAACTCCGTCTTGTATACCAGGTGGTCGCCAAAGATGGGAGGATTATTACGGATAAGGTTTTTGACTAGCACAGGTTTTTTGACGGGGGAAAATGATGTGAGGGCTCTTCTTTTCAAAACGCGTGGGGTCTATGCTGCTAAAAGAAGATAAAAGTGAAGTGTACCGGGAAAGCGGTAATTTTTCCTCTAACCGGATTTCTTTTTCTTTTAGCAGTTCTTGCATTTACCCAAAATGGCAATTTAAAGCCACAAAGGCAGGATTTCTTTGCTTCCCTACTTGATTTTTATTTGATTTTGAGCTATAATTAAGTTATAACATTGGTATAACGAGGTGAGATATGATAAAACCGCTTCTTAAAATCGGAAATAGCCAGGGAATCATCATTGATAAGCCCATTTTAGACCTGTTAAAGGTGGATGTGAACGGCTCATTTGAGGTTACTCCCAAGAGTGGAGGCCTTTTCTTGAAGCCTGTGGATTTCAGGAAGGTGTATAAGCGCGTTTCGCAGCGTCATCGCAAGTCATTGGACAAACTGGGAAAATGAGCGACCCTGTTTTCCTTTCCATCGAGCAAGTTCTCTACATCCAGCAGTACGAAGCCTCGTTCACCAACAGCCCAACAGAGATTAGGGATCAAGGAGGCCTGGAATCAGCCATTGCCGCACCGCAGGCAAGCTTTGGCGGTGAGTATCTTATGAATCTGTTTGAAATGGCTGCCACCTATATTGCCTCTCTCTCCACAAACCATCCTTTTATTGACGGCAACAAAAGGACGGCTGCCGGTAGTGCTCTTGCATTCCTGGATATAAACAGTTATCAGCTCACAGAAAGTTACGATGAGGAACTTGCCGATAAGATTTTGGAGTTTGTTACGAAGAAATTAACCAAAGAGGATTTGGCGGACTATCTCCGTAAGAACTGCAAGGAGATAGAATAATTTTTCATTTTAGTTGCATAAAGCTGCTAAAAGATTTTGATTATCAGCATCATATACATAAATGCCTCACACCCATGAGGTGTTATTAGAGTGTTTTAGCTACTGCTAAAAGAAGATAAAAGTGAAGTGTACCGGGAAAGCGGTAATTTTTCCTCTAACCGGATTTCTTTCTCTTTTAGCAGTTCTTGCATTATCCTAAAACAGCTTTTTTTAAGGAATAAAGCTAAAAATAAACGATTTTGCTTGATTTTATAGTATCATTGTAGTACTATCATAGATATAATGCCAAGAAAGATACGGAAATTAATTGCAGACTTGGAAAAAGCTGGTTTTATCAATAGAGGAGGCAAAGGGAGCCATAGGAATTTTACCCATTCAAATTGCTCCATACCAATTACTATCTCAGGAAAACTCGGTGATGACGCTAAATCATATCAGGAGCGTGCGGTAAAAAACGCTATAGAGGAGAGTCAGAAATGAAGACATCAGATAAATATCTCAAAATTGTTCAGTGGTCCAAAGAGGATAAATGTTATGTGGGTACCTGCCCAGGTTTAATGTATGGTGGCATTCATGGGGATGATGAAGTAAAAGTTTACAAAGAATTATCACAAGCTGTTGAGGAGATTATTGATTTGTATAAAAAGGACAAAAAGAAGTTCCCGGAACCGACTGCCAATAAAAATTACTCTGGAAAATTTGTTTTGCGTGTAGGCAAAGACCTTCACAAGTTCATTGCGATTCGAGCGCTTCAAAATGGAGATAGTCTTAACAACTACTGTCAGAAAGTTCTGAAAAAAGCGGCTTCTGAAGTCGAGGTTTAAAGTTTTTCTTTTAGTTGCACATAGCCGCTAAAAATTTTTTATTGATTTCATCATATACATAAATGCCTCACACCCATGAGGTGTTATTGGAGTGTTTTAGCTGCTGCTAAAAGAATAAAAAACGGCTGACGCCCATCCTCCATCACTACGTTACTCCCCCGCAGCGCATCGGCTATAAGCTGAAAAGATCGGAGTACAGATCCGGACTATTTCATATTATGAGCGCGAGGCAAAAAATCCTACTGTGAACTTTGTTGAAAAAATCGCAAAGGTTCTCGGTGTGACAAAAAACGCACTTATGGAACCGAATGCAAAGG
>CAZRWX010000054.1:0-16636 GCA_964603925.1 uncultured Bifidobacteriales bacterium | reverse complement strand
TAGTTCATCACAAATATTATCAGTTCTGCCTGGCGGCAGCACAGACCGGGCAGCCCTGAAGGCGCAAGGGTAATTCCAGCCCATATTTTGCCAATAAAGACCTGTCGCTAAGGATAAGGCTGACAGGGCCATCCTCAACAAGCTTACCCTGATGCAGAATAATAGCTCTGGAACAGAGATCCAGAACAAGATCTAAATCGTGAGTGGCAATAATACGCGTATGTTTAAAACCCATTAACATATTAATGATGCCCTTTCTTGCGGATGGATCTAAATTTGATGAGGGTTCATCCATGACAAGCACATCGGGAGTCATGGCTATTACGCTGGCAATAGCCACCGCCCTCTTTTCCCCACCCGATAACCTGTATGGCGGACGGCCCTCAAGCCCCACGGCACCCACGGTCTTAAGGGCATTTTTGACGCGCACATCCACCTCGTCCCCGGACAATCCCATATTTAAGGGCCCAAAGGCGACATCATCATAAACAGTGGGCATAAATAGCTGATCATCAGGATTTTGAAAGACTACGCCTACAGAACGCCTAACCATATTCAAGTTCTTTTTTGAAATTGCATACTCCCCCACCCTCATCTCGCCTTGAGTGGGAAGCAGAAAACCATTACAATGCTGAAGTAGAGTGGACTTGCCAGCGCCGTTGGCACCGATTATGGCCACGCACTCCCCATGGGTAATCCGAAAAGTTACACCATCCAGAGCGTGCGTGCCGTCAGGATAGGTATAGGACAACGCCCTGGCCTCAACTATATGATGACTCATGTAATAACCCCTAACATAAATGCCCCCAGCCACCGGGTAACATTAAAAGACCTGAGAAGGATAAAAAGACCAACCCAAATCAATACAAATAAAACATCAAAGGTCTTAATCTTCAGATTAGAAGCCAAAATTATCTGCCCTTGAAAACCCCGGGCATACATTGCCCTGTAAATACGTTGAGCCCTGTCAAGAGTACGAAGAAGGAGATGACCCATCATACTTCCCGCTGTTTTAAAACTTATGCTCCCCTGCCCCGCAGATCTGAAATGATAGGCCCTGATCATACTGAGGGCCTCCTCAGAAAGAACAAATATATACCTATGTAAGAACAAAAGCTGAAGAACAAACACCCTGGGCACCTTTAACCGATCCAATGCCAGACATACCGCCTGAAAGCCAGAAACCGCCACAAGGGCAAGTGCCGCTGATACTGTAAGCATAAAACGAACCAGAATAGACAAAAAAGACACCCATCCGCCTGTCACAGAGACCCCTGATATAACTGTGAACACTTCCCTATCAATAAAGGGATTAAAAATGCCAATAAAGACAGCAAAAGGAGAAACAATAGCCACTTTTTTGGCAAGAGAAGTCAGACGCACTCTGCCAACCTGGCAAATTACCAGCGGAAACATAAAATATGGAATAAGACCGCTAACCTCATATTTGCCATATGATACCACACAACACACAAAAAATAGAGTGATTATAATTTTAATGCGGGGATCAAGCCTGTGAATTATGGTATCCTGACGGGAGAGGGCTTCCAACTCTCCAGCCTGGAAATAACTGCTTCCCAGATTACTCATTGCAGATAATATTAGCTAAAATTCAGACCCTTATGCCCATTATCATGGCCTCTGATCTGTCTTTTTGCGTTTAATTACAAACCCCAAACCCAAAAGCAGAAAAAGAATAATCAGGCTGCCAGCAATACCGGAAACTGCCGTTCCGGCCTCTACTGCCGGCCAAGTTTCTTTTTCCACCTGATTGTCACACGAAGAAGAGGACTTAAACCCATAATCCGGCAAAAAAGCGAATTTTTGCTGTAATTGTTCTAAAATACCATGCAACCCCGAGGAAGGAGATTTGCCTTCCTCTTGAGCTGTTGTTTTGCCAAGCGACCACTCCAGCCCATCGGGTAAAGAAGATGCGAACCAGCTTAGCCCTCCCCCAATAAAAATGGTAAAAAGGATAAAAATTAAAACGATACGCTGAATTGATAATGACTTTGAAGAAGATTCACTTTTACGGCCCGTTAAGGTTTCTGGCCGGGCATTCCAGATAAATGTTACCACCAAAGCAGTTACAACCCCCTCAACGATACCGATAGCCAGATGTATTGGCTGCATAAAAAGAGTGAATGTCCTCAGAGACAATGATGTTAATCCAGAAAGATAAGTCTGTATAACAACAGCAAATGAACCCAGTTGTAAGGCTAACACGCCGCTTAGTATAGCCCCCCACATAATGCGCCCTTTAGCAGGAGTTTGGCCCGCGATTTTAGTATATACCAAGGGATATGCTATAAAACAGGAGAAAAAACCCAAATTAAAGATATTGCACCCTAAAGCTAAAATGCCGCCATCAGCAAAAAACAGAGCTTGTATAACAAGAACCGAGGCCATAGCCAGGAACCCGGCAAATGGCCCCAGTATTATGGCGAGCACCATGCCACCCCCAAGGTGACCACTGGAGCCTGTACCGGGAATAGTAAAATTGATCATCTGAGCAGCAAAAATAAAAGCCGCCATTACACCCATAAGGGGGATTTTATCATCCTCCCCAATTTCCCGTACCTTTTTAGCGGAATAGCCAATAAGCACAGCGCTCGCCGCCCACATGGCACCGCCCACACCTGGACTTACTAAAGCATCGGCCATATGCATGTGTTTACCCCTTCAGCTTAAAACTCAAATAACATCCCGGTCTCAGTGCCGTGATCCAAAAAATCAGTAGACCCTGCCAGCAAATAGTTGTCGTTAGAAAAGCTATAACCACCAAGGTTATTCACATTAAAACAGATACCTGAATGGGAAAAGCACATATCCACCAGGAATAAAATCAATATGAGCAAACCGATTTTGAACATTTTACATTCCATAATTTATTACGAATTTAATTTTCGTAACACTAGGCGTCAATATTGAAAGCAAGGGGCCTGTCAGAGCTGAAGCAAATATTTTAGCGGTAAAAAGACTGCTGCCGTGAGCACAGCCTTACACCGGTAAGTAGAAAAGGGACCCTATATAAGGCCCGGCCTATTGGTAGGCGGTATACTTAACCGGACGTACATTGTAACGCAGATAACCTTTATGTTGAGAAAAGGTATTGGGGGGCTCCAGAGCGGGAGGGCCAAATGGCCTGATAACGCCATATTTGAGCCCGGTGCCATATTGATTATTTTCATCAACCTCAAGGCTGACATTACCTACATAAACTGGTTTAGAAACCAACTCACCTAAACTCTTGCTATAAATTGACTTACGACTGTGTGCTGATGTTGAGCTTGAGATCTCCTGAAGGGGTTGGCCCTTACTCATTACTACATTTTGAGGAGATGTTTCATCAGATGCAGTTTCGTCTAATATGGATTGCCAGGCCTTAGTCAGACTTTGAGACGGCTCAGCTGAGGAGGCGGATTCCACACCCCCGGACTTAGCTTTAACAGCGCTTTGCCACATCCTGGCCAGATCAATGGCCTTTTGAGATGGTGCAGCCTCTGAAGGCATTTCACTTGAAACCGCGTTTTGATTTTCTGTGGAATCAGGGAGCTCCCTGGAAACTTCAACCTGTTGGGCGGGAACCTCTGGCTGAACTATATCCGCTGGAGCCGCTTGCGGCTGAACAGAATTAAAAACCTCCAGGAGCTCAGAACGCGCTTTGTGAATGGGTTCATCACCAAGGTAAATTTTGGCCTCTTGAGACAATTGGTAGAAAATCTGGAAAACGCGTTTTTTAAGCTCCTGCAATTCCCCCGGAGACTGGTACGAAGCATGAAAACCACCCGGTATACCGCTATTTGAGCTGTAAAGCTTTTTTTGTACCAGCTCCTTACGGATACGCATGGAAATATATGTGTCCATGTTAAGAATCATACGGTCAGACGGATTATTGGCATCAAAAAACAGCTGCAGGACTTTGCGGTCGCCCCGTTCACGATACCCCTTACACTCATACTCCTGAGTATAACCCCGCTCGCTAATTAAGCTGACCTTATATACGGTATCGGGGGATTGTATCATATTTATGGTATACGAATATGGAAGCACCACAAATATTAAAAGCGCTAAAACTGAACTGTAATACAAACGCATAGCACCTCGCATAAAAAAACCTGCTTTAAAAGTGTATAACATATATAGGTTTATTATATCACCGCAGCAATTTTTAGTCAATTAGCAAAATGACAGAAATTCAAAATCCCAAATCCCAAATTCTAAACAATAGCGGAAAGCAGAGAATTTAAAATAGAACTTGCTTTCCGGTCATGAAATTCAAAAATCTAAATCAAACAGTAAGAAAAATTACCCAAAACTGAATTTCGGATTTTTGTCTTTATTTTTTTGAATTTGGAATTTGTTTGGGATTTGGGATTTGGAATTTAGAATTTTGTTGAAGCTCGCAGGGCTATTGAGTATTGCCTTTCTCGGTTGTTTTGCCTCCGAGGCTGGAAAGCCGAGAGCAGACGCAGTCGAAGACAAGGATAATTTTTGATTTTGAATTTCGAATTTGTTTCGAATTTGGAATTTGGGATTTGGAATTTATTTGAAAATAACCACATCAATTCATTGTGCCGATATTAATATTCTTCTAAAATGATCTGAGGCTGCAGTTTTTAAGATAGCTATATATTGACCGGCCCCACCCATTTGGGAGGCATTTAGAATAAAAGTACCGCGGCCCCCGCCAGCCACCTGGTGCGTAAATAGTCTCTTGCCTGTGAGGTTATACAAGCTCAACATACCTGATGACACATTATCGGGGAGAGTATAACCAAAAGCAATAAAACTCCCGGCCTCTCTGGCGGTAATATCAAATGACTGCAAACCAGGACCGTTTACACCCAAATTACCCACAGTGGGGAACCCCTTCATAACCAGATACAGCTGTAAAATAGTATCAGATTTTTCCCCGTCATAAACAATAATCATTAGAGTATCAAAGCCTATCTGAGTACTGTCAGGCCGCCACTTAAGAGTATCAGATGCAATAATCATGTTTTGAGGTTTATCCACTACAGTCCATTGTAAATCAACAGACTCCTCATCATGAGCAACCAAAGGATAAAGTGTTAGAGAATCCTGAAAATATACCATACTGCTGGGTGTACTGTCCGAGATAACGGGTGGGTCATTTATGGGAATAACTGTAAGCGGCAATTGCGCGGTATCACTCAAAGTACCGTCTGAAACATAAAACTTAATATGAATAACACCTGTGTGCGAGTTATCAGGCAGAAATGATATTGCGCCTGTATTACCATCAATGGTAAGAAGTTCTGGACCTTCCAGTAAAAACCAGAGCAAATTATTGCCATCAGAGTCAACGGCTCTTAAAGTGTCAGCATAAAGGACATCTTCTGTAGCATATTTAAGAGCAGATGTTGATATTTCAGGGGCGTTATTAGAACTTTTTACCGTAACAGTATAGGATTGGGTGTCTGTAGCCTGCGCAATATCATTAACTATTATCTTGACGCTATGGTCGCCTACTTGAGAGATTTGCGGCACCCAGAGTACCTTACCCTCATTGCTAATGGTCATTCCAGCCGGCCCCGATTCCAACTGGTAATATATTACGTCAGATAAATCCTGATCCACAGCCTGAACCTGGTAAACATAATGTAAACCCTGTGTGGCAGAAGTTGGTGGAGAAGATATTATAACCGGGGCATCATTTACATTTTCTACCCCTATGGTAAAAACTTGTTTAGATATTGCCCCCAGACTGTCTACAGCTTTGAGTATTACACCATTGTCACCTACCTGAGAATTATTTGGAATCCACGTTAACGTGCCTTGCTCAAATTTCATACCCTCCGGACCCAGCGCCAGCTGAACCTGAAATGGGTGATTTTCCGGATCGGTAACTGTGACTTCATATTTATAAATAGCATCCTCTACAGCAACCACTGGCGGCTTGCTTTCAAAAACCGGAGGATTATTCCTTAACAAGGCATATTCTCTTCTGATCTCAACCTGACTTAAGGCCCTTTTATAGACACGAACATCATCCAAAATACCATCAAAGGCATTAGTAAAACCAGTAGGAGAATTGCCCACAATTACGGGCACACTGGCATTTACATCAACCCTGCCAGTATTGGCCAGGCTCCCCACCAACTCACCATCCTTGTAGAGTTTCATAGATTCCCCATCATAAACAGCAGCCACCAAGGTCCATTCCCGGGATTTAAGGGCACCCGAACTGGCATACAGAACTTTAACAATCCCCCTGGTTTTAAGCCGAAACCTGAGTAAAGGCACATCATTTCTACGGAACGTACTCAGCATCCAGTAGTGATCTTCTATAGCCGTGCTGGTAGATTTGGTGATAACACGGGCGTCTGTATTCCCAAAATCATCGGCATTTATCCAGGCAATTAAGGTAAGGGCTGAAGCCCCATTATTTATTACGCCTCCAGAGCCGCTGCTGATGGAGGACGCGGCAATATCAAACGTTTTACAATCCACATACTCACTGCCGCCATTAAGCTCAACACCCCCACCTATCAGACCCTCCGCCCATATAGCCTTCCTTAATGCACAGTGATGATCATTACCGGAAATATCCAGCACCACACCGCCATCCCGGGGAGTAAAATCCCACCAGGCAACAAGAGCGGTGTCCCTTTCAGTGACCGGCGTTTCGCCCAGACAATAAGAGACACCTGTACCGGCCAGAAAAGCTGTCAGTAAAAGTATGGTAAACTTCATGCTTAATCCTTTGCGTTAAGGCACGAGCACAGAGCCGGGCCATTTGCTTATAACCTATGATTTTAGAAGGATCTCCGCCAAACAAAGATGATATTTTTACAGGCTAATTGTGCACCATTTAGTGAACACGACAATATGAAAACAAAAGGTGATGACTGACTTTTTGGTTCTTTAAATCGCAGCCAAAACCGCCAAGTTAAATTGTCAAGTCAATCTCGTAACTTGTTTTGTTGTAAAGAGTTAAAAAGCTAACCTAATCGGGTAATAAAGTGCCGTCTTCAGGAGATCTATTCGTCCAGAAGCCCAAATACCTTTTCCAGAATGTCTGATACCCGGGCCATAGGGTCCCGGCGTATCTTTGCCTCCTCCTCCCCAACCACAACAAACAGGCCAAAAAGCGCCTTATCGGTGGTATAGGTTGCCAGGTCGGTGGTGAGGGGCTGCAAGTTCACGTCAATCAAATCATTGACTATGATACTGGCACCATACAGATTTCTGAGCGAATTATACATAGTGGAGAAATCGTTCCATATCTGGTTTGCGTTTACACTGTCCAGGGCATCTTTTACAAAAGGGGAATATGCTGATGTAAGAGGAGAAAGTGTTTTACCACTTAGATAATCAGTAGCCGCTGTGGTATCGCCCTGAAGAATGCTCATACCATCATTAATGGTCATATCCAGAATAGCGGTTTTAAAAATACCCACAGATAAGGGGGCCGCGGCCTCAGCCGCCCTGTTTATGCTCGTTTTAAGATCCTCCCGTAATCCGCGGAAATCGCTGAATGAGAAATCAAAACCAGGAATAGAGACAGCTTCTTTGGGAAAAAGATTTAAAGGGTTATAACTCTGAATGGTGGAGTCTATCTGGTCAGCATAATTCAGAGCATTTTCTACATCTTCCGGCAGGATAATGGTAATAGCCTCATTTAATAAATAACCATTTACCTGACTAAGTTGTGAGCTGGCGCTGTCAATGCCCAGGTTTAAGGCAGCCTTTAACCCCTTAATAATGTCCTCACTGGAAAGACCGCCACCCCCGCTGCCCGAGGAACCGCTGATGATATCTTCTAAAGTACAGGATGAGGAACCAAGAGCCAGAAGCAGTATCAGAGAAAACCGCCGATAGCGACCACAAGGCTTAAAGGAGAGATTGATTATTTTGCTATCTGATAAAGGATTCACTTCCACCCCCAAATTATTACCTGATACGAACTATACTCGACAGTAAGGAGTTCTCAAAAAAGCCCCAAAAAGTCATTCCAGCTTGTCTGGAATCTCCTTTTTTGAAGAAATTTCGATTCCGGACAAGCCGGAATGACTGGTCAATAGAGAACTCCTTACTCTCGAGAACTATAAATAACATAACTAAATTAGTCCGAACACGCACGTGAACTCAAACCGGCAATTAAATAAAACCTTACAAGCTGAATATTTAACGTGAATAGCTGCAGAGTTTATTGGCTTGCGGCAGCAGCCTGAATTTGTGTATAATCATTGCATGAAAGTCATGTTAATTAATCCGCCTTTTTACAAATTAAAAGGCATTGATTTTACCAACCTCCCATTGGGTATAGCCTATCTGGCTGGTTACATCCGCAAAGATCACAATGTCGTTATATATAACACTGAGTTAGTATCAGAGGGCGAAAAATCTTATGTGCTGACAATAAATAATACCCAGCGGCAGGAGATGCTCGAAAACATATTAAATGACCCCAACCATATAATTTGGAAGAATATTAAAGATACCATCACAAAATTCAATCCTGACGTTGTGGGCCTGTCTGTTATGACCTGCAAATACACCCAATCTCTTATAATTACCAGAATTGCCAAAAGCATTAACCCCGGGGTCAAAATTATATGGGGCGGCCCGCACGCAACAGCAGCTCCAGCTGCTATTCTCCAGGATAACGACAATATAGATTTCGTTGCAGTCAGGGAGGGCGAGGCTGTACTTCAAAAACTCATCCAACATTTTGAAGGCGCCCTGCCACTAACTGAAATTGGCAGTATATATTACAAAGAAGAGGGCAAAATAGTAAGCAACCCTCCCGAGCCCTATATTCCAGAGCTGGACAATATCCCCTTCCCGGCCAAAGATTTAGAAATTAACAAGCATCTTTTAACAACAGAGCATTTAAATAATATACTCAGCAGCCGCGGCTGCCCCTGGAACTGTACTTATTGCGACAGCAAAAACACCTGGTCTCGTAAAATAAGATACCGTTCAGTAGACAACATAATGCTTGAAATCGATGAATTGGTAAATAAGTACGGGGTTACTTCCCTGGGGTTTATTGATGATACCTTTACTGTAAACAGCAAAAGGACCATAGATTTTTGTCAGCGCCTCATTAAGGGCAATTATAATCTCTCCTGGACTTGTACCACACGCCTGGATGTACTCACCGAGGATGTGGTTAAAAATATGAAAGAGTCTGGGGTAAGTGTTGTTACCGTAGGCATAGAATCAGGCAGCGAACGTATACTTAAACTCACCGACAAGAGGATGACAAAAGACGCCATACGGCAGGGAGTCAAATTACTGAATAAATACCGCATAGACTGGCACGCTTTTTTTATGGTGGGTTTTCCCTATGAAACCCAGCAGGATATACAAGATTCCAAAGACTTTATTCATGAGCTCAAGCCTACAACTGTTGAGCTCAGTATTTTTACACCCTACCCCGGTACCCAGCTTTATACCCAGGCCCGTGATATGGGCCTTATACCGCCCAATATGGAGTGGTCAAAGTTTTCCCACCAGAGTTTTGAGAACCACTTTGTAGAAAGCATTCCCAAAGAACGATTCCGGGAGATCATAAGAGAGTTTTTTGAAGAAATGGAGCACTACAATAACAGTTGGCGCAATGTCTTTAAAAAAGCCCTTCTCCGGAGGGGGGCGCTTATGAAAGACCCCATGGGGGCCTTAAAATCCATTAAAAATGTACTTACTCGCAAATTCAAGTAAGCGCGTATACTCCGTTCAATCCAGATAAACTTTCAACTCCAGCGCCGGAGTTACCTGGCCGGCAACCATATCTGAGAAAATCTCACTAATATTAAAAATTATGTCTGCATTCTCTTTATGGTGGCTATCTTAAAAAGAATCAATTATATACGGAGCCTGATATGGCATATAAAGCAGTTCCCTTAAAGTGATATTTGAAACCCCAGGCAAGTTGTATGAATAATCAAAACGAAATCATGGTGTTCAAAGCCCAAGGTTGCCCCCATTGCCCTTTGGCCATTGAGGCAGCGCAAAATTTGCACAATGATCGTCCCCATATCCAGCTTAAAATTATAGACATTGCCAATGAACCTGAGCTAGTAAATAAATACAAGATAAAGTCCGTACCCACCACTATTCTGGGGGGCACATTTTATATCAATGAAGTTGTTCCCATATCAAAACTGGCCTCTATCCTGGATGGTACAGGTACTTTAGAGGTAGAAAGGCAGCGGCTCCTCAGTCAGATAAATAATGGGCATTTGGATATTGCCAGTGAATGCCTTCTTGAAATACCCTTTTTCCCCAAAGCTTTTGCGGAAATATGGCGGTCCAGCACCCTTAATTTAAGAATGGGCCTGATGCTGGCGGCCGGGGCTGCTTTGGAGCATAATATTCACCTGTTTGATAATGAATTACCGGTATTTGAGCAAACCCTCACGTCAGCGGGTTCTGCCCTTAAGGGGGATACCGCCGATTTACTGGGACAAACCAGATCCCCTGCAGCTAAAATACTGCTGCAAAAGCTTCTTGAGGATGCTGATAACGATGTTGTTGAGGCGGCTAGGGACGCCCTGGAAAATTATTAACTTTACAGGAGATTTATCATGCCATTCTTTATTAAATCCTTATTTTACACCCTTGCCTTTAATGTCATTTTGCAGGCCCTTAAAGGCGATACCGCGCATTTACTGGGTAAAACCAGTTGTGCGGAGTCGGGAATTCTACTGAATAAACTGGCCGGTGACCCTGACTCTGAGGTGGCGGAAGCCGCCCGGGACACACTGGCGAACTTTTAACATTGTAACAAGCCAGGCCAATATGCGTAATCTTTTTTTCTTAACCACTACTCTTCTACTCCTTAATATCCAGCTGAATGCCGGTATTGTTGAAACCAAATCTTATTACAGCCAGCTTTTAAAAAGGGATTTAGCCTATAGCGTAATACTTCCCGACAATTATCCGGCCAAAAGCCGGGCAGGCAGCAGGTTTCCGGTAGTGTATCTATTACACTGCGCGGGATGTACACAAGACACCTGGCTAGTCAATTCGGGCGGGGGTTATTCACCCGCGGTACAAGAGCTTATAGACAATTACAACTATATAGCCATTGCCCCTGCCGGGGACGTCAACTGGTGGCTGGACAGTCCCATAAAGCAGAACTTTGCATGGTCGTCTTTTCTGGTACAGGAGCTCAAACCCCTCATAGACTCTACCTACACAACATATACCGACAGAGGTAATACGGGTTTTACCGGTCACAGCATGGGTGGCTTCGGGTCCCTGCACAATGCCATCACCCACCCTGAAATTATCGGCCTGGCGGCCGCCATCAAGCCGGGCTCCGACCTCAGGCTGCCCCTCAACCCCAACTGGATCTCCGATTTTAACCTCTACAATGTACTGGGGTCATCGGCAAATCAGGCCGGAAACTGGGAGGCCGTAAACGTGCTTAAGAACATTTACAAATTGAAGGGCAGGGGCACTGCCATACAAATCTACAACGGCCTGAGCGACACCTGGTTCGCGGCGGAAAATGCGGAACTGCACCGGATTATGGACTCCCTCAATATAAAACATGAGTACTTCCCCCTTAACCAGAACCACTCTATGATGGATAAGAGCCTGATGAAAAAGGCCCTGGATTTCTTTGATACAACATTTGTATATAACGGCGTCCCCTCCGCGGGCAACAGGTTTGCCGGGAGCCGGGAGTTCAAATACACCTTCCTTTTACCCCAGGCCCTTTTTACCCCCTCTGTCATATCGTTTTCAGCCCCTCATAAACCAGGGCCCATAACGCTTTTTGACAGCTCCGGAAAAGTGATATTTAGATCCGCTCACTGGCAGTCCATATCTCAAAATCATTACCAGATTTCCGCGCTCAAGACGCTCAAAAGCAAACCCGGAATCAGGCCGGGTATTTATATCTGGGAGTTTCAAGGTTCCCGTAAAAAACTCAGGGGCCGTACTACGGTAAACCCTTCCAATTAGTTCTTTTCCAAAAAACCAGGTTATTTACTGCATTTTCTGCCTGTTTTAGCTTATAAAACCTGAGGCTCCACTTCTGCTTTTATACCTTGTTTTAAGTAGTATAACATTCATTTTATTAAGAAAGACCAGGTAGGCTTCTCATCCCCCTTTACTTCAGAGAGGGATTTAATGGATAATTATACAGGTATAGGAATGATCTGGAAAGATAACAGGAGTAAAATGAACGCCGAACAATATTTCAAAAGTATATATCCTAATCCTGTTATCGATAGGGAGCATGAAAAAATCCCCGTCATTGTCACAGAGAACTACACCCGCATGGGTCAGCTCACAGCGCTGCGGTTCCTGGAATGGGTAAACGATAACCCCGAAGGCGTTATCGCGCTGCCCACAGGCAAAACTCCCGAATATTTTATCAAATGGACTCAATATTACCTCGCCAACTGGTCACGGGAGCAATCCAGCGGTATTCTGGCCAAAATCGGTTTTAAAAAAAGTAACGCTCCATCCTTAAAAGGCCTGCGCTTTGTACAGCTCGATGAGTTCTTTCCCATTAACCCCCGGCATGAACGCTCCTTTAGCTGGTTCGTGCGCAAGTTTTACATAGACGGCTTCGGGTTGGATGACAAGAAAGCTCTATTAATAGATACATACAACATTAATAACCGGTGGAAGTCATTGCTCCCGGCTACGGAAAACATGGAGCAGATATTCCCTGAGGGTAAAATAGATCTGCGCTTGCGCACCAGGCAGGTTACATCTATTACTGAAAAAATGCAGTACAATGCCATTAAACTTTTTGACCAGTTCTGTGAGGACTATGAGAATAAAATCAGGGAGATGGACGGCATTGGTTTTTTCCTGGGCGGCATAGGCCCCGACGGCCATATAGCCTTTAATGTAAAAGGCTCCAGCCACCACTCTCACACTCGTTTGACCGGTATAAATTACGAAACCATGGCCGCTGCCGCTCAAGATCTGGGCGGTATTGAGGCTGTACGTAAAAAGGCCGTTGTTACTATTGGACTGGAGACTATAACCTTTAATAAAAATGTAACCGCCATTATCACAGCCGCCGGCCAGGCTAAGGCAAATATTGTAGCCAAGTCTATCACAGGTTCTAATTCTTTAGATTACCCTGCGTCCTGCCTTCATGGGTTAAAAAACGCCCGCATGTACCTTACTCAGGGGTCTGCGTCAACTCTGGAATACCGTACTAAGCAATTGCTGAAACAATCAAAGACCTTGGACAATAATACCGTTGAAAGGCTGGTACTGGACGGGGCTGTTAAATCATCCAGATACTTAACCACGGCAGAATTTTCGGATGATAACAAAGTAACAGTCGAAGAGTGGGAGCTGGCAGCAGACAAAACCGGGAAGTCAAAAAAGCAGTTGATATCCTCTACCCGGGAAACTCTGGTGCAAAAAATAAGCAAGGGTCTGCGGTTGTCAGAAAATCAGCGGTATTTACATACAGCCCCCCACCATGATGATATTGAGCTGGCATATTTTCCTCTGCTGCATCATCTGGTACGCTCAGCCAGTAACGATAACCACTTTTGTTACTGCACCAGCGGTTTTACCTCAGTTACCAACGAGTATATAGAAACCAGGCTTCGCAGTCTTTTGGACCTGATATCCAGAGGTATTTTATTCAACTTCATCAGTTTAAAAAACCTGAGTAAACCCGATAAAGCCCAGGATGATATTCATGGTTTTTTGAGGGGAATAGCTGCCCAAAGTAAGGATATTCAGGATCTACATGTAGCCGCCCGCTTATACAGGTTGATTGCCGCAAATACTAAAAACAGCTCCCCCGAAAGTCTCTGCGAATATGTTAACAAGCAATTACATACAATTTCCAAGCTGTCACCTGGTGAGGTTGACCCGGAAAGTATTCGTGATATAAAATCCTGGCTGCGGGAGTGGGAGGCTGAGCTAGTCTGGTCCCACTTTGGTATCGGCATGGACAAGGTAAGCCACTTAAGGCTTAAATTTTATACCGGTGACATATTCCCCGAAGACCCGGAAAAAGAGGATGTAGACAAAATTCTGGAACTCCTGGAAAAGGTGGAGCCCACAGTGGTAACCCTGGCCCTGGACCCGGAAGGTAGTGGTCCGGACACCCATTATAAGACCTTGATTGCCCTGGCAAAGGCATTGGAAATTTACACCAGCAGCAGGCCGGATCTCAATATTCATATTTGGGGTTACCGTAATGTCTGGTCACGCTTTCATCCCGCAGAGGTTAACACCATAATTCCCGTTTCGCTTAACTCCTTTGCTGTTCTTCACAGTATGTTTAACTCCTGCTTTACCAGTCAGCGTTCCGCCTCCTTCCCCAGTTATGAACTGGACGGCCCTTTCAGCGAACTGGCGCAGAAAGTATGGGTAGAGCAATTTGACACCCTCACGTCCTTACTTGGCAAAAGTTATTTCTATAAAAGTCCCAATCCCATGATGCGCCGGGCCTATGGTGCCATATACATAAAGGACATGGATTATGGAGAATTCAAGGAAGAAATTAAAAACATGACGGCCCTTTTAAACGCTAAAATCGGGCTGGGCACCCTTGGGTAAATTTTCTTAAGCAGATTCTTAAAACCCATATCCGGCATAAGTACATCCATCATGGCATTTTCTGTTTTCACCTTCGTGTTAGCAATCTGGTAATTATGAATTATGAATTAAAAATTGACAGTATGATTCCGCAAAGCAGAATAAGTACCCTATAAACTGTGCCGCAGGCACCCGACTTATAATTCATAATTTAAAATAAATTAATTTGTCAGTACACTAGTGTAGCAACCAGTAACATTACTTTTGCAAGGTTATACCTGGATAAATTTCTTTTCTTTTCATTTTCCCTGTATAAACGGTTCTACCCAGGATATCATATAGAGATACATTTTTCACTTGAACAGGCGACCGTTGAGTTCCCGTTTGCGGTAGTAGAGAAACCACGGGGGAGGGGGAATGTGAAGCGCTTCCCGAATCTGCGTCTATGGTTAAATCTACATGCTGGCTACTAGAAAGCATATTATCTTTGTCGGAAATAAGAAGATAAAAAACCACTGCATTTGGGGGAACTTCTGCTGAAATGAGTTTTTCAGTTGTGTCGGTCAAAGCAGGTTTGGAGATCCATTGCGTTTCTATCCAATTTGCCCATGGTTTGGTATCCGTGGTGTAAATAAGTTCTGATTTTTTAATGGAGATATCCCCTTCATAATTGCCTTGTAAGCTTCCTGGTTCCCAAGATATTTCGGTAAAACGTAAGAGAGGAGGACCACCTTTACAAAAAGAATCCGCATATCGACGAATTTCTGGTGTGTTTCGTGGTTCTACGTGATCATGGTACATATTGGCCCGGATGGATAGGGTGTATGTAGACGATGTTAGTCGATAACTTTTCCGGCGGCTGTCTCCGGTGTAACAACAATCAGCAAGCCCTGATACCCACAACATTGGGAGAGATGCCCCTCCCAAATAATTAGCAGGATCAAATGTATTTATATATGAAGGGCTGGTTACGGGCAGCCAATGGCTATTCTCCCAAATAAAACCAGTACCATATACCGGAATTGAAAACAATAACCTATTATCTACACCAGAAACAATGCTCGTGATCCACCCACCCCATGAAATTCCCATAAGTCCAATTCGTGTAGTATCAACTTCCGGTTGATGGGTCAAAAAAGAAATTGCTCTTATAACTGCTGAGGGTGCATGATAGTACCAGCTATCTGTTAGAGGCATTGTTTCGCCTGAATTAAAGTTATCAGTATCATGGGGCCTGCCGTAAGGTACATTATTGTTTCCCAAATCCATGGCAATGGCAGCATAACCCCAACTGGCCCATTGTTTTGCCCATACCTGAAAAGCAGTGCCTCCACCACCGTGTACCAATACCATAGCGGGGTGCTTTCCATTGATATTAGTTGGCACAGAGTAATAGGCAAACACACTTGCCATTTTACCTTTATAGGGGACATTTTCATAGATAAGAGAATAATCTGGCCCAATACTATCTATCCAGCTAATTGCTGGAGCAGCTAACAGGGAGCTATCTGGCCAGAGAGCGTCTGAAGACACTGAGGAAATAAAAATAAAGCTTACCATTATTAAAGTGGTAATGATTGAGGGCTGATTGTGCATAAAAAACTGCCTGCCAAGCCATAGCCTTGGGCGAAGGCTGGTCAACTAATCCCGCAACAACCTGACGGACAGGCCAGCGCCCTTGCCGTGGGTGTACCTGAAGAAGTGGGCGCTGCCGTAGTAGAGGCTACGGTCCCATGCGCTTGCCGCAATGTCCTCCGTAGCGCTCCACCAGTAACCGTCGTAGCCAATGTAGTTGAAACCATCAATGTCGTAGCGATAACCGCCCGGCAAAGCTGAAAAACCCCTGGCATTGTTTTTGCTAAGGTCATTACCGATAGCTCCTGCAATTGGGGATGGCCTCCAGTCTGTTTTTGCTGCTATCGACTTGGCTACTTTATTACCCGATTTTGTGACATCCCAATTGTATCCATTTGCTATCAGGTAGTCCTCCAGCACTGTCCAGTCCGCATCCGTAGGTACTCGCCACCCTTCGGGCGCAATCTGTTTGGGGTTGGCTGTATCAACCACGTACCAGTTGTACAAAGCCCCCCATTTGGCATTCGCAACCGAATCCGTGCTATTGTTG
>CAZRWX010000053.1:0-16745 GCA_964603925.1 uncultured Bifidobacteriales bacterium | reverse complement strand
AATACTTATTTGATTAGTGGATAGAGAAGTGCAGTCTTGTGCAAAGATGTGCAAACTGGTGCAAACTGGTGCAAAACGCGGATAGTGCTAAATTAAAAGTACCAGTAACGCTTCCAGTTGATATTCTTAAGAGTATAAGAAGACCCGTCAGAAAGCCTAGCGGCCATGATTTGGTGAAGGCCCTTTTGTATTAGCCAGAATTCATATTTTTGGTCACCTTCCAGGCTGATGGTTACATAGTGGCAGTCTTCGCCCAGTATGTGCCTGAGTTTGGGGTGAACTTCAATTTGTGCATAATACACGCGGGTGTCGGTAACATCCCCTAACATAGTTTTTAAAAGCCACACTGACTCTTTATAGCCTTCTTTTAATGGGATGCTCCTGAGATACAGGAACAAGTATTCCGTAGTTAGTATAGGCGACTTTTTAAAAACTGTATTTTTATCACCCTCTAACCGGGAGCTTAGCTGTAAGACCGGGGATTCCATATCCATCCTGTAAACACGTTCAATAAGACAATTCCAGTCTTGAATGCTTGAATTTTGCCGTAAAAGCGCCAGCGTATCTCCTCGAAAAACCCGCAAGAATGCCATATGTGAGCGCAAATAACCGCTAACTTCAAAATTGTAGCTTATAGTGAATTGATAAGTGGATAAATTACTCTGGGTATGGTCTCCTCTCCTCTGGCCCTTACCCTCCCCCAATGAGTAACTCATTGCTTCTGTTACAAAAAAAGCTGTAAATTTGCGTTCCTTACCAAGATAGGTTGAAGAAACCTCGTATGTCAGAACCTCGGCAACTGGCTGATCCCAGTCCTTTGCCTTGGAAAAACCAGGCTGGAACTCATCAGCCTGGAGAACTACTGGAATTAAAAGACAGAGTGTGGCTACTGTTAATAATGAGTATTGATAAAAGGAAACAGATAGAAACGGCCAAAAACCCCCTGATAAAGGTTTTTGGTTTAGCCCGGAAATAATGGCGTCAGTAGACCGTTCAGCTGTTCTCAAAGCCAAAATCTTTTAAAAGCCTGTCAGCCAGCAAATTATTAAAAGCAGAAGTGCCGTAATAACCACTAGCTAATTTGTCTTTTACCTCATTTACTTTATCCCAACGGATATCCGGCAAACTCTCTACCCTGTGAAGGGTAGCTTTTGCCGATGCAGAGGTATTAGAAAGATTTTCAGCTTCTTTAGAAACCTGTACTGAATCAGATAATAAACCCTTTTGGGGCTTATCTACTAACTTTTTATTGCCAGCAGCTTTTTGGACCTCAATTCCATATGCTTTTGCAATTTGACTAATCTTCATGATTACAGTTTCCTCTATATAAGTTATCGGCTGAAAACGAAAAATATTAATCTTTTTTTTATAAAAAAATAACTCCAGGGATATTTTCTAGTAATCAGGCTCAAGTTCCTCAACGTTCTCAACAATCTCAAACAAATTGTTAATCGAAATCATCTCAAATAAGTCGTAAATATCATCTGAAGGACCTATTAAGACTAATTTACCACCTAAATCTTTAACTTTTTGGTGACAGTGAATTAACGCCCCAACACCAGTGCTGTCTATAAACTTGACTTCTTTAAAGTTAATAGCAACATCAACACATTCGCTGGTCAAATAATCCTGACAAAGATCTCGAAACTTTTTACACTCCCGGCCACGAAAATTACCTGATATATTAATAATATGCCATTTTCCAGAAATTTGCGTGCTTAAGTCCATGAGCTCCTCTTGTTCTAAATAATATCAAAAAATTGGTATGATGGTGAAATACAAAACGAAAAAAAATGCTAGCCCGCCATTGTGGCCATATCAAACATTGGCAAATACATGGCAATTAGCACACCGCCAATGATACCACCTAAAAATACTATAATGAGCGGTTCCATAAGAGACGCTATCCCATCGACAGCAACATCCACTTCATCTTCAAAAAAATCTGAAACCCGGGAGAGCATATCGGCCAGCCCACCGGTTTTTTCTCCAATAGCAATCATTTGAATAACCATGGGAGGAAATATGCCTGTTTCTTTAAGAGGCTCAGCAATAGTTTGACCAGCAGTTATACTGTCCAGAGCATTTAAAATACCCTCTTCAACTACCTTATTGCCCGCTGTGCGACTGGTGATACGTAATGAATCTATAATAGGTACACCGGCATTTAGCAATGTGCCCAGTGTACGCGTAAAGCGCGCAACAGCTGATTTACGAACTAGATCACCTGATATGGGAAGAGTAAGTAATAGTTTATCCACATTAAAACGGCCCTTTTCTGTTTTATAATAACGAGCTACGCCAAAAATCATGGCGCTGGTAGCGATTAACATATAAAAGAAATTAGCTTGTAAAAATGAGCTCATGGCCATAACTACTACGGTGGGTGTTGGCAAGGTTCCACCCATATCGCTAAACATTTGCGCAAAAGTCGGTACAACTTTCATAAGTAAAACGACTATAACCACAACTGAAACCAGTAGAACAAATACTGGATAATACATGGCTTTTTTAATTTTGCGAATGAGCTTTTCTGTTTTTTCCTGATAATCGGCTAACCGGTTGAGGATAGTGTCCAGGATACCGCCCGCCTCACCTGCTGATATCATATGACAATACAAATCTGTAAAAATTTTAGGATGTTTTTTAAGGGCGTCAGCCAATGTACTTCCACCTTGAATGTCAGAGCTAATCTGGATAATGGCCTTCTTAAGGTTTTCGTTTTCTGTTTGAGCTGCCAGGGTCTCCAGGCACTGAATCAGAGGAAGACCCGCAGAGTTCATCGCTGAAAACTGCCGGGTAAAACGGGCTAAATCCTTGATACCAACGCCTTGAGAGAAATTAATGTTTATCTCAATAGGCTTTTTGCCTAAACGATTTACCACAATACGCTTTTTGCGTAAAAGAGCGCGAGCATCCTCTTTATTGGCGGCCTCTATTTCACCATTTACCTCGTTGCCGCTTGTGGTCTGCCCTTTATAAAGCCATATAGCCAATGTTTATAACCTTTTTTAAATCAATATGTTATCTAACCTTACCAGTTAGAAGCCTTGCAAAACTATCAGGGTCCTGACTATGGGCTAATGCATCGGATTTTTCTAATTGCCCACGCATTACAAGCTCAACAAGGCTCGAATTTAGAGTATGCATACCGAACTTCTGCCCTGTTTCTATCATGCCCTGGATCTGATGAATTTTATCGTCTCTTATCATAGCCTGAATTGCCTGTGTAACAATTAAAATTTCAGTTGCTAAAACACGGCCCCCACCAATTTTAGGCACCAACACCTGGCTTATAACACCCTGCAGTACAAAAGAAAGCTGCGTACGCACCTGGGACTGCTCACCCTTGGGGAAAGAGTCTATAATGCGGCTGATAGTCTGCACAGCAGAATTAGTATGCAGAGTGGCTAATGTCAAGTGGCCGGTTTCGGCAATAGATAAAGCTGCCGCCATTGTTTCGGTATCCCTCATCTCGCCAATAAGTACGTAATCCGGATCCTGCCTCAGGGCCACTCTTAGAGCGTTAAAAAAAGAACTAGTATCAGAGTGAATCTCCCTTTGGCTTATCAGGCATTTATTATGCTTATGAACAAACTCTATTGGATCTTCGATGGTTAATATATGGCCCATCTTAGTTGTGTTTATTTTGTCTATCATAGCAGCCAGAGTTGTACTCTTACCGCTGCCAGTTGAGCCTGTAACCAGTATTAAACCAGAAGGACGTTCAACCAGCTCACAAAGTATACGCGGCAGCTTGAGATCTTCCATAGTTTGGATTTCATAAGGAATAAAGCGGATGGCCACACTGGCGCACCCCCTTTGAAGATAAGCATTAGCCCGAAACCGACCAAGATTTGAAATGCCGAAAGAAAAATCAAGCTCTTTTTGTTCTTCAAATTTCTTCCTTTGAGTCTCAGTCATTACGCTATATATAAGCTTAAGACAATCTTCAGCATACATAACTTCCTTTAAATAGGCATGAAGCACCCCATGAACCCGGTACAAAGGTGCTGACCCCCCGGTAATATGAAGGTCTGATGCTGAGACCTGCACCATTTTTTGTAGCATTTCCTGCATATTTACCATAACAGCCTTTAATATAAATGAGTTAAATGGTGAATCAAAACTCTAATGTGACCAGAATATCAATTTATTAATAACTGAGCAATAAAATTACAACAACAGAACCAGAAATACTCTTATTTTAGTATATTCAGCCCTTAACTACAGCAATTACAATGTTAAAATACTCAGTTTTATTAATCGTTTCTCTGACATTTATAGTATTTCTAACATTTCTAACATTTCTAACATTTACCGCCTGCTCTAAGAATAACCAGGTTATAACAGGGCAAATCCCGGATATCACCCTGACCAGCACTACCGGCCAGCAGGTCAGCTTAAGGCAGTCCCTTGGCTCCATTACCCTTCTGGTATTCTGGGCCACCTGGTGCCAGCCATGTATTATGGAGATCCCCTCGCTGAACAAGCTCCAGGCTGAGTTTCAAAATTCCGGTCTTAAAATCATATCTATCAATGTAGACGACCCGCAGGGCTATAAAATCAGCGAAATCCGCAAGCGCTATCCTATTCAGTACCCTGTGCTTCTAGGCGATGAGGCTGTCATGGCCAAGTTTGGTGGTATTAGCAGCCTTCCAACTTCGTTTTTTGTCAGCAAGGATGGCAAATTGCTGGAGAAGGTTGAGGGTTTACTTCCGGAGTATCTGCTGGAGTCCAAGGTTAAACAATACCTTGCCATGCAATAAATCAATCCCTTTTATTGAAAAGGAGCCGTCATGGGACGCAACTTATATCAGAAAATATTTGAAAAACACAAAGTTAAACAATTTGAAACGGGCCAGTGCCAGCTATTCATTGGCTTGCATCTTGTCCACGAGGTTACCTCTCCCCAAGCCTTCGCCATGTTGGAAGAACAAGGACTTAATGTGGCCTTTCCCAACCGGACTTTCGCAACTGTGGATCACATTATTCCCACTGTAGAGCCGGAGCGGCAGCGTCCCTACAAAGACGATATGGCCGAACAAATGATCAAAGCCATTGAAAGCAGTACCCAAAAGCATAATATCCAGTTCTTTTCACCCGAAGACGGCTCTCAGGGTATAGTGCATGTAGTAGCCCCTGAGTCCGGGCTTACTCAGCCTGGTTTAACAATCGCCTGCGGCGATAGCCATACAGCCACTCATGGCGCCTTTGGTTCATTAGCTTTTGGTATTGGCACCAGCCAGGTCTCGCACATTCTTGCCACTCAAACCATGATAGTAGAAAAACTCAAAGTTCGCCGTATTAATATCACAGGTAAACTTCGCCCAGGAGTTTACGCCAAAGACATTATTCTTGCCATCATAAATAAATTGGGGGTAAACGGCGGTGTGGGCTACGCATACGAATATGCAGGTTCAGTTATCAGCAATATGTCCATGGAAGAGCGCATGACAATATGCAATATGAGCATAGAGGGCGGAGCAAAAATAGGCTATTGCAATCCTGATGATGTCACAATCAGCTATCTCAAGGGCCGTAAATATATCCCCACAGGCAGCGACTTTGAAAAAGCCCGTGAATACTGGCTTAGTGTTGCTTCAGATAGCGATGCCCAATTCGATGATGTTATCGAGATTGATGCCAGTACCATTGGTCCTCAAGTTACCTGGGGTATTACCCCAGGACAATCAATAGATATTAACGCGCTCCTTCCTGAAATTGAAACCTTCGATGAGGAGGAGCAACCTTCTATTCAAGAGGCTTACAATTACATGTCACTCATGCCTGGCCAACCCATCAAAGGCCTCAGTATTGATGTAGTTTTTATAGGGTCCTGTACTAATGGCCGGCTTTCAGATTTTGAGGAGGCTGCCCGTCTGTTAAAAGGCAGGAAGGTTGCTTCGGGCATTACGGCTCTGGCTGTCCCGGGCTCCTATCAGGTTAAAAAGCAGGCGGAGGCCAGGGGGCTTCATACAATTTTAACTGATGCAGGCTTTGAGTGGCGGGAGCCAGGTTGTTCCATGTGTCTGGCCATGAACCCGGACAAACTAATAGGCTCGCAAATCTGCGCTTCAACCAGTAACCGTAATTTCAAAGGCCGCCAGGGCTCAACTTCAGGCCGCACTATACTCATGAGCCCCGCCATGGCTGCCGCTGCCGCTGTCACCGGCAAGGTTATGCCTGTAGATCAGGTATTTGACAATCTTTAAATCACCTTTAAATTAAGAGCAATATTATGAATTCAAGTCCTATAATCAAAAAGATACAGGGGATAGCCATCCCTCTTCATGGTAATGATATAGACACTGATAGAATTATCCCCGCCCGGTTTCTTAAATGTGTTGTTTTTAGTGAGCTCGGCCCCCATGTCTTTGAGGACGACCGTAAAAGCCGGAAAGACTCAGGGATAACTCACCCTTTTGATGACCCAAAGTACAGCCAAGGCAGTATTCTTGTAGTAAACAAAAACTTTGGCTGCGGTTCTTCCAGGGAGCACGCTCCCCAATCTTTAATAAGATGGGGCATTCGTGCTATAATTGGCGAGTCATTTGCAGAAATATTCTATGCTAACTGTCTTACTCTGGGGGTACCTTGCGTAACCATGCCGCAGGCAGATATCACCAAAATTATGAGTCGTATTGAATCAGATGCAGATACTGTCTGGGAACTTGATCTGGAATGCTCCCGGTTTTCCGGCCCCGAGGTCTATGATGCAGGCATTCTGCCCGGGTCACGTGACCAGTTGTTATCCGGCAACTGGAATCCTCTAAGCGCCCTTTTGGCTAATAAAGACAACATCCAAAAGGTGGCATCCCAACTCCCCTATCTGAATGGTTGGAAATAAGGCGGTTATTAGAACGGTAATCCACAAATTGGTGGGCTTCCGTTAAAATAATCGCAAATTCCGCAACTAAATGGGAATTTTATGGCGTCGATAAATTGAGAGATTTATCTTAAGACCATGGATGTTCACTTAAATGCCAAAATTAAAGAAACCAATTATGGCACAATCATAGCTCTGTCCGGTCAGCTCACCAGTACTAACTGCAGAAAAGCTAATTTCTTTTTTCGTGAAGTACTTACAGAAAATGTCCGCCGTATAGCGCTTGATTTAAATGACCTGGAATATTTAGACAGTAGTGGTCTCAGAGAGCTTTCCACATTTATAAAATTGTTAAACGAAAAATCCATAACGCTTTATGCCTTTGGCATGAATGAAGATGTTTACGATATTCTGGATATGATTCAGCTGGAGGGTGAGATAAAACTCTGCAAAGAAAATGATTTTAAAATATCGTCCGATGTTGCTTGAGGGTTCACTGATATGGCTCCAACTCTCTCACACCTGCTCAAGAAATATTCACACATATTCCCTGTAGGCAGCGCCGGTTCCCGGTTTCCAGCTATACTTAAAAAACGCAGAAGGCTTCATTTAAAAAATCTTGACAGCTTTGCCGTAATTACCGCTGTCCCAAAAACTCCAGGTGAAGAAAATCTCTGGTACATGAATAATGTCCGCATTTGCCAGGAGCCTTCTTTTATTCATCTGAGCGGCATAAGTCAGCCGGGCCTCATACTTTTGCTTAACCCCTTTGGAAAGGAGCGGGAAACCCTTTTTCTTCCTCCCAAAAATGATAATGAAGAATTTTGGAATGGGATAAGGTTCGGCTACCCCCCGGAACAAACTATGTCAGATAACCAACACTTAAGTGAAATTTACACTCTTACGGGTATAAAACACTTTCTACCTCTATCTCAATTTCCGGATTATTTCCGGAACCTGATAACGCATTCAAAAAAATCCCATGCTTATGCATATTTTCATAAATATGAAAAAATGCATGGTGATACACACAATTACAAGTATTTTACCAGGGATCATAACTGGTCATTTTACCGTCAATTGCAATCTAATGCACTAAAAGCTTTAAAGAGCAAAGCCGCAGGTAAGCGCACAGCAAAGATTTTTTTTGAAATTAAAAGCTTGGCCGATTTAAACCACAAGCTTAGACTTCCTTTGGAGCCTGAGCAAGTTATAGATGTAAAAAAAGCTATAAATCTTACTGGCAAAGCATTTCAGACCATACTGCCATTAATACCCGGATACAAAAATGAACAAGCACTCACTTGCTCATTAGAATCAGAGCTGAAAAAACACAGTATTTTTGGGCTTAGTTTTCCTTCCATAATAGCCTCAGGCAGGAATGCGGCCACTTTGCATTATGTAAAGAATGATGAACCTTTGACCGGTTTGGTTCTAATGGACTTTGGTTTACGCTGGGGCACCATGCATGCTGATATATCACGAACAGTACCAGTATCAGGCCGCTTTAACCCGTTACAGGCCCTTTTATATGATATTGTATTAGGCGCTCTAAAAGTAAATAACTCCAAGGCCCGTGCGGGCATCACCATCAGGAGTTTAAACGACAGCACCTGGGCATATATAGAAGCCAGATTAGAGGACGAATTCTTCAAAAAAGGTGGTATTGCCCACCGGCCTTATACACTTAAACCCCACGGTGTTTCACACTTAATAGGCGAACAAGTGCATGACGGAGATCCCTTTCGCCTTTATCAGGACACTCCCATGAAATGCGGATGGCAAATATCCAGTGAACCAGGTTTGTATGGTAATTTCTCAATAAATATTAAAGGCAAGCGTTACTCGGAATATATGGGAATACGCATTGAGGACAATCTTATTATTCAAAAGAACAGCTCTATGTGTCTTTCCAGCGCTATCCCTCGAGAACGTGCTCATATAGAAAGGCTTATGAATTAAACTTTGGTAAACTACTCTCTAATCAGTTTCTGTCTAAAATGGCAATAATTATTCACCACCGAGACGCAGAGGGCACAGAGAAGTTGTTTTTGATTTATTTAAATGCTGTTTTTAACAATAAAGCAACGCTTAGTTTAAAATATTTAACTTCTCTGTGTTCTCTGACCACTTGTGGCCCTCTGTGGTTAGAAAAAGTATTTTAGGCAAGATCTAATTAATATGTATCCCACCCTAATCTCATGGTCTTAGTTGTGAAAAAAGCTATCTTTGACCCAACTATATATGCACTTGCACAAAAAAGGTAAATAATGACCGTGGCTAAAGAAGAACAAATAGCGGAGAAATGCGAAATGCCAGCAGAAATACCCGATAATAAAGATGATATCTCAGAGAGCCAGGCACCAGCCACCCCTGAGGAGCAGATTGTACCCAACGCTGAAAAAACCATCATTAGCGATAACATACCTCCGCAAAAGGCACCTGTAAAAAAGCTGACAGCTTCTCTAACAGCAGAGCGTTATGTCCTGGTAGTAGACGAAGAGGGGCAGCGCCGTCTGGAGACTGTCGAAATAGTTAAGCAAATACTGCCCAACGCAGAGATAGAAACTGCCGATGCCCCCGAAATCGCCGAAGTAAAAATGTCAAGCCATGACTATGACACCTATGTTGTCAATTTCCTTATGCCCGGGTACAGCAGCTCTAATTTTGTTAAAACAATCTGCAATCACCCTAAGAGCCCATTGCTGGTTGGTTTTGCAGCAGACAAAATGTCAGATGCTTATGACCCCAAAAAGGGCATTAAAATTAAGCCTCTCAGCCGCCTGTTTGAAATAGAGTCTATTTTTGGCACACCCGTTGATACCGACAATGATACGGACGACTAAAGTCTTAATGTTCGCCCTCAGCTCTCATTACAGCCAGTAATTTTATTTCCGGGAAGTTCTTCTGCACCAGTTGCAGCCGGTATTCGTTTGGGCATAAGTAAACCAGGTTATCCTTTTTATCCTTGGCAATGTCCCGGCCATGTTCACTGCGGAATTTTTGTACAATAGGCTGAGGACCCGTTACCCAGCGGACACAAAAAATCCCCAACTTATCAAAACGGATAGGAACATCATATTCACCCTTTAAACGCGATTGTATCACATCAAATTGCAGTTCCCCCACTACACCCAGCACTGGCAGGGGATATTCTATGGGATAAAACAGCTGAGTGGCCCCTTCTTCAGACAATTGTGCCAGACCCTTAGCCAGTTTTTTGCTTTTAAGAGGGTCCTCCAGTATGGCCCGGCCAAAATGCTCTGCGGGGAAGTCTGGAATACCCATGAAATTTACAATGTCACCAGAAGAAAGCGTGTCTCCAATGGAGAACAGCCCCGGATCATGAATACCGATTATATCACCAGCATACACTGTCTCCAAAGTGGATTTGTCCTGTGCCATGAAGGCGCTGGGGGCAGTCATTTTAACCTGCCTTCCTGTGGGGCAGTGTGTTATGCGCCCGCCCTTCTCTATACTGCCCGAACATGCTCGTATAAAGGCTATACGGTCCCGGTGTTTTGGATCCATATTAGCCTGAATTTTAAAAATAAAGCCTGTAAAAGATGCCTCCAATGGGTCTACAAGCCTCTCTTTTGCCTGACGTTTAAGGGGCATGGGAGCGATGTTTACAAAACTGTCCAACAGCTGTTTGACGCCAAAATTATTTAAAGCCGAACCAAAAAATACTGGCGCCTGTTTGCCCTCCAGATATGCCTTCACACCCAATGGCTCAACAGCTCCCATTACCAGTTCCGCCTGGCCGCGGAATTCCTTCAGATATTTTTCATCGAACCACTTATCCAGTTTTTGGTCACCTATGCCCGAAACCGTTTCTATTTTCTGTCCTTCTGAGTCTGGATTATAAAAATGAACAGTATTAGAACCTAAATGATATACGCCTTGAAAAAGAGGGCCGTTACCGATGGGAAGCGTCATAGGCGCACAGCGCACTCCCAGCACAGTTTCCACCTCATCCATAAGCTCAATGCAATCCCGGGCATCTCTGTCCATTTTATTAATAAAGACTGTAATAGGCGTTTGCCTGAGTTTGCATGCGTCCATCAATTTAATAGTTTGGGGCTCAACACCTTTGGCGGCATCAATGAGTACCAAGGCGCTGTCTACGGCCATTAAAGCCCTGTAAGTATCTTCACTGAAGTCCTGATGCCCCGGAGTATCAAGCAGGTTAATTTGGCAGCCATTGTATGGGAAGCTGAGCGCTGAAGAGGAAACACTTATACCCCTCTTCTTCTCAATCTCCATCCAGTCTGAGGTTGTATATTTTTTATTTGCCTTAGCGCGTACACTGCCGGCCTCCCTGATAACATTGCCATACCACAGGAACTTCTCCGTAATGGTGGTTTTACCGGCATCCGGGTGTGAGACAATGGCAAAAGTCCGTCTCTTTTTAATAATATCTTCGTAATTCATAATACAGGTAGCTGTTATAGTAATAATTTGTATCCAAATATCAAAAGGCCCGTTTTGCCAGGATGTCTGTTCATGATTCATTATTTAATATACCGGTTTGGTGAAGTGCTCCCGGTTACAGTTTTTGGAATCCAGCTGGGCGGATAATTAGGGATATGCAGTGAAAAGTTGAAAGCGAAAAGCGAAAAGTGTTTTTTTGTGCAAAACGACTCTATCTAAAGCGTCCTGTTTTTTTTCTTTTTGCTTTTCACTTTTCACTTATAGCTTTACTCTTCCCCACCTCCTTTCGCTACACTCATTTAACACACAGTGCTATATTTCAATTGTCACAATAGCCAAAGGCCTTATGAAAAACCGTATAAATGAAATAAATAGACCAGATCCTGAGTACCCCCGGCGTTATTTAAGCCAGAATCTTAACCTCTCCAATTGGGAGGAGCTTAAACCCATTGCTCTGGAGCTTGTATCCCGGGAGTGGGACAGTTTAGGCCTTTTTAACAGGTGGCTGGAGGACTGGTTTGAGTTCAGTAATGCAGTATCCGAGGAATCAAACCGTCTTTACATTTATATGACCTGCGACACTACGGATAAAGATAAGGATAATGCCTATGTTAACTTCCTCGAAAATGTTGTCCCTGAGCTGGAAAAGCTGGAAAACAGCATTCACCTGCTAATCGATTCCTCAGAGTATAAGCCACAGTTACCGGCAGATATTTATTACCGATATTTACGTTCTATCTCAATCAGTCTTAAGATTTTTACAGTCAAGAATATTCCTCTGAATACTTCCATATCCAAGCTTTCCCAGGAATATCAAAAGATTTCAGGTTCTCTTACGGTAAATTGGGAGGGTAAAACTCTGTCTCTCACCCAGCTCTCCCCTGTTTTGCAGGAGAACAACCGTGAAAAACGAGAAAAAGCCTGGCGCCTAATTTCACAACGGCGGCTCTACGAGGCCCCTGTTCTGGACAAAAACTTTGACCAGGCCTTCAAATATCGCAAACAGGTAGCTGCCAATCTGGGCCTTGAGGATTACCGAGATTATATCTTTAAAAAATATGAACGTGATTACACGCCTGAAGACTGTTTCAAGTTTCATGATACCGTAGAACAAGTCGCGGTGCCTTTATATAAAAAGGTGCTGGATTTCCGCCGTCAAAAACTTGGGCTGAAGACTTTACGACCCTGGGATCTCAGCTGCCATCCTATGGGCAAAAGCAGTCTTAAGCCTTTTAAAACCCCAGACAAGCTGCTTGCCGGTGTACAAGGCATATTTACAGATCTGGACGCAGAGCTATCCGGGTTTTTTAATATTATGAAAACCAGGGGCCTCCTTGATCTGGAAAACCGCATTGGCAAAGCTCCGGGGGGTTACCAGGCATCCCTGGATGAGGTCCGTCTGCCATTTATATTCATGAACGCAGTCGGGTCTAACACAGATGTTTTTACCCTTCTACACGAAGGCGGCCATTCTTTTCATCAGTTCCTCACCCGGCATATGGCCCTCTCCCGCAACCGCCAGGCACCCATGGAGTTTGCAGAAGTAGCCTCCATGAGTATGGAGAGGTTTGGCCATAAATATCTCAACCACTTTTACTCACCTGCAGAAATTAACCAGGCTATCGCTGCTGAGGATGAGGAGGTTTTCAGGCTTTTATGCTGGGTGGCAATGGTAGATGGCTTTCAGCACTGGCTTTATACCCACCCCCATCACACTCACGAAGAACGCAACGCTTACTGGGTACGGCTTGACCAAAAATACGGCGGCGGCGTAGACTGGTCAGGCCTGGAGACATATCGAGACATATACTGGCACCGCCAGCTTCATATTTTTGAAATGCCCTTTTATTATATAGAGTACGGCATAGCCCAGATTGGGGCATTACAAATGTGGTATAAGTCGCTTCAAGATGAGGCTGGGGCTCTGGCCAGCTACAAAAAGGGCCTTAGTCTGGGCGGCACTAAAAGCCTGCCGGAGCTGTTTTCTGCCGCCGGCCTGCATTTCGATTTTTCACCATCAGTGGTAGAGCCCTTATTAACTGCCCTGTATAAACAATGGGAGCAAACTGTTGAACATGGATAAAAAAAAACTTAATCCTCAAAATGCAATAAACCATTATCGGCAGAACCAGGAGCATTATCTTTCTCAATTGGAGGCACTTACCCGTATACCCAGCGTGAGCTTCCCCGGCTATCCTGCCTTGGAGCTGGAAAAAAGCGCGGATTTTGTCAGCAAGTGCATGAAAGATTACGGACTTCAAAATGTACAGGTGCTTAAAATTAAAGGCGCTCACCCTTATGTATATGGTGAATGGGTTAAGGATAAAACAGCTCCTACAGTACTTCTTTACGCTCATCATGATGTCCAGCCCCCCATGCGAGACGATATATGGGAGTCCCCGGCTTTTACTCCCACCCGACGGGGCGATCGCATTTACGCCCGGGGCATTGCCGATGACAAAGCTGGCATTATGCTGCACCTTGCCAGTATAAATTCATGGCTAAAAGCTCACAATAGCCTTCCACTTAACATTAAGGTGTTAATTGAAGGCGAAGAGGAGACCGGTTCGGCCCATCTGGAGGAGTTCTTAAATAAACACGCCCAGCTGCTTAAGGCCCAATGTCTTATTATTGCCGATGCCGCCAATATAGATACCGGTCTTCCCAGCATCACCACTTCCCTTCGGGGCCTTGTCACCTTTGAGGTGACAGCTTCAGCAACCAGGCAACCCCTTCACTCCGGTCTCTGGGGAGGCCCTGTGCCAGATCCTGTTGCCGGCCTGTGCCGGTTATTGAACGGCCTGGTAGATGAAAGCGGTAAACCTGCTTTAAAAGATTTGTGGCAGGATGTAATACCCCCTACTCCAGGTGAACTTAGGGACCTGAAGAATATTCCCATATCCAGGTTGGAATTTAGCAAACAGGCAGGGCTGCTTGAGGGTGTCAGGCTTCATGGTTTGGAAGATGACCTATTTGTAAAAACCTGGCGGGAGCCCTCACTTATAATAAACTCCATCGAATCGGGCGGAAAAAAAATTGCCGGCAATGTTATAATGGATTCTGCCTGGGCCCGCGTTGGTTTACGGATAGTACCAGATATGCAGCCCGAACGCTGCCGCCAGATTATAGAGGATTATTTAATAAAAAATTGCCCCTGGGGCTTGAAGCTGGAAACAAAATGGGATTCAGGGGTGAGTGCCTGGGTTTCGGACACAAACCACCCCGCCTTTACAATAGCCAAAGAGTCTCTAAAACTGGGATATCAGACAGAACCCCTATTTACAGGTTGTGGGGCTTCCATACCTTTTGTTGAGTCACTTGGGCGTGTTCTCGGCCATATCCCGGCACTATTAGTCGGGGTGGAAGACCCCTATACTCAGGCCCATTCAGAGAATGAGTCTCTCTATCTACCCGACTTTCATAAAGCCGTAGAAAGCCAAATCCATTTCTTCAGTTTATTCTCATCTTATTCAGGTTTGGAGGAGTCAGATTGAGAAGGTATCTTAGTATTTTACCCAATAGTCAGGGGCTTTCACTTATGAGGTTTTTTCACTTTAAAATTGCATTTTGTGTGTTTATCATCCTAAGCTGTTTTAGCTCTGTTTTAACGCAATCTGCGGATTCCCGCAATATGTATATCCCCCGCAGCGATGAGGAGATGAATAAAGCCCTTAACGATATGATTCAGACCCAGAAGCAGCCTCAAATTCGGCTTCATTACCGGGTGGGTGTTTACGAAAAGTTTACTTCTATCCTTTACACCTACAGTTCCGTCAATAATAAAGACAGCAGTATGGGCTACATGGGTATAGAGCCTGTAAGTTTCTCCAAACCTTCCGCCAGCATCTATAAACAGTCTGTAGGCTTCTGGGGCCGTAACCTCAAAACTGCTGTTAAAGACAATGCCCGGGCCCACAAAATCATGAAAGGTTATCAGACCCGCTCCATCATCAGCTCAACTCTCTTAACTATGGGTGCCACAGCGGCATTTCTTACCGCTTCGGGGCTGTCTTCAGACTCTCCCGTTTTCAGTAATAATATGCAGGGCCACCTTACCATAGGCGCAGGCGCCACTATTGGTCTGCTTACTTTAAGTATCATCCCCAAACTTTTTAACCGCGGCCTAATCCAAAAGGCCGTGGCCATATACAATAAGTAGTCATGCCCTCACGTTGTCAAACCCTTATCACGGGCAGCGGCATTATGGGGCTATCGTGCGCCCTGTCTGAGGCTGTTCAAGGCAAAAGCGTCACCGTTATAGACAAATTCCCTTTAAGCACCAAGGCCTCTTTCGCATCGGCTGGTATCCTCACACAGCGGGGTGCCTCCAAATTTTATTCACCTTTCCGTGAGTTTCAAATCCGCTCCCTGTGGGCGTTTGATAAATGGCTGGGGACAGTGTCAAATCATGCAGCCCGCCCAATCAGCGTCAACCGCTGGGGAGCCTATCTTATTTATAATCAGGATCTTGAAGGCGGCCAGGCCCAGTTCGAGTCGGAGTTAGCCAAGCTGGAACGGGAAAAGGCGGAGGGTTTCACTATCTCCACGGATCTTCCCGCTCACTTACAGCCTCTGGCTCATAAGGCCATCTACCAGGTTATCCATTTCCCCGATGAGGGTTTTGTTAATAATAAAGATTTACTCAATGCCCTTACAGCAGCCTGTCTTAAATTCAATGTTAAATTTTTAGAACAAACTACTGTTACAGCGCTGACCTCACATTCTGGGGGCGTCGACCTGGAATACAAATCCAAAGATGATGCAGGGCATCTTCAAGCGGACCATATGATAGTAGCCGCGGGCGCCTGGTGTAATGATTTATTGAATCTACTGGGTCTCAGGGCGCCCCTTGTACCCGTAAAGGGCCAAATGTTCTCCATACCTATCCAGTATCAGGAGAACTGCTTCATACACTTTCAAAAAGAGTTGTATCTCGTACCCAGAGGCGATCAACTCATGGTGGGCGTAACTACAGAGGCCCGGGAGTGGGATGAGTCTTTTACCCCTGAGGGCGAGGCGTATGTCACTAACCTGCTCAGGGCCCTATTACCCATGCCGCAGCTTACAATCACCGACCGCTGGGCGGGCCTTCGCCCTCGTACAAAAGACAGAGTACCCTTTATGGGCCCCTGCGATAGTCATGACCGGGTGTATCTTTGCACCGGACATTATAAATCCGGTATTGGCATGGCGCCCTTATCAGCACAGTGTATCAGCGCTATGATCAACGGCCAGACACCGCCCTTTGATATGACACCTTTTTTACCTCAGCGGAAAAATGGTATAAAACCACTGGAACCTGGTAAACGGCCATAAGCATTAAGCTCAGAACCCGTTTCCTACCATCTCACCTCTATCCAAAATAGTCATTCCCGCAAGCGAGTGAAATGAGCGCGACGGGAATCAAAGTCCATTTCAAGCTATTTTAAGTTCCTCAACCAGGAGTTTGCCATTGTCCGATGAGCATTTTCACAAAGAGATA
>CAZRWX010000052.1:0-16856 GCA_964603925.1 uncultured Bifidobacteriales bacterium | reverse complement strand
AGTAGTTAGTTGACGCAGGACAAAAATTTTAAAAAGGCCGCTTAGATTGACCAGAAAAATCGTCTTACCTAGATTTATTTACACATTTTAATACTTAAAACTGGTTGTTATTACATGAATCAACAAAATCCAATAAAAGTGTCATCTACTGAGCCTGATGCCGGGCAAAATTCCCCAGTTAATTGGCTTCAGAGCCACTTTTTACCTCAATATGGTAAAAAAGTTCTGGCAGGGGTTATTGTTGTAGGGCTTATTTCAGCTTCTTTATTTTATGTAAAAGGCAGTATTAAACAAAAGGACCAATCAGACAATAAGTCTCTTGGTACCGCTTTTATATATATCTCCACCTCTAAAATGGATTCCGCCGAAATTTTTCTGGAAAACTTCCTAACTAGCGATCACAGCGATTTTGTTGTTTCCAAGGCTTGCCTTTTATTGGGCAAAAGTCAATATATGCAGGGTAAATGGGACAAAGCCATGGCATCTTATAAAAAGGTTAAAAGTGGCGGCCATAATACCAGCCTTTTATCATCAGGTGCATTACATGGCATAGCGGCCTGTCACATGCAAAAACAGCAATATGCTGAAGCTGTGAAAGTATTAGATCTTTTTTTAAAAAACTATATGAAACGCACCGGCAATCTTGAAGACAGGGCGCTGGGTAAGGAGCCCGTCGATCTAAGTCCCGCAGTCTCCAATGTGCTCTGGAAGCTCGCTCTCTGCCATTTTCAGTTGAAACAAAAAAATGAGGCTATTCAAGCATGCGATAAGCTTATAGGCTTTTATGGTGATTCTGAAGAGGCCGAAAAAGCGCGGAGGTTTCTACCAAACCTCAAAGCATAAAGCCCCAGGCAGGCAAGTTGGCCGGGATATTGTGTTTAATTGAGTTTCGTCCGGTTATTTTCCAGCAAATTTGATACGCTGTGTAATCAAATGGCAAGTTCATTATTTTCTCTAGAGAGCGATTTTAAACCTGGTGGAGATCAGCAAAGGGCTATTGACGATCTGGTCAGGGGTTACAGGCAGGGGTCAAAGTACCAGACTCTTCTGGGTGTTACCGGTTCGGGCAAAACATTTACCATGGCAAATGTTATTGAGCAGCTGGCGCTTCCAACATTAATTATTACCCATAATAAAACCCTTGTTGCTCAACTTTACCAGGAGTTTAAATCGTTTTTCCCCCGTAATTCTGTAGAATATTTCGTCAGCTTTTACGACTATTATCAGCCGGAGGCTTATATCCCCAGTTCTGATACTTATATCGAAAAAGATTCCAGCATAAACGATGAAATCGAGAAACTGAGGCTTAAAACCACAGCGTCTCTTATGACAAGGCAGGATGCCATTGTTGTTTCCTCGGTTTCCTGCATATACGGGTTGGGTTCTCCGGAGGATTACAGCGCGCTGATGGTAACTGTGCGGGTTGGGGAGGAGCGCGAACGGGACAATATTTTAAGATCCCTGGTAGATATCCACTACACGCGCAATGATTTTGATTTTAATCGGGGAACTTTCAGGGTCAGGGGAGACATCGTGGAAATACGCCCTGCATACGATGACTTTGCTATTCGTATCGAGTTTTTTGGTGACTTGATAGATAAAATATTAAGGGTGAATTATATAACGGGGGAGGTGGAAGCCGATTTGGATGAAACTTTAATATACCCGGCAAAGCATTACGTGACTCGGGAAGAAAATATAGATAGAATATTATCAGACATTAATAGAGAACTGGAAGAACGCCTAATGGTTCTGCGGGAGCAAAATAAGCTTGTTGAGGCCCAGCGGCTGGAATCGCGCACCCGTTATGATATTGAGATGATTAAAGAAACAGGCTTTTGTTCAGGTATAGAAAATTACTCACGCATTATAGAAAACAGGTTGCCAGGCACCCACCCCCATACATTGATGGATTTTTTCCCCTCGGATTACCTTTTAATAATAGATGAGTCTCATGTATCTATTCCACAAATTGGTGGTATGTATGCTGGTGACCGATCCCGCAAACAGAATCTGGTGGATTTCGGATTTCGTCTTCCCTGTGCCATGGACAATCGTCCCTTGAATTTTGAGGAATTTGAAAACCGCTTACCCAGAACATTATTTGCATCAGCCACACCGGCCGATTATGAAATCCAAAAATCAGAAGGTGTAGTTGTGGAGCAGATTGTCCGTCCCACCGGTCTTCTTGATCCCTTAATAAGTGTGCGGCCCATAAAGGGTCAAATTGACGACTTACTTCAGGAAATCCATAAAAGGATATCTAAAAATGAGCGAACCCTGGTTCTTACGCTTACTCAAAAAAGTGCTGAGGATTTAAGCGACTTTCTGGAAGAAGCCGGTTTAAAAGTTTTATACATGCATGCCAAAACAGAGACCTTAAAAAGGACTGAGATTTTAAATAAGCTCAGGCGCGGTGATATTGATGTGCTTGTGGGTATTAATCTCCTGCGTGAGGGGCTGGATCTGCCCGAAGTCTCACTGGTTACTATTTTAGATGCTGATAAAGAAGGCTTCCTGCGTAATGAGAGGACCCTTATCCAGATGATTGGAAGAGCTGCTCGTAATGTTAATGGTCAGGTAATTATGTATGCAGATGTTCTTACCCGCAGCATTAAGAAGGCTATGGAAATTACCCAAAACAGGCGTACTCACCAAAAGGTTTATAACCGCAAGCATGGCATTACACCCCGCACTATTATTAAAGCTATCAGGGACACCATTCAGATTATAGATCAAAATGAGAGTTCTAATATACGGTCAGTTGGCAACTTTAAAGACCATGATGAGTTGGTATCAGTAGAAGAACTGGAACGTTGTATGCTGGATGCCGCCGAAAATCTGGATTTTGAAAAAGCAGCTTTATTGCGGGATAAAATCAAGTCAATCAAGGCATTAAAATGAAAATAGTTATAGTAGGTGCAGGTATTGTCGGATTGAACGTGGCAACAAAGTTGTCTGAGGAGGGCCATGACCTCTTTCTTATTGATACTGACTCAAACCGTCTGCGTACTGCAGATGAAAACCTGGATATTAAAACTATTTTTGGGGATGGCTCTTCGCTGGATATACTAAAACAGGCTGAAGCAGGCAGCGCCGATTTGTTGATTGCTGTAACCAAGTATGATGCCATTAACATACTTGCCTGTTTTCTGGGTTCTAAACTGGGCGCAAAAAAGCGGATAGCGAGGATCCGGCAAAGTGGTTTTTTTAAAGATCCATCGGTAGTTACCGAGTATGATATGGGGATAGATCTTGTTATTTATCCTGAGGAGGAAGTGGCACAGGAAATTCTGCAGCTTTTAAAACGCCCTTATGCTACAGAGGTGGGATTATTTTTTGATAACAAAGCCGAAGCCATAGGTTTACATGTTAATGAAAACTCTTCTTTAATCGGCAAAACTCTGGGAGAGGTACTTTCAAATACCCAGAAGAATTTTAAAATCATTGGCCTTATTCGGGGAAAAGAGGGTATTGTTATCCGAAATTGGGAGGGCACCTTTCAGTCCGGGGATAAAATTTTTCTTGTCATGTCTTCTGAAGATACCCATGAAATAGTATCAGATTTGGGGTTTGAAGTTAAAAAATTATCTAATGTTTTCATTTATGGCGGCACCATTATTGGCCTTAATCTGGCCAAGAGTCTGGAGAATTCCAAGATCCAGGCCCGGATTTTGGAGCCCTCCAGGACCAGGAGCCGCGAACTGGCCTTTGAGCTAAAGAAGGTTCTTGTACTACATGGCGAAGGTACAGATTCCTCCCTGCTGGAGGGGGAGGGTATAGAAAATGCCGATGTTTTTGTGGCAGTTACAGACGATGAAGAAGCCAATCTGCTATCCTGTATTCTTGCCAAACAAATGGGAGCCACAAAATCAATAGCCCTGGTTACCAAGCCCGATTATATCCCTCTTATTTCCGCGTTGGATGTGGACTCGGTAATTTCCCGGCGGATGCTCACAATAAATCGTATTCTGCAGTTTGTGAGAAGGGGAGAGGTTTTATCTGTTTCGGAGCTTTCAGAGGAGAAAATTGAGGCTATTGTATATCGTGTAACGCAGAATTCCATCCTGGCCGCCAAGGAGATTTCCAGTAAGAATTTTCAGGAAATATTTCCTCCTACCGCCATCATCGGTGCTATTCAAAAAGAGACGACCAATGAGGTTATTATTCCCAGAGGTTCTACAGAGCTGGCAGTGGGGGATAAAGTTATGATTTATTCTTCCCCGGAGGCAGTTAAAGAATTGGAGAAAATATTCGTATGAATGAAGAGCTTATACAAAGCAACCTTTCAAGTATGGACCCAAAAAAGAACATGGCGGCCATTTTATTTATTCAGAAAAGAGGTAACCTTACCCATCTTAGAATGGTGCTGGATGCAGTTAAAAAAAGCAATGATGCCAGTATTAAGAAGGCGGCTATTCAGGTAGCCACTCAGTTAATTAAGGTCAATCTGCTTGAACATTTTTCCGAAATTAGTTCAAAAATACGTGAAGGGCTGGCAACAATCTTAAAATCACTGGATCCACGTATTATAGATTCCATTGCTCTGGATTTAAAATCACCCGATGAGTCATTACGATTTGGCGCTATTCGTGTTTTAGGACTTTTGGGGCAAAACCCGCGAATTCGCGCTCTGCTGAAGGAGCTTCTACTGGACCGGAACCAAATGGTACGTGCAACCGCGGTGTCCCTTATGAAGTCCGTAGCTGAGAATCTGGATATTAACGAAATAGCTCCATTATTAAAAGACAAGGATACTCGTGTGGTGGCTAACTGCATAGAGGCTATTGAAGCCATGGGTTCCGCTCGCCTTATTCAGGTATTATTGCGATTTAAGTCTCATATAAATAACAGGATTCGTGGTAATGCTATAAAAGCGCTATGGAACCTGGGTCATAAAGATGTCCTTAGCGATTTAAAGAACATGATAGAAAATAGGGAAAATTTCCTTATGCGGGCCACTGCCTGCTGGGTAATTGGTGAGGTTGGCACTGATACTGACTATGACTTTCTGGAGCTTCTGGCTTCCGTTGCCAGTGATGAGGAAAAACTTGTACGTGAAAACGTGATTAAGGCTCAGCTTAAAATAGGCGGCGATGCTGTAGAAATGTACCTCAAAACCCTGTCAGATCCCCAGGAGGTAGAAGAGGTAAAGAAGCTCATGGCCGGCCCGCAGGGGTAGAAGGCTTTTTGCAGCTATTTGCACTAATTTTGCAAAAAACATTAAAGACTCCCGCCCTAAACCCCGATAAATAAATTAAAGATTACCCCAGGAAGGGGTTGAATGTAGGGAATTGTTAGGGTTCCAGGGACGGAGAAATCTCTAGGGAGAGAGAAATACCCTAAAATAGGCATCAAATTTTGATTTGATGACCGGTTTTGTACTTAAGCTTATGGCCAGGCGGTCATGGCCTTTTACCGTTTAAACCAAATTTCTTTATCACCCTGATCATTCCTGATTTAAATTTTTATTTTAATTTTTGGGTATTACGTGCATTTTTTATAAATTTATAAGCATTAGTCACTTAATTTTCATAGAAAAGGAATAAATATGAATCTTTCAATTAAAAAATGGTTTCTTGCCAGTTTTATAGCTGTATCCATGGCCTTTGTCGGGTGCGACCTTCTTGGCGGGGGGGACGATGATGATGAAGTTTCCATATCTTTGGAAAGCACCAATGCTGTAACTG
This sequence comes from uncultured Bifidobacteriales bacterium, assembly GCA_964603925.1. Classification (GTDB taxonomy): domain Bacteria; phylum Fibrobacterota; class Fibrobacteria; order UBA11236; family JADFYW01; genus CAZRWX01. Next base: position 11,166 of record CAZRWX010000052.1, on the reverse strand, counting down.
TTACCGCTCCTAACAAAATTGCCATTGATGGTAAAGTAAAGGGCAATACAGACATCAACATTACCACCGCAATATCATCCGCAACCGTTGCGGCAGACAAGCTTGCCTTAGTCACAGCTCCCGTTGTTCAACCGGGCCCCGGCGTTGAGTCCTGGGATTTAACCGATGATGCTGACTTGAAAATTGTAACCACTGCCGGTGCTTGTACCGGGGAGTACTCCCTTACTATTACCGCTACTGCCGGTTCAGCCACAACTTCAAAAAGCCATACCTTTTCTGTTGTAGGTGTAGACTGTTCTGTTGCTGCCGGCACTGCCCTTGGCGCAGAAAAGACAGGTACTGTATGGAATCTCATCGGGCCTAATCAGGGTGCATTTAATCTTGTTACAATGGCTGGTGTCAGCTCCAGCGGTGCTGCTGCTGATAAAGACCTGATGGACGTAACCACTACTGTTGCTCCAGATTTTACCGGTGTTCTTACCTCCGGCAATGGCACCATGTTCGTAAAAACTGCAACTTTGACTTATGCTACAGCTACAGTTGAAGAAGTAACAGCAGCTTATACTGCTGGCACTGCTGCAGCCAGTACACCTGCCCTTGCTGTTGGTGACATCATCATTGCCAAGCTTCGTGCTGGTACACAATATGCATTAATCAGCGTTACAGCTGTGACAAAGACTACCGCGGATAACCTCGACAAAGTCGATTTCGTTTACAAACTTACACCCTGATAGAGCTTAATAACTTTTTATAAGCCCGCCTAAAGGCGGGCTTTTTCTGTATATGGGTAAAAGTTATCTGATATAAAAGCGTCTGTTCTTATTAAAAGAGGATTAATATTGGCAATTTCCCGGGTTATATAATTCTATCTTTTTTTCTGATTTCAGCTTTGAGGAGGCTAAAATGTTGAAAAAACTAATAATCGGTTTAATTATCCTGGTCGCTGTACTTTGGGGGGCCCTTTATATTGCCGTAAAGGTGGCTCTGCCTCCGTCAAAGGTGCAGGAGCTGGTTAAGGAGCATGGCTCTAAGGCCCTTAACCGTGAGGTTATGGTGGAGGGTGCTTCTATCAGTGTGTTCCCCACCCTTAAGGTGGAAGTTTCCAATATCTGCCTGGCCAATGCCCCTGGCTTTTCTTCAGAACCCATGTTCCACATGGGCAAGGTCGTGTTGGCCCTGGATTTTATGTCCATTTTCAAGCTCAGCCCTGTTATTAAAGAAATTCGCCTGGAGGGTCTGGATATCCTTTATGAAGTAGACAAAAAAGGCCGTACTAATCTGGAGGGTCTGGGCGGGGAGCCCAAGGCCAAAGCAGAGCCGGCCGAGGAGGCCAAAGAGCCCGGTGAATTACCCACCCAAATTCCCGGGGCCCTGGCTGTTAAGAGTTTTATAATAAAAGATGCCCGCGTGCGCTATCGCGACCTTAATACGGGCAAGGTTATCACCCTGGGTAATATCAACCAGCAGGTTAGTGTATTTGTAGACAAAAACCTGGAGGATATTCAAACCAAAGGTGAACTTGTTATTTCCTCCATCAGTGTTTTAGACGATAAGCTGGGGCTGCGCAAAGGCAACATCAGGGTGTCCTTTTCCCATGATATTGGTGTAAATCTGGCTAAGCAGGAGATTACACTGGGGGAGATGAAATTCGGCCTTCAGGATATACTCATTGAGCTCAAAGGCAAAGTCAATCAGTTTATGACCCCCACCCCCGGTGTGGATATAAAAATATCTTCAAACGATATTTCTATGGCGTCCCTGTTAAAGGAGGTACCAGCAGGTCTTTCTCCCGATATCCCCAAACTTACTGCCAGGGGCACAGCCAGGCTGGAGGCCTCCGTGGCCGGTATTCTGGACACAGCAGGGCTGCCTAAAGTTAAAGCTACTGTACAGCTTAAAGACATAGGTTTTGGCCATAAAGACCTACCCGCAGGCCTTAACGACCTTAACGGCTTTATTGATATCACAGAGAGCAGTGTAGAAATTAGAGATTTCGGCTTTTTGCTGGATAAGCACCCCGTTACAGTGGCCGTATTGGTCACAGACTTGCTTCAAGTTCCGGTATTGCAAAAGCTTAAAATCAATTCCAGTCTGGATCTGGGCAAGCTTATGACCCTGGCAGATAAATTCGTTGGTCTGCCCGAGGGTTTTCAGCTTACAGGTTTTATTCAATCAAACATAGAGGCCAGCGGTAAGCTCGACCCCCAGAACCCCATGGGTATCAAGGCCAATGGCCGCGTGGCACTTAAAAACATCCTGCTGGCCACCAAAGAGCTGCCCGAAAAGGTAGGCATCAATGGTGAAGTGCGCATTAATAATGACAAAATAGATGAATCGCTGAATATTAAAATAGCCGATTCAGATGTACATGTGCAGGTTGGCATAGTTAATTATCTGGCCATGGCCCTGCCGGAGCTGGCAAAAGGCTCTGCTACCAAGGTGCATGTGGGTGTATATTCCAAGACTCTAAATCTGGATCAGATATTGCCTCAGGGTGATACTACTGCAAAGGTTGAGGTACAAGAAGAAAGCGCCCCAATGACCGCGATGCCGGCGCTTCCCAATGTGGAAGTTGAAATGGATATCCGGCTGAATAATACCGTACTGCTGGGTTTATCCATGACGGATTTTGTACAAAAGACATCCATAAAAGGTGGCGTTGTAGCCTCTACCCTCCAAGGTCAGCTTTACACAGGCTCCTTCTCTCAAAACTTGAATGTGGATTTAAGGGATACCTTAAATACAATAATTGCCATGAAGCTTATTATTGATAAGGTGGAAGCCAACGATTTTATCTCCCGGCTCAATGATAAACTCCCGGCCGGCAACAGTATAGTCAAGGCTCTGGCTGGTGCGGACAACACTATCTATGGCAAATACAGTATGGATATGGACATCAAAACCAATGGCCTGCCTCATACATTTGCAGATAACATGACAGGCCTTATTTATGTCAACATACATGACGGCAGGCTGGTGGGTGTAAAAATGGTGGAGGGTCTTAACGGTGTTATAGGTAAAATCCAGGAAAAGGTGAAGGTTGGTAAAAAGGTGGATATGGGTGAATTTTCCTTTAGTAAGCTGGATGCCACTTTCGAGGCAAAAGATGGTGAATTGCAGGTAAAGCATCTAAATATTGATCAGTCTCCTGCCGGTTATCTGGATTTAAAAGGCATAATTGGCTTTGATACCAGGCTCGATCTTACACTGGAAAATCGTATGTCCAAACCACTCAGCAACAGTATACTGGGGGCGCAGGATAAAGTACAGGGTGCCGTGGCTGGTGCTGCCGGTAAGCTTGGTGCAGTTGCCGGGGCCGCAGCTTCAGGCCTGGCTATAGTGCCTAAAGATAAAGACGGAAATGCCATTGCCTATTACACTTTAAAAGGCACTCTGGCAGATCCCCAATACGGCATAGATTACGTGCGTATGCAAAATGAGGCATCTGGTAATGTAAAAGCTAACACTCAAGCAGCTCTGGATGATGTTAAAAAACAGGCAGAGGCTTTAGCTCGCCAAAAGGCTGCAGAGGCAAAAGCTAAACTGGACGCTCAAAAAGCCAAAGCGCAGGCCGCTGTGCAGCAGAAGGCCGATGAAGCTAAAGCAAAATTAAATGCCGAAAAGGATAAGCTGGAAGCCCAGAAAAAAGCAGCGGAAGAAAAGGCCAGGAAAGAGGCTGAAGCCCAGAAAAAAACTGCCAGTGATGAAGCTAAGAAAAAGGGTAAAAAAGCCCTGAAAGGCCTGGGGTTTTAGCTCATAACATCCAAAACATAAAAAAATTGACAGCCCCGGTTATTTTCGGGGCTTATTTTTTTTCCATTTGCATTTGGGTGCATATTTATCCTAAAATCTTACAAGATAATCGTAAATGATTTTTTAAGTGAAAGTCGTATTCTTAATATGAGCAAAATGTTCCTTTTTAGCATGGCCTTTTTATTGGTTGGTTGCGCAGCCAAAAGTACTCCCAGTTCTATTAATAAAAGTACTCCCAGTTCTATTAATAAAAGTACTCCCAGTTCTATTAATATTACCGATAATCAATTAGGAAGTCTTTTAGCCGAAGGGCGTCTGGAGCAGTGTATGCGCATGGCTAACGATATCCTAATTTCAGAAAGGCCAAAAAAAACAAAAGAGGCTGCCGCCTATTGGCGTGATCTTTCCATGGCACTCATGTCAGTAGATATGGAAGACAATATGCTGCCCGGCGAAACTCCCCAAATAGATAAAGTACGCTGGCAGGGGGTGTCCTCAGAGGTTGGTTTAATGCTTATTCATCAATTATTAAGGCACGTAAAAAGGCAACAGGAGCTGGCTGGTAAAAATCAGAATTTGCTAAAGCGTATTGCTAAGTTGGAAAAAGACAATATTAAGCTTAGAAACCTGCTCGAACAGCTGGAAGATCTAAAATAGCTGTCTTTTATGTGTTAATGACAGGAAAGCGTGGGTCGTTGCCTGCTGTAGGAATCCTTTTTGCAATCCTCAGTGCTTTAATATATTTAGGGGCATGAAAAATATTGTTATTAAAGTTGGTACCCGTATCCTTCTTCAGGAGGACGGTACCTTGGTCTCCTCAAGGCTTCGGGCTCTGGTTAAGGATATATGTCAAGTACGACAGGAGGGCCACAATGTAGTACTTGTGACATCGGGCGCAGTGGGTATGGGTATGGGTGTTCTGGGGCTTAACAAAAGGCCCGGAGAGCTTGCCCTTAAACAGGCCTGTTCTGCAGTGGGTCAAATCAAATTAATGGAACAATATGCCAGGGCCTTTGCGCGCCATGGCCAGTTTGTTGCTCAGCTTTTACTCACCGGGGAGGACATGCGTCAAAGGCAGCGGTACAGTAATATTCAAAAGACCGTTACCGAGTTGTTTAAAAATAACTGTATCCCCATCATCAATGAGAACGATACTGTTAGTACTGAGGAAATAAAATTCGGTGATAATGATAAACTCAGCGCTGACGTAGCCCAGTTTCTGGAGGCCCATCTCCTCATTATTCTCTCTGATGAGGAGGGCCTTTACAATAAAAACCCCAAGCTTTACCCTGATGCAGAGCTTATACCGGTGGTTCCCAGGATAACGGGGCATATACTCAGTATGGCCGGTGGAAAGGGTTCACAGAGCAGCGTAGGAGGGATGAGAACAAAATTAAACGCTATTCGTCAGGCTACCCAGGGCGGCACTCCCGTTATACTTACCAGTGGTAAAAAGCCAGATATCCCTGGTATTCTAAAGGGGCGTAATCCCGGCACTCTGTTTTTGCCTAACATTAATAAGTTGAAAACCAGAGATCGCTGGATGGCTTTTGTTACCCAATCCAAGGGCCGTATTAAGCTGGATGAAGGGGCTGTTAAAGCTGTAAGGGATTCTAAATCCAGTCTGCTGCCTGCTGGAATTACCGGCGTTATCGGCTTATTTACCGCTGGGTCATTTGTAGATCTGTGCACTGTGCGTGGGCGTGTCATTGGCCGCGGTCGGGTGAATTTTTCTTCAGATGAAATTTTACGCATAATGGGTGTCAAAAGCCGGGAAATTGCCGATATTCTGGGAAAAAAGGGTCCGGGAGAGGTTATTCACCGGGATTATCTGGTCTCCTTTTGAGCCAATTTGCTCTCAAATCACTATTTTATAATGAAAACACGTAACTATCGGGTTTAGGCTATGAATGAAAAAAACAAAAAATACGCCGCCCTTCTGGGACGCCGGGCTCGTAATGCTTCTGTTGAGGTACGTAAATTATCTCACGCCGGGCGCGTGGGCTTTTTAAAAACGCTTGCCAGGGGTATTTTGGCCTCTCAAGCGGCCATTCTGGCTGCTAACAAAAAAGACCTGGACTGGGGCTGTAAAAAGGGCCTGAGCGCCGCCATGCTGGACAGGCTTAAACTGGATGCTCCAAGGCTTAAGGCTATTGTGGCGGGTGTTAATCAGATAGCGTCTTTACCCGACCCTGTAGGGGTGTGTTTAAGTTCATATACCAGGCCCGACAATCTTAAAATCAGCAGGTTTTCAGTACCCATAGGCTCCATATTTTTCATTTTTGAATCCCGGCCCAATGTTGTTGTAGATGGGGCCGCACTCTGTATTAAAAGCGGTAACTCAGTTGTATTACGAGGCGGCAAGGAGGCCGCTCACAGCAACAAAGCCTTCTCTGTCGTCATTGGTCAGGCCCTGGTAAAAATGGGCATCACACCGCACGCCGTTCAATTGGTGAATACACCAGACTACGATGTAGTGGATTATTTGCTGGAAGATATGCACAATATGGATCTTGTAATACCCAGAGGGGGGGAGCGCCTTATACACCGTGTGGTAGACAAAGCCCGCATGCCAGTTATTAAGCATTATAAGGGGGTCTGTCATATTTATGTAGATAAATCTGCGGATATGAAAATGGCCGGGAGTATTATAATGAATGCTAAAACTCAGAAACCCGGCGTATGTAATGCCATGGAAACTCTGCTTTTAGACAAGGCTCTGGGTGCAGTTAAGGTGCGAAAGATATTAGATCAGCTGGAGAGCGGTGGCGTTGAGGTACGCGGTTGTACCAAAACCTGTAAAATTAAACCGGGGTTAAAAAGGGCGCAGGCCGCAGACTGGGACGAGGAATACCTGGATCTTATCCTGTCGGTTAAAATTGTTGAGGGCGTACAGGGCGCCGCCGAGCATATACATGTACATGGCTCAGGGCATACCGAGTCCATAATTGCCGGATCCAGCAGCGCTCAGCAGGCATTTTTGGCCGATGTGGACAGCTCTTCGGTTATGGTTAATGCTTCAACCAGGTTTTCCGATGGCGGTGAATATGGCCTTGGCGCCGAAGTTGGCATAAGTACGGATAAATTCCATGCCCGCGGCCCCATGGGCATAGAGAGCCTTACCACTTACCAATGGCAGGTTATTGGCAAAGGCCATATAAGAACTTAAAACATGGAAATCACATGAGTAGCTGGAAAACTATTTTAGATACAGTAAAATTTGATGATAAGGGCCTGGTAACCGCCGTGGCCGCTGACAGCGGCAGCGGGGAGGTGCTTATGGTAGCTTACATGAACGCTGAGTCTCTGGGTATTACTCTGGACACACGTATTATGACCTACTGGAGCCGATCCCGGCAAAAGTTGTGGGTCAAAGGCGAAACCTCCGGAAATACTCAGAAAGTGGTATCTGTAAAAATTGACTGTGACGGTGACGCTCTGGTATTTGCTGTAGAGCCGCAAGGTATAGGCGCAGCATGCCATACAGGCCGCCGCAGCTGCTTTTACCGTGAGTTGGAGGATGGCGGCTGGCAGGTAAGGGGTGACAGGATGTTTGACCCTGAAGAAGTATATGGGAAGAAGTGAGGGAACAAATTCTAAATTTTGAAAAAATCCCAAATACTAAATACAAAACAAATCCTCTAAGAATGAGAACACATTGTACAATTCAAAATCCCAAAATACAAAACTAAAAACATCATTGGTAAGAACATATTAACTGCTGAATTTACACTTAAATATTGAAAATTTCTGTTTTGTATTCCTCTAAACATTGGGCGCTTAAGACATTCCGTTATCTTAAAGAGCGCGCTTTTAATCCTCAGGGGCAGAGGCTCTTACTGGCTGTATCGGGAGGTTTGGATTCAATGGTTCTGCTGGACTTCTGGTACCGTTATGGCTGCGGCCATTTTAACTGCAGTATAGAGGTTGCCCATGTAGACCACGCATTGCGAGCGGATTCACATAACGACCTTATACTTGTACGTGAGCGCTGCCATAAACTGGGGGTTCCATTTCATTATAAAAAACTTAATCCTCAAACTCAGAAAGCCGGAGAGTCCATGGAAATGTGGGCCAGGGAGAGCCGCTATCAGTATTTTAATAATATCTGCCGCCAGGGTGGTATGCACTGGCTGTTAACGGCTCATCATAAGGATGACCAGGCTGAAACTATTCTGCAGCGGTTGGGACGTGGTACAGGACCTCGTGGTTTAAGAGGCATCCTCTTTTACCGGACTCCCGATATAATAAGGCCATTATTAAACAGAAGCAAAGCCGAACTCAGAAATTATGCCGGTAAGCAAAAGCTCAAATGGTCTGAAGATAATACCAACAGTGATATCAGTATCGAACGAAATTGGTACCGTCATGTATTTATGCCCCGGTTAAGTTTGAAAGAACCGGATTATCAGAACAGGTTTTTTAGAATCTCTGAGACCATGCAGAGGGTGTGGCCATTAATTCAAGATTTACTGACAGAGGGTATTTCTGGTGAAAATATAATGAGCCTGCCCAGGACATTTGTGGCATATTGGCTTAAGAAGGACCCCAGCTACCTTTATTATCCGCTGCAGATAATGGCTGGTAAACTTAAGCTGGACTTTCCAGAGGGTGTATTTAGGGAGTTCCTGAGACAAATTACCCTGCCTTCATGTGTTAATTGTGTTGTGGCGGTAAATTCTTCCACTTACATAAAATATGATAATGAAGGCTTGAGTTTTAGAAACTCCAGTTCCAGCAGCACACAATTTTCCCAATTCAGCCTGGTGGCACCATCCCAGGGGGTTGTAACCTGGAACTGGGGGGACGCTGCCTGTAAAATGACCGCTAAAATTTACCAGCGTCCCCAGGCTTTTGATGTGCCTAAAACCAAAGAATACAGGGTGTTTCTTGATGCCCGGGATATTTCGAGTACATTATTAATCAGAACACGGAGGAGGGGAGATCGTTTTGCTCCGTTGGGTTTGCCCTCGAAAAACCGCAAATTAAAGGTTTTTTTTATAGGAATTAAACTTCCCAGGGAAAAACGAGACAAACAATTATTAGTATGTTTTAAAAACGAAATAATATGGGCACCAGGCCTGGAAATTTCCGATTTTTATAAAGTTACGAGTCAAACAAAAAAAATACTGGAGTTATCAATTAAATGTCCAAAACTGTAAAAAAAAGCGAAAAGGGCCCCGTGTTACGCGGCCCATCACAAAAACAAGGTGACGATCCCATTTCCAAGAATCAGCAAAATAAGTGGAAGCGCAAAAATCTTTCTCTTATCCTTATCATGGTTATTGTTACTCTAGTTGCCTTAAAGCTGGTAGACACCAAAAACCCCGTTAAAGAAATTACTTATTCAGAATTTAAACAGCTCTTAGTAAACCAGGATCCAGGGTTCCAGCGTATAGAACTATTACGCAATAACGAGGGTTATCTAGCCACTGCAACCCGTGAGCTTACCGACAGAGAGAGAGAAGATTCCCGGAAAAACAATATTATGGCGCCTACCAGAGAGGGCTTCAGGGTACAAATGCCTTTCAGTGATGATGTTCATAAAATGGTTGACAGTCTTAATGCTGGTGGTATCCAGGTTAAATATGCCAAAGATTCTCAATGGATGGGCTGGATAGGGTCTCTTCTACCTTTAATCCTTATTATCGCCTTTGTGTGGTTTATGATGTCGCGTCAAACTCAGGCAGGTGGCCCGCGGGGCATCTTTTCCTTTGGCAAAAGTAATGCCAAGCTGAATAATAGCGAAAACCCGGAAACCACCTTTAACGATGTTGCTGGCTGCGATGAGGCTAAACAGGATCTTCAGGAGGTTATAGATTTTCTTAAACATCCGGATCTTTATAGTACACTAGGCGGTAAAATACCCAAAGGCGCTTTGTTACTGGGCCCTCCAGGTACAGGTAAAACCCTATTAGCCAAAGCTGTAGCCGGTGAGGCATCAGTACCTTTTTTCAGTATGTCCGGTTCAGATTTTGTCGAGATGTTTGTAGGGGTTGGTGCTTCACGTGTACGTGACCTTTTTGAACAGGGCAAAAAGAACGCTCCCTGCATTATTTTTATTGATGAAATAGACGCTGTAGGGCGTCATCGCGGTGCAGGCCTGGGCGGCGGCCACGATGAAAGGGAGCAGACCTTAAATCAGCTTCTGGTGGAAATGGATGGCTTTACTCATAATGCCGGCGTTATACTGCTGGCCGCCACCAACCGCCCGGATGTATTAGACCCTGCCTTGTTGCGGCCCGGGCGGTTTGACAGGCAGATAGTAGTAGACGCTCCAGACGCTAAAGGCCGGGAGGGCATACTGCGTGTTCATTTAGAAAAGCGCAAAGTGCCATTGGATTCCGATGTTGAATTGGAAAAAATAGCTAAAGGGACCCCGGGGCTGGTTGGCGCCGATATAGAAAACCTTGTTAATGAAGCTTGCCTTATGGCCGCGCGTTTTAAGAATAAAAAAGTGGGTATGCAGGACTTTGAAGAAGCCAAAGACAAAATTATGCTTGGTACAGAAAGGGTGTCCCGTATAATCAGTGATGAGGAGAAGAAGACTACTGCCTATCATGAGGCCGGTCATGCTCTCATCACTACATTAATGAAACATGCAGATCCGCTTCACAAAATCACCATTATCCCCCGCGGCAGGGCACTTGGTATCACATTCAGCCTGCCGGCGCAGGACGTTTACAGTTTCAGTTCCGATAAAATAAAAGATAATATCGCTATTTTAATGGGCGGAAGGTCCGCGGAGCAGCTTTTCCTCAACCAGAGGACTACGGGGGCCTCAAACGATATTGAACGCGCTACGGAGCTGGCAAGGAAGTACGTGTGTGAATGGGGTATGTCTGAGGAAATGGGGCCTATGGCTTACGGCAAAAAGCAGGAGGAAATTTTCCTGGGTCGGGAGATCAGCCAGTATCGTACTTTCTCAGAAGCTACCGCTCAGAAGATCGACAAAGAGGTTAAAGATCTGGTTATTACCCAGATGAAGATTGTTGATAAACTTTTAATTGATCACAAAGATGAGCTGAAACGGCTGGCAGAGGCTCTTCTTGAACATGAGGTACTGGAGGGTGATGAAATTTATGCTGCCCTGGAAGGTAAAGATATCACTACCACTCGTAAAAGCCGTTCTCACTTATCATTTGAACAAGCTAAACTTAAAAAGAGAAAGGAAGCTAAAATTAACTCAGAAAGTAAAGACCTTGAATCTCAAGCGACCTTAGTAAGCGACACCGAAAACACCCCTTCCGCCAGTGAGGAAGATGATGTCCCGCGGGGTTTAAATGTAGATACCAAGGCTTAATGTCCGATGAGCTTTAAAGAATATGCTTAAAGCATATTCTGGCACGATGAGCGGGGACACGCTCCATGTGTAGATTAAAGCTTGCTTTAATCTACTGAGTAGAATGGGCA
>CAZRWX010000051.1:11254-17102 GCA_964603925.1 uncultured Bifidobacteriales bacterium | reverse complement strand
ATCGTAAAAAGGGGCGTTTTTCTTTATTAGGTCTCCTAAGTTCTACGCAACCAAAATATTAAGACCATACGGCCATTTTGAGACTGCGTCTGACGGCACAGAGGCTCTGGAGTTTGTGGAACAGGCCCTGCAGGAAGAAGACAACTATCAGGTAATTTTACTGGACATAAAAATGCCTGTACTGGATGGCGCGCAGACTTTAAAAAAAATCAGGGAAATGGAGAAAGAGCACCAAGTTCAAGGCAGAGAGCATTCCCACGTTATTATACTCTCCGCTGTAAAAGACTCAAAAACTGTGCTGAAATCTTTTACAGACGGTTGTGACGCCTACCTCATAAAACCTATTAAAGCCTCTAAAGTTATAGATGCTCTAAAAAACTGCGGCATAAAAGCACCAATTTAGGTACATGCATTAATCTTTTGATTACCAGGCCAGATTTGTAACTAAAGCATATAGGTATAGATTTAGTTTTTTATCCAAGAGGGCCTTTTTTATACCAGGAAAATTTTCTGTCCGTTTCAATCCTGCTATAATAATGACATTGAGCTGAATTTAGTTAAATTTAAATGCTGAAATTGATTTGATTAATCTACCAATAAATGCCTACTGAATTAAAAATTGACAAAAAAGATGGTATCATTTACCGCACCATTTCCGGCAATATATCCGTTGAAGATCTCATCTCCAGTTATAATCAGGCCTTCACTCACCCCGATTTTTACCCCGGTATCAAGGCTATAACCGATATCCGCAAAGTCCACCCCTACTCTCTCAAAGAGGATGTGCCCAAACTCACCGATTTTGTTCATTTAAACAAAAAAGTTATTGGCTCCATGCGGCTGGCCATTATTTCCCCCCCGGAGCCCAATTTCGGCATATTGCGCCTGCTGCAGAGCTACCTGGAGGAGTCCACCGTTACCCTGGGCATTTTTCATACGATGGAAGAGGCCAAAAAGTGGCTTAATAAGCCTGCCTGGTCAAAGAGTATAGCTTAGTCATTTGATTTTAAACCTGATTCTATTCTTTAATTCCTGATATAAATTGACATATCAATAGATTTTTGGGTATTTTGAATACGGTATATATATAGTGGCATTAATAGCCAGTTATTATTCCAAAAAATATTTGTTCCATTCTACTACCGGTTAATTAATTGAATACTAAATCCACCAGAATGCCCGGCCTTGTTTACGGCCTTATAGCCATCACAGGCTTTGCGCTTATCTGTACTATCCTGTATTCCACTACTCTGGGTCTTAATGCCGGGCGCACCTTTGCCCCCCTGGTAGACGCCACTATGGAAATCAAACTTAATGCCACTACCGCCCACCTGTGGTTTGAGGAAATAATATCCGGAGACCCGTCTATAGATATTAAAGAAGTCTGGAAGTTACTGGATGACACCGAATGGTATGCCAATGCCATGATCAATGGAGGTCAAAATTCCGAAGGAGTCTACATCCCTTTAAAAGATCCACAGCTCCGCAGGGAAATCCAGCTGGTATTGGTTAAATTAAAGCAATTCCGGCACATTTCTGAAGTCCGCCTTGCTCAGCCGGATAATTCCGGAATAGGCAGTCAAATTGATCAACAATTTGATACCATTTTCCAGGATTACATTACTCAAACCGACAAAGTAGAAAGCCGGCTGCAGGAGGTAATTAACGCTGAGCTTAATAAATTCAGGCTTATTCAAGGGGTACTCATTGTGGTTGCGGTAATGTTATCCCTTCTTATAGCTTTTATTGTCCGGCGCTTTGACAACCAGCGCGCACAATACACCCTCACCATTGAGGCCAGCAATACTCAACTCAGTGCTAATAATCAGCAGCTCATGGCCACTGAGCAGCAACTGCGCGCGGCAAATCAGCAGCTTTTGGCTTCTGATCAGCAATTACGCGCATCTAACCAGCAGCTAAGCGCTGGGGAAGAGGCCCTTAAATTAAGTGAAAGCCGCTACCGCAGCCTGTTTGAAAACATGAGCAGCGGGGTGGCTATATATGAGGCAGAGGACGATGGTAACAATTTTATTTTTAAAGACTTTAACATCACATCTGAAAAAATTGAAAACACAAAACGTGTCGATATCATAGGTAAAAGGGTCACAGACGTTTTCCCAGGTGTCAGGGACATGGGCCTGTTCCAGGTTCTTCAAAACGTATGGCATACGGGTAAACCAGAGTATTTCCCCATATCTTTTTACAAAGATGACAAACTGGAGGGCTGGAGGGAAAATCATGTATATAAGCTGCCTACCGGGGAGCTTGTAACTATTTACGATGATGTCACAGAAAAGAAAAAGGCTGAGTTTGAGATTGCAAAATATCGCGATCACCTGGAGGACCTGGTTAACGAGCGCACAAACCAGCTCCAGGCTGTAAACAAAGAGCTGGAGGCGTTTTCTTATTCGGTTTCCCATGACCTGCGCACACCGCTACGTTCCATAGACGGTTTCAGCAAGGTGCTGTTAGAGGATAACGCCGCCCAGCTAAATGAAGAAGGCAGGGACAGCCTGCATCGTATATGCCGCGCTGCTCAAAAAATGGGCAGCCTCATAGACGATATGCTGCTGCTTTCCCGTTTATCCCGCAAAAAGGTTGAAATTAAGACCCTGAACCTTTCCCCGATGGCAGTAACTATAATCAACACTCTAAAAGAGGTTGCTCCCGAAAGACATGTTACTGTAAATATTATTCCCGATATAACTGTAGAAGCAGACGAGAGCTTAATGGAGGCAGCCCTGACCAACTTGTTGGGTAATGCCTTTAAGTTTACGGCAAAAACCAAAGACGCTCTCATAGAAATGGGTAAAGAATTAATCGAAAACACGGAATATATTTATATCAAAGACAATGGTGCTGGTTTTGATATGACTCATGCGGGTAAAATATTTGGAGCCTTCCAGCGCCTGCATCATGAAGAGGATTTTAAAGGCACAGGCATAGGCCTGGCCACTGTCCAGCGCATTATACATCTCCACGGGGGTAAAATAATCGCTAAAGGTGAAGTAAACAAAGGCGCGGTCTTTTATTTTACTATTTAAGAAAGGGTCCTGAATGGAAAAGAAACTGATATTAATAGTTGAAGACAATGCTGATGACGAAAAACTCACCATTCGAGCTCTGGAAAAGAGTAATATTTTAAATGAGATTGTAATTACCCGGGACGGCCAGGAGGCACTGGACTACCTCTTATGTCAGGGGGATTATAAGGACAGAGATCCCAAAATAATGCCCGAGATGATACTGCTGGATCTCAAACTACCAAAAATTGACGGTTTGGAAGTACTGGAAAAAATCAGGCAAAATGAAAAAACCAGCCTGCTGCCTGTGGTCATACTCACCACTTCTAAAGAAGAGAGCGACTTAATTAGAAGTTATAAACTGGGTGCCAATAGTTTTATCTGCAAACCCGTTGATTTTTCCCAGTTTTCTGAGGCAATCAAACAACTGGGCCTCTACTGGCTAGTATTAAACCAGAACCCGCCCAGAGTATGATTATGCCATAAAATCTCTGACTACCGTTGCCCCTTGCTTCGACTGCCTACTCCGCTCATCCTGAGTTCCGGCCGGATTTTCCGGCCGGTAATCGAAGTAAGCGGAGTAGTCGTTCAGCATGAGCGGGCTCAGGACGGCATCATAGCATTTCAGTCACTCCGACCCCGCCAGGTGGGGCGGAATCCACAAATTTAAATGTTTTGTGGACTCCGGCTCGGAGGCCTGAGTGACGGTAGGTGGCAAACAGTTAATCCTGAACATACACTATTTAATTGTTTCCACATTGGATTAATGATAGAATCATTTCAATTAACTCCATGGAACCGGTGAATTAACATGATGCCAGAGTATAAATTCTTAATCATAGAAGACAATGAGGATGATTACATTCTTATTACACGCTTTTTAAAGCACGAAGGCTTCAATTTTGAGCATAAACGGGTGGAGAATTCTCTGGATCTGGAGCTTACCCTGGACGAAGGGCCGTGGGACCTTTTTATCTCCGATTTTAATATGCGGGATTTTAATGGTCTAAAAGCCTTACAAATCTGCCTGCAAATGTCACCACTTTCACCCTTTGTCCTGGTTTCCGGCGCTATTGGGGAGGAAGCAGCAGTAGATATTATGAAAGCCGGCGCCCGGGACTATGTTAAAAAGGGCAACCTCAGCAGGCTGGCTGTGGTGGTAAAAGGCCTTTTACTAGAGCGGGAGCAAAGACTTAAACTGGCGGCTATGGAAAAGGAAATCAAACAGTCAGAGACTAATTACAGGATGATATTTGAATCCGCGACTAATTTGATCCTGACTATAGATGAGCGGGGCTTTATCATAGACTGCAATAAGCGCATCAGTAATATGGGCTACACTAAACAAGGCGTTATCAACCATCATATCAGCCGCCTTATTCACCCGGACTACCTTGAAGGTGCAGAAATCCACTTAATGATGGTAATGGATAAGGGCTATTCTAACGGCTACGAATGTAAAATGAGACGGAGAGATGGCAAATCCATAGACACGCGTGTAGACTCATCGGCCATATATGATGACAAGGGCTACTTCTTACGTGCTATTTGCATTATAGACGATGTCACCCGGCGTAACCTGGCTCTGGAGGCCCTTTTTATAAGCGAGGAACGCTTTCGGCAAATGGCGGAAAGTATACAGGAGGTTTTCTGGCTGCAGGATGCCAGCACCGGCAATATCCTTTATGTTAACCCATATTATGAAAAGTTATATGGAGAGAGTTCCTCCTATCTGGTTGAAAAGCCAGATTCCTGGCAAAAGTTTATACACCCGGAAGATAAAGAACGGGTAATTAATAAGGCCAACACTAGAAAAGACCAGTTTAATAATAAGGCCGTAACCGAAATAGTTGATGAGTACCGTATAATACAGGCAGGCGGCCACACACGCTGGGTGCGGAGCAAAGTTTTCCCTATTCAGAATGAAGAGGGGCAATTAATACGATACGCCGGTATTGCCAGTGATATAACAGAATATAAATCAGCATCCCAAGAAGCAGACTTTCACAGGGAGCAGCTTATCCGGGCAGAAAAAATGGCATCACTGGGCACGCTCATTTCGGGCATTACTCACGAAATAAACAACCCCAACAATTTTATCATGCTCAATGCCCAGGTTTTCAGCGAAGCGTGGAAAAATATTAAAGCCATTCTGGATGAATATCTTGAGGAAAACGGGGATTTTAGTCTTGGTAAATTGCCCTACTCAGAGGCCAGGGATCAGATAAAGGGCCTTATCGACGGTATTTTCGAAGGCTCCCAGCGCATAAAAAAAATTGTAGAAAGCTTGAAGCACTATGCCCGAAAGCAGGTTGGGGACGAAAAATGCCCGGCGGACATTAACATTATTGTAGAATCATCCATTTATATTATCGACAGCCTTATTAAAAAAGCAACTGACAACTTTATTCTAAACCTTGGCCAGGGTCTGCCTCAAATCAGCTGCCGCCCCCAACAGCTGGAGCAGGTATTCATCAACCTTATTACTAATGCCTGCCACGCCCTTACCAATAAAACTCAAAAACTCGAAATAATCACCACCTGTAATAAGGATAAAATCATTATCAAAGTAATTGATGAGGGCTGTGGTATACCCCAGAAGGAACTGCAAAATATTATGGACCCATTTTTCACCACTAAACGGGAAACCGGAGGCACAGGCCTGGGTCTTTATATATCCTATAACATCCTGGAAAGTCACAATGGCACCATTAATTACGAATCTATACCGGGTAAGGGAACCTGCGTCACTATCACCCTGCCTTTAACCCCTGGAGATACTCAATGACGGCAACCAGGTACCCCGCTCTCCCTATACTACTTGT
>CAZRWX010000051.1:2726-11154 GCA_964603925.1 uncultured Bifidobacteriales bacterium | reverse complement strand
CCATTTTTTAAGCAGTCTGGGTTCCTGCCTGGCTACTAATGGCTTTAATAATTTAATAGAGATAAATGACAGCCGCCAGGTTATGGGCACCCTTAAAACACAACCTGTCAGCCTGGCTGTGCTGGATATCACCATGCCCTACGTCACCGGCATACAACTGCTGGAGTTAATAAAAAATGAGCACCCTGATACACCTGTCATTATTCTCAGCGCAGTCAATGAACTTACCACAGCGGTGGAATGTATGAAGAAGGGGGCGTTTGATTACCTTACCAAGCCCATTGATGAAGACAGGCTGATCACAAGCGTAAAACACGCCATTGACTTACAGCATGCTAATAAAGAGATAGAGCGACTTAAACAGCAAGTACTTTCCGGAGGCATCAACCATCCGGAGGCCTTTGAAAAGTTTACCACCCACAGTCAAAAAATGCATTCAATATTTAAATATGCTGAGGCTATAGCCCCCTCGCCCCTGCCAGTTATGATTACAGGGGAAACGGGTGTGGGCAAGGAGCTCATAGCCCAGGCCCTGCACACCCTTAGCGGCCGCCAGGGGGGCTTTGTGCCCGTAAATATAGCCGGCGTCGACGACCATCTCTTTGCCGATACTCTTTTCGGCCACCGCAAAGGGGCTTTTACCGGCGCGGACGATGTCCGTAAAGGCTTTATTGAGAGCGCTCAGGACGGCACCCTTTTCCTGGACGAAATTGGCGACTTGAGTATGGACTCACAGGTAAAGCTACTCCGGTTGCTGCAGGAGGGCGTATACTACCGTCTTGGTTCAGATGTATCTAAAGTAACCAATGCAAAAATAGTTGTAGCCACCCATAAAGACATAGATAAAATGAAAAGCAACGGCAGTTTCCGCGCTGATCTTTATTATCGGCTGCAGTTTCACCATATACATTTACCTCCATTGAGAGAGAGGCGGGAAGATTACGTCCTGCTTCTGGAGTATTTCCTGGAGGAGGCCTCCGGTGCTCTAAACAAAAAAGTACCCGCCTACCCAAAGGAGCTGCTGGCATTATTTAACCTGTACAGTTTCCCCGGTAACATCAGAGAATTCCAGGCTATGGTTTTTGACGCCGTAAGCCGGCATACGGGCGGTACCCTCTCCATGAATTCTTTTAAAGACAGAATAAGCCCCGATCAATCTTTGGCAGGTTCCAATGGCAACAATGACTCTGAATCTATAAAAGAAGGTAAGGGAAGAGTCATATTTCCCGAGGATATCCCTACACTTAAAGAAGCTGAAAATGCTCTTATTCAAGAGGCCATGGAGCGTGCCAACAACAACCAGACCCTGGCTGCCCGAGTGCTGGGAATAAGCCGGCAGGCCTTAAATAACAGGCTCAGCCGCGCCAAAGACGCCTGACACCATCAGCGCCTGTATAGGGGCCATCTAAAAAGGGGTGCTACATTTCTTGACACTGCAACCAGACAGACTTTTTGATATAAGCCTTTAAACTCGGGCTTATCGCAACAAAACCCCGGATATTAGCCACATTACTTGACACCCCAAATATTTGTCCAGCCTGGATAAACCTTCTAATTCAAGCTCAAATTCAGGTAAAATCTCACGCCATGCTGTTGGCATGAAACTTGCGTCACATAAAGTGAACCCTGGTACTCGCACCATGAAAAATATTTTAATAGCCTCCTCCGAACCCTATTTAATACAACCACTCAAGCTCATTCTGCTTGCTGAAGGTCATGAAGTTTCCACCGTCAACAGCATCAACGAACTCAGGATTACGCTCCCTGAAGGCGGTAGTCATATTAAAACCACAGACCTGATAATTTTGGACAATACTCTGGGAATGGAAAGCATTGCAGACTTTATTCTGCACATCCGCCGCACCAACTCCAGGTTGCCTTTTGTGGTATTAACAGATAATGATGAAAGTATGCCCCGAACCATGGAAATGGCAGGTATTATCAAAGTTCGCAAGCCTTTTTCTAAAGACTCTATTACCGATGCCATAGGTGTATTATTAAAGATTATTCGAACCAATACTTTAACCAAAACAACTGAAGGACCGCTGTCTAATTAAAAGGAGCCTGCATATTATGATACAACCACTACAACCTCCGAAATCAGCCATGTCAAAACAAAGCACAAAAGATTATGTACTGGTTATTAACGCCAATAGTAACGATGGTCAATTGCTGGAGCAGAGTAATAAGGGTATCAAACGGCTTTTATATACAAAGACAAAAGAGCTTTTTGATGAAGAAATCCCCTGTCAGCAACTGGCTGGCATAATATACAACATCACACACCCCTACCAGAACAGTGTGAATATGATAAAAAGAATTAAACAGGAATGTCCCCTTAGTGTGCCCATAATTACCGCAATATGGGAGAACAGCCTTGAAATAGAGCGGGAGATAAGGAAGCTGGGTATATTTTATTACATGATAAAGCCCTTTGATGAGTGGGAGATTAACGAAGTTTTAAGTTGTCTACCCTGCTAACATAATTATGAAAAATATTCTTACGGCAAAAATTAACGAGCTCTCTAAAACGGCGGTTTTGGCTGAGCTCAAAGACCCACAGTCTCTGGCACAGGTGGCCGCCTGCCTGCAGTCATTAGACAGCAAGGCGCTTGGTAGGGATCTGCGGCAGAATATGCAGGATTGTCACACCTTACTGGAAAAAATAATACTCGACGAGGTACCCGACAGCGCCAAAGCCATGAGCCAGGTTATGGACACTATCTCCACTATACAACAGCTGAATACCGCAAGCAACAGAGTCAGCAATAAAAAACCCGGTAGTCAGCGCAATGTTCTTGATTCTGGTATTAATAGTACCGGGATAGATATCAATACTCCAGAGATATTTCAGGACAGCGAAGAGGAATTATATGTCTGCACCGATGAAGAAATACTAAAAAATTTCCTGGGTAAACAAGAGAGCGTTCTGGAAGAGATGGAAGCCCATATACTGGCATTAGAAAAAGCCTACAGCCAGCAGCAGTGCGATTCTATAAAAAGGCTCCTACACACCCTAAAAGGCGAAACCGGTGTACTTAATATTGCAGACGCCCAGGCGCTGTGCCATACGGCCGAGGATTACCTTGACAATTCAGATAGAACTATTAACGCAGACATTCTGTTGGAAGTAAAGGACTGGCTCAGCCGGAAGTTTAACCATATGACGGGTAATGGTTCAGCGCCCGGTAACTATGAAGATATTGCCCGCAAACTGCAGCCTGCAACTGATAAGAATACGGACTCAGAGAACAAGACCCCGGCTTCCGCCAAATGTTTCGCGGATTTAAACCTCGCTCAGGACAGCGACACCGAGATACTGGCCGACTTTATAGATGAAAGCAGTGAACATCTGCAACATGCTGATGGTTATCTTCTGGCTCTGGAAATAACTACCGATGATATGGAATGTATCAACTCTATTTTCCGTGTATTCCATACCATAAAAGGGGTTGCCAATTTTATAGGACTGGAAGCAATCGCGGCTGTTTCCCATGCTGCCGAAAACCTTCTGGACCAGACCAGGCAGGGTTCCATTAAAATAAACAGCAATAGAATTGACGTAATTTTTAAAGCTGTAGATGCCATGAAGGTGGAAACAGCATCCATTAAAACATCATTAAAGAATGGCACATCCTACTCCTGCGCTCCAAACCTGCCCGAACTGATTGCCGAATTAAACCGGCAGAGTCAGTCGGTACAATATACTGAAGCTAAAAAAATCGGAGAAGTACTGGTAGAGCAGGGAGCAACCAGTAAAACCCAGGTTGATGAGGCCCTTAGCATTCAAAATTCCGAAAAAAATAAACGCCTGGGAGAGTTGTTAATAGAAAGGGGAGCTGTAACTCAGCAGGATGTACAGGAGGCTCTGAACAGGCAGACCAGTGGACGCCCTGTCACCAATATTAAGGAAACCATAAAGGTAGAGACAGATCGCCTAGACCGGCTTGTGGATACCATAGGCGAACTGGTAATTACCGAGGCCATGGTATCCGGGGATAAGGCCATCACCATGAATATCCCCACCAGGTCCCGACGCAACTTGCGGCAACTGGACAAAATTACCCGGGAATTACAGGAAATCGGCATGAGCATGCGTATGGTGAGTCTAAAATCAACCTTTCAGAAAATGGCCCGCCTGGTGCGTGACCTGGCCCGCAAATCGGGCAAGAGCGTAAACCTGGTAACAGAGGGCGAAGATACCGAATTGGACAAAAACGTGATAGAGTCCATCGGCGACCCCCTGGTACATATGATCCGCAACGCCGTAGACCATGGCATTGAGCCCTCCAGCGACAGAGTAAAAAATGGTAAAAGCCCCTGCGCTACCCTTAAACTCTCCGCCTGCCAAAAGGGCGGCAATATTCAGATAGAAGTAAGCGATGACGGCCGGGGGTTGGACCGTGACGCTATCCTGGCAAAAGCCCGGGGTCTTGGTTTTATTAAAGCCGATGAGAACCTCCCCGACCAGGAGATATACCCCTTTATCTTTAAACCCGGTTTTTCCACCGCCAAAATGGTAACGGATATATCCGGCCGGGGTGTGGGTATGGATGTTGTAAAAAAGAACATCGACTGCCTCAGGGGGCGGGTGGAAATTCAGTCAATAAAAGGTAGTGGTACCACTTTTAGAATCAATTTACCCCTCACACTGGCCATTATGGACAGTGTAGTTGTCCGTGTGGGCAAAGAGAATTACATTCTGCCCACACTCTCCATTGTGCAAAGCGTACGGCCCAAACCACAGGACATTAATACAGCACTGGGCCGGGGTGAGACCATGCGTATACATGGCCGCATACTTCCCCTGTTTCGCCTTGCCAGTCTTTTTAATCTGGAAACCAACGTCAAGCACCCTCACCAGGGCCTGGTAGTAGTAGTAGAGGATGCCGGTTCTCAGGTCGGTTTACTGGTAGATGAACTGGTAGGTAAGCAGCAGACTGTTATAAAAAGCCTGGGCAAAGGCCTGGGAAAAGTCCAGGGGGTATCTGGAGGAGCCATTATGAGCGATGGCCAGGTGTGTCTCATTTTGGACATTGGCGCTATTATGGAGCTTGCGTCTAATCGAAATACTGGTAACAAATCAGAACTGAACAATAAAGACTGTGCAGATACTCTAAAGATTGCCAAAAATAAGACAACGGCCGTTACTCCACCCTATTCTAACACAGAAACTGAAGCCGTTACATCAATAGCAAAGGAAACCCATGTTTAAAAGCAGCAAATTATCACTATCTGCAGTATGTAGTCTGGCTCTGGGCATAATCTTTAGTTCAGTATCCTCACCCGGAGCACAGAGTTTTAACGCCGTACTTAAAGCCATAGATAATTTGGAAACCAAACTTACCGCCATGGTACAAACTGAGAGCGGCCAGCGAAAAGAAGCGGATAAGGCTTTGAGTGCCAAACTTGATAAAAAGAGTTTTACCGCAAAATCTGAACCAGCAGTGGTTGATAACGGCCTGCGTTCTACCGTTGACAGTCTGGCGGCTGCTGTTGCCGGTCTTAAGGGCGCTGAAGAAACTATTGCCAGGCAAATGGCAGTCATATCAAAAAAGATCGGCGAAATTAGCTCTAAAAATGAAGACGCCGAAGTCCATGCCCTGGCAGGTGATCTTAAAAACCTTGTCACAGAGTTAAAAACGGCTATAAGGCATAAAGAAGAAGTATCCCAGGAAGCTCCTGAAGCCATGGAGATAGGCGGGGTTGTAACTGTAGACTATGGCGGCGACCCTCAGGCACTGGATGAAGCTACTCTGGAAATGGGAACAGTAGAACTTGGAGCCAATGTTAATGTAAGTGACCGGATTACGGCCTCGCTCACGCTGTTGGCGGAGGGCGATATGGCGGCTATTGCCATTGATCAGGCCATGGCCTCCTACGAATCAGACGATATCCCCTACAGCATTTACTTCGGTCTGCATGCCTTTAACCACGGCCTTATGAACACCCATCTGATAAGCGACCCCTTACTGCTGGATGCAGTAGAAATGGTGCATCCTGGCCTTACAGCCGTATATACCAAAGGAGCTTCCAGCTTTGGCGCAGCTTTCACCATTATAGCCAAAGACTATGGTGACAGCACCGCCGCCCACATCGGTATTTTAAACTATGACCATAACTTTGGTGAGGAATCCATGGCCAGGTTAAGCCTTAATGTATCTGAGGAAATGGCTGGAGCCGGTGCCGCAGCCGCCCTGGCCTTAAGTGCATTAAGTATTGATGCCGAAGCCTATACTCAGATTATGGTACCAGACACTCATACTAAAGCCTCCGGTTACCTGCTTGGTATAGCCTATGGCCTTAAAGATAACGTCGAAATAGCCCTGCGCCATGATGGTTTCTCTGAAGATTCCTTTAAAGATATGACTTTGCGTTTTGGCGCCGGCCTTACATACAACATTACAGAAGAAATTTTCGCGGCAGTTGAATACGGCTTTCTGGGCCCCAGTCAAGGTAAGGGCACCCATGAGGTAGCCCTGCAAGTGGGGATCGAGTCAAACATCAAACTCCCCGGCTTCCAGAGAAAGACTTTAACAAGAAACTAATAACCATAAAAACCGGAAATGCTTCCACCCCCATAGGGGGACGGGGGGCGTTGCCACAAACCCTCAGGAGGGATAACATGAAATGGACAATCGGAAAAAAACTGGCAGGCGGCTTTAGCCTCTGTATCTCACTACTGGTGATTATAGTCATCTACAACGTCGTAGAGCTAAGACAATTATCCGCGCTGCAGGACGAAGGCGCTGGCCGGGCAAGTGGTGCTGTGTTTGCCACTGAAGGCATTGCCATGCAGTACAAACTGTATGAGGTAATTGCTGATGCCGTTATCAATCAGGATTTAAAAGAATCCGCTAAACTGTGGTCAGATATATCCAGAGAGATGGAGGAGGATTTAAAGGAACTGGACAGGCGAGCTGATACAAGAGAGGAACACGAATGGATAGCCAGCTCTGCCAGCGCCTGGCGGGAAGTAAAAGACTTATATGAAAAAGAATTGCTCCCACTGCTGGAAAGGCAGCAGGATGAAGTCACTATGGCCGCTATCCGAGAACTCGACGGTCAAATTGATGGAGCAAAAGGCAAAATTGCCGAAAATATTGAAAAATATGCAAAAAGCCTGGCAGCTGAACAGGTGGAAGCAGACGAAAGTTTTGATGCCATCGCAGCTAGTACTACGACTATCAGTATTATCCTTGGTATTATCGGCCTCGTGGCCGCTGTTGGAATTGGTTTTGCAATAACACGCTCCATTACCGGCCCTGTTGGCAGAGCTATAGAAAACCTGACAGCGGGCAGCGAACAGGTTGCCTCAGCCAGTAATCAGGTGGCTGCTTCCAGTCAGCAGTTGGCTCAAGGGTCCAATGAACAGGCCTCTTCACTGGAAGAGACATCCTCCAGCCTGGAGGAGATGAGCTCCATGATAAAGCAGAACGCCGACAACGCTCAGCAGGCTAACAGCTTGATGAATGACTCCAAGGCCCTGGTAGCCAAGGGTCAGAATGCGGTGGAGCGCGTTAACCTCGCTATCAGCGACATCAAGAAGTCTTCCGACAATACAGCCAAAATTATAAAAACAATTGATGAGATTGCCTTCCAGACTAACCTGCTGGCCTTGAACGCCGCTGTTGAAGCCGCCCGTGCCGGTGAGGCCGGCAAAGGTTTCGCAGTTGTGGCCGAAGAAGTTCGCAACCTGGCTCAGCGCAGCGCTGAAGCGGCTAAAAATACCGCCGAACTCATTGAAGGCTCCCAGAAAAACGCTGAACAGGGTGTAAGTGTATCCGCAGAAGCACTGGCATCTATTAAATCCATCAGCGAAAGCGCCATTAAGGTAGCCGGGCTGGTAAGTGAGATATCGGCTGCCAGTAATGAGCAGGCCCAGGGCATTGAGCAGATAAATTCTGCTGTATCACAGATGGACAAGGTTACCCAGAGTAACGCCGCCAACGCCGAGGAGAGCGCCAGCGCCAGCGAGGAAATGAGCGCCCAGGCTAAGGAGCTTAACCTGGTGGTAGATGTACTCACCGAAATCGCCGGTTACAAGAGGCTAAAAACCTATGGCAACGGCCAGATGAATTATTCATCCCGACAAAAACGACCAGTGCAACCCGTGCAGAACCATCATGCGTTTTCCCAGGAACACCACCAGCTGCTGCAGCAAAACAGCAATGGCAACGGTAACAGGAGAACCAGCAATTTAAAAGAACTTGCATCTACAGCCAGGAAGCCCTCCAACCAGAAAGCCGTAAACCCCGGCAGTGTAATTCCCTTAAACGATGATGAATTAAAGGATTTCTAATAATGCAGGGTATTAATAGCCTGATTCACACGATCACCCCAAGTCCTTCATCTACGCTTAGGAAAATCTCCAGCTGTCATCCCGAGCGGAGTCGAGGGACGGCAGTTGGAGTCGAGGGACGGCAGT
>CAZRWX010000051.1:0-2626 GCA_964603925.1 uncultured Bifidobacteriales bacterium | reverse complement strand
AGCTGTCATCCCGAGCGGAGTCGAGGGACGGCAGTTGGAGTCGAGGGACGGCAGTGCAAACCGGGCAATACCTGAAGCAAATACCAATAGAGATAATTTAATTCATTAATAATAAGGAGATATCATGAGTCAAACAATGACGAAGGAAAAACAGGAAGTTTCACAGGAAATAGCGGCCCTGGCCGGTAAATACCTGACTTTTGAGCTGGGCGGAGAGGTATATGGACTGGAAATACTTAAAGTCCAGGAAATTATCGGCCTGATGAAGATAACGCATGTACCGCGCACACCGGCATTTATTCGCGGTGTTATCAACCTGCGGGGCAAGGTTATACCGGTAGTTAATCTGCGCGCCAAATTCGAGATGGAAAGCAAGGAAGATACCGAGAAGACATGTATCATAGTTGTCCAGGTAAAACGCGATGACGGCACTATCACAATGGGCATACTGGTAGACAATGTATCAGAGGTACTGGATGTAATAGCCAGTCAGATAGAACCAGCACCGGCCTTTGGCTCAAACATAAACACGGACTTTATCCTGGGCATGGGTAAAACTCAGGACCGGGTAGTTATGCTTCTGGATGCGGACAAGGTACTTTCGGGCAAAGAACTGGAAACAGTCAGTGTGTTATAACCGTTATGGTGTATCATTACCATGTCATTCCTGCCTGTTTAAAAACAGTATTGATTGATCGGAAATCAGCACCACGGCGCGCCTTTGGGAACTTAGCCTTTCCCAACAAGGGCGCGTTTGTTGTGCGATTTTCTTTTACAAAGACATAAGATGCTCCAGACACCAATGATAGAAGAAACCATACAGTCCCCCACACTAGTCAATGTAGGCATTAGTGAAATGAAGTTTACGTCCAATCCGGATAAAACTCTTATCACCTACTCCCTGGGTTCCTGTTTGGGGTTAACGGCCTATGACATAAGTACAGGCTGGGGGGGGTTAATTCACTGCATGCTGCCCATATCCAGACCGGCTGATGGTATTTCATCCAATCCCGCCAAATTTGTAGACACTGGTGTAACCCTGTTTTTAAACCGTTTACTGGAAAGGGGTGCGAAAAAGCGCACCCTCACCCTATATGCGGCGGGCTGTTCACAAATTATGGACCCAAACGGTTTTTTTAAAATTGGCGAACGCAATCACCTGATTTTAAGGAAGATCCTTTGGAAAAACGGATTAATGCTGGCTGGTGAATCTGTTGGCGGCACAGATTCCCGTACTTTGTCCCTGGATCTAAAAACAGGCGACACCCACGTTAAATCAAGATCCAGAAGCTTTTACCTGAATTGACTGATAAATATATCCAAAGACTTTAAACTGAATTGACAGGCAATTATAATGCTGATGACACACACCATCCACGAAGCTTTTGAAGATACTTTCATCAATTATCTTTCAGACATTACAGGCGAGAGGCCCCTGCTTCGTGAAGGCATAGAAACAGCCTCACAGGAGAGGCTTCTCTGTATGGCATCAATGAAGTTTTCCGGCCCCGTGGACGGTGACCTTACATTAATTACATCATTCCAATTATGTGTGCTTTTAGCCTCAAAGTTAATGGATGTGGAATCTGGCAGCCCCGCTGCCCGGGAAGGGGCTTTTATAGCAATAAGGGATACCTTGAAACTCATCTGCCGTAAGTTCCTCGAAGACCAGGATGAACCAGATAAAGAAATAATTTTAAATGAACCCAACAACTGCCAGATAAGCTTTAATACCTGGCGCCATTTTAAACTCAATGGCAATGCCAGGTATTACACTATACTTGGGAATCCTGTTATAACACTGCTCCATGCGCCGGGCAGATAATTGAGTTTTTCAGGTAAGAGAAGCACAGGTACACATATTCCTTGATTTTTTCATGCCAAAATGACCCATTCTACTTAAAACACCCAAAAAAAGCTTTTCCAGAGATATTTTGATATGGAAATTCAAAATTTTAAATGATAGAATTGGCACAGGTAAATCTTATGGCACAAAAAATAAATCCCAAGAAGAAGAATGAAAGTCTCGGTAAGCTCATGGAGCAAATCGAGAAAAAGCGGTCCTTCTCCGGCAAAGACTTCAACAGTTTAAGCAAAGAGGAAAAGGAGCGCATGGTCAAGGAAGGTTTTAAGTCTCTGGGTAAGCCCTACGACCCCAGCGCTGTAGCTCAGGTAGAGTCTAATCTCAAAAGCCAGGCATCTAAAGGTAATTCCAGTGCCTCCAAGCCCAAAAAACAGGGCGGCATCATGGGTTTTATCAAGTCTTTCATGGGCAGCGAGATTTAGCTCCAACCCCAGCCCAACATTATCAGCGGGAGCCGGAACCTCACCCGGTTATTTAAAAATAAATACAGCCAGGTTTAGAATTTAACCAGAGCCTTAACCGTTTGACGCGATTGTTTTCCTACTGAATTCTATTAAATCACCCTTTATACAGGTGAAGTGAATTTATCGCCCCTTTGAAAGATTTTAATAGTGCCGACAGGACACGGATTTTACTTTGAAATTAAGCCTGTAATTGGGCTGTGGAATATACCATCAAGGATTCAAAGTGAAAAAATTATTACCTGCCATTTTTCTGTTATTGATATCAGTTTCTTTCGCCCAGCAGACTATCAGTCTGTTT
>CAZRWX010000050.1:0-17208 GCA_964603925.1 uncultured Bifidobacteriales bacterium | reverse complement strand
TGCTGTGAGACTACACGCTCCCAATCAGCTTCTTTCATATTGGAAAGTGTGGTGAAACAACCATTTAAAAACGAATAGCGGAAATCTTCGTCCTTAACATAGAGAGACCTCCTGAGCCCTTTGGGCATTTGCGATACAAAGCAGAAAATGCACTTATTCCGGCAGATTTTAACACGCATGGACTCCGGCTCTATACCAAGCTGAAGGCCGTGCTGCCTTTGAATCAAGATCATTTTATGCCTTTTACCCCTGAGCAGCTCGATTTCCATAACCCCTTCCCCACGAAAGAATTCAAAATCCAGCATGTCACGCAGCGCCTCCCCGTTTATGGACAGGATTTGATCGCCGGCCCTTAAACCAGCCTGGTGGGCGGCGGACTCTGGTATAATGGTTTCAATGGTGAGCATAGCGGGAACTAACTAGCTGAGGTACTGGAAGCCAAAGGGGGCAATAACTCCTGAACAGCGGTAAAAGCCTCTGCTACAGTAGTAGCCTCCAGACAGGGTTTGCCATGATCAGAGCATTGATAATGAGTGCATTCGGGACAAATTTTATCCAGACCCAATATTCTATACGGCCCCGTACCCGCAGGCGACCAGCGATTTATGTCAATACCCCCTGCAAAGGTGACCACAGGTACGCCATAAGCCGCCGCAATATGCATGGGACCTGAATTATTGCCTATGAATAGACACCCACTGCTGATAATGGAGAATAACTGGCTAATATCAGTCTTACCGGCAAAATTAAGAGTATTATCATCAAGTTCCTCTCTGAGGGTATTCTCGATCCAGGAATTCTCAGATTTGGTGCCAACAATCACTATCTGCGCTTTATGGCTGGTTTTGATCAGCTTAATAAGCTCCCGGTAATACTCCACAGGCCAGCGCTTTTCAAATAATTCTATATGATCCCGGCCCCCGGGATGAATAACTACGCGCAACCGCTCTTCTGATGGAATAACAGGATTTTGGAGGGATAAATGCCCGGGTACCTCTAATACCCTGCCAGAAACCTCCACAAAAGGTGATAGAAAATGAGAAAAAATGTCTACCTGGTGCTTGTCTTTAATAAAACCGGTTTTAAGCCTGGTGTTATAAAGCCACGAAGATGACCCGTAATGATACCCCACCCTCTGCCCTCTGGATAAAAGGTAAGCGAGCCACCGGGTATAGTGAACCTGTTCTATGCTGGCAGTGTCAAATACAATGTCATATTTTCTAATGCCCAGGTGCCGTACCCAGTAAGCGGCACCCCGAAACCCCGGGGGACCGACCAGAATTGATAGCTCTGGGAAGTATAATTTAAGCACCTTGCTGACAGCGCTATTCAACACCGCCAGCTGCATATCGGCCCCTGTAAACACTCTTAGACACCGCCTTAATGCGGGCACAAACAGTACAGCATCCCCAATGCCCCGGAAAAAGGCCAGCCATAATATTTTTTTACCCCGATATGAGGTCATAGCGTAATAGCTGGATTCATACCCTTAGAATATAAGAGATAAAAGGTGAAAACCAAGAAAAGAGAAAATGAAAAATTATTGCTTGGCCAATTTTTATAAAATATTAACTTTGATGCCCTATGCCCGGGTGGCGGAATTGGTAGACGCTGAGGACTTAAAATCCTTTTCCAGTAATGGAGTACGAGTTCAAGTCTCGTCCTGGGCATATCTCCCCCTAAAATTTTAACCGGTTTTTCTGCTGTTTCCCTAATAAAAAAGTGGTAAAATAGGTGATAAATACTGGATTTAATTTTGTATAAGTTTATTTGTAATCACCTGTTTTTGCCGCTATTTGATATATGTACGGGCAGGCAAATTTATAAATACAAAAGGTTTTTAGATAATGCCCAATGGTGGACCAGGGAAAGACTGACTGACTATCAAAATACGCAACTTAAAAAAATTATAGTCTACGGCTATACACATTCCCCTTATTACAAAGCTCTATTTGATAAGGCAGGCCTTAACCCCGAAGACATAAAAAGCCATGAGGACCTCCAGAAGGTCCCCATACTGACTAAAAAGGATATTTATACCTGCTCAGACAGCATACTCACTGTAAAAGGGAAAAATAATTTAATAAAAGAGCAAACCAGCGGTTCTACTGGCACTCATACCACTGTTTATTTCTCCAAAGCTGCTCAAAGTTTTACCTATGCTGCTGAATTACAATTTTTTAACTGGAGCGGTTTTTCTCTGGGTCAACACCATATTCAAACCGGCATGAGCCTGACCAGGGGGTTTGAGAAGACCTTAAAAGATTTCCTTTTCCGGTGTATTTATGTATCCGCTTTTAATTTAACCGACCAGGACATTAAAGCCGTTGAAAGCAGTATTAAATCAAAAAAAATTAAATTCCTGATTGGGTATGCATCATCCCTTTACTGCATAGCAGAGTATTTTCAGAGAACAGGCCGGCAATTTGATTTCTCTGGAGTTATAAGCCTGGGAGACACGCTTTTTCCTCATTTTAGAGCAGCCATTGAGCAAGTATTTGGCTGCCCGGTTACAGACACCTACGGGTGTTGTGAGGGCTTCATGGTTGCCGGGCAGTGTCAGTACCAGTCATACCATGTCCCCATGCCATTAAATATTGTAGAAGTGGTTGATAATAACGGCATTCCAGTAGAAAATGGCGAAATCGGCAGAGTTCTGCTTACGCGCCTGGACTCCAACCCTATGCCCCTTATCCGTTATGAAATTGGGGATTTGGCTGCCAAGGCAGAAACAAATTACTGCGAGTGCGGCAGGGGTTATGAAATTCTAAAGAAGATACTGGGCCGAGACACCGATATTGTAATAACGCCGGCAGGACATAAACTTATTGTACATTACTTTACTGCTATATTCGAGCACGAAGACTCTATCGAGCAGTTTCAAGTGCAGCAAAATTTCCATGACACCATCACAATTTTAATTAAAAAGCGCCCCAATTTTACTGACGATGTTCTAAGCCGTATTTCAGAAAAAATTCTACAGAAGTGCGCGGGCGATATTAAAATTGAGTATAATGCCGTGGATGAAATTCCAGCTGCCAAGTCTGGTAAGCGCAGGTTCGTAATTAGTAAATATTCTCTGAGCTGATATTTTAATAGTCAGTCATCCAGCTTGACTTGGGCCAGAAGCATTTGAAATTGCTTTTAAAAAAGTTGGATTCCGGACAAGCCGGAATGACTTTTTAAAGCAATTTTTTAATTCTTGGAGTCTCCGCTTAATGTCCAATGAGCATTCCACCGCAGGAGGACATGCTCCATTGGTTTATTAGAACGCCAAGCTTTGCTTTTCGTTCTAATAATCAGTTTTAAATTTACCGAACTTTAGCATGATGGTGCTGGTAAGATGGGAAATATCCCAGTTACTATTTATGGGTTCAACGTCACTATGAATGTAGCGGTAGCCAACACCGAGGTCTATTTGAAACCAGGTTGTGACATTACCCTGAAAAAACCAACCTGGCTCAAAGATGTAAAAATCTGTGTTGCCGGTAGAGGCTGGGCCTTCTTTTAGATCTATGACCCCTTGACCAACCAGGAATGTTAAGCCGCCATGAACCAGCTCAAAAGGGCGGAAGATATAGTCTATAGAAAGGCCGCCGTATGAAAGACTGATATCCTGACCTGGAGGCATATCGGCTTCAACAGGCGTTGCCAGGGTATAAGCCTCCAGACCCACAGCAAAAGTGGAATGCAGGAGGTAAGATGCCCGCAGGCCTGTAAGCAGACTGTACTGATTATTTAAAGGCGTAAACTTGATAATGGCACCGCCAAAACCTGTATGAGGAAGCGGAGGCTGCTCGGGCATGGACTTAGCATGGAGAACAACGGTAAGTACCAGAGAAAGTATTATAAACTTCATGAAGATCCCGGTAAAGATTAAATCTTTTAATTAATTAATACCAAAAATAATCAGACATCCAATATAAGTCATCAGTACTTAACTCGACAGTAAGGAGTTCTCAAAAAAGCCCCAAAAAGTCATTCCAGCTTGTCTGGAATCTCCTTTTTTGAAGAAATTTCGATTCCGGACAAGCCGGAATGACTGGTCAATAGAGAACTCCTTACTCTCGAGTACTTAATAATTAGGCCGAAAATGTCCAAAATTTATCCAAAGGCTGAACATGCAGAGAAGCCCCACTAACTTCGACTACCATTTCGCTCATCCTGAGCCCTTGCTTCGACTGTCGGCTGATAAACCAGCAGACGCTCAGCATGAGCGGGCTCAGGTTGAGCGGGGCAGGCAGTCGAAACAAGAAGCGGAAGGGCCATAAGAATGAACGGGTTCGACTGGCGCTGACCGCTAATGTGGAAAAGAATTTATTTTGCAGATAATTCCATATCCATCTGGTCTGACTCCAAATATTCCTTACCATACTTATGCCACACGCCGGACTCTTTGAACAACTCGAACAAATCTTTATCAATGTGGTCGTCTTTCGCCATAAAACCCATAATTTTCAAGGCCTGGCTGATATTCATAGGCTTTTTATAGGGGCGATCCCGGGAAGTTAAAGCCTCAAATATATCCGCAATGCCAATCATACGGGTGCCCATGGGAAGCTGCTCCTTTTTTAGCCCATTAGGGTAACCGCTGCCATCCATTTTTTCATGATGGCCACCGGCAATTTCAGGGACAAAACGAAGATGCCTGGGAAAAGGCAGGGAAGTGAGCATATCCTGTGTTACGCAGATATGATTGTTGATAATTTGGCGTTCCTCCTCAGTAAGGGTACCCTTGGCCACGCACAGCCTTTTTACCTCATCGGGCGTTAGCAGGGGCTGAGAGTTACCTTTATTGTCCTTCCACGACATTGCGGCAATAGACTTAACCCGCTCTTGATGCTCTTCACTCATGAATTCCCCGCCCATATTAGCCTTTTCCAAAAAGGCCATATCTTCCTCCAAACTTTGAACCCCATTGCGCCAGATTGACTCTGCCTGGTCGGAACTACCCCCTGACTCTTTCAGGGCTTTTAAGCAGGTGATTTCCATATCGCGTTTAATTATCTCAGCGCGAGCCTTTACTGTTTCTATAACATCAAAAAGAGAATGCAGCTTGGTGGCTTTGTCCAGAATATGGTCTGGAGTAGACAGCTTACCGCAATCGTGCATCCAGGAAGCTATATGAAGCTCATACCACTCATCCTCACCGAGATGAAAATCTTTAAACACACCCGAATCATTATTAGCGGCTTCGGCCAATAACTCGGTGATAACGGGCACCCGCTGGCAGTGACCCGATGTATGCGGGGATTTAGCATCAATGGCCCGGGCAATACTAGCCACAAAAGCGTCTAATAAATCTTTATGCCCCTGAATAAGCTGCTGATTGTCCAGGGCGACAGCGGCCAGCGAGGATAATGCCTCTATAATAGGCTCTATTTCCGCGGGAAAGGGTATCACCCATTCATCACCACGGCAATTTATTAGCTGAAGTACACCAATGACATCGTCCTTATGGTTTTTAAGCGGCACTGTTAAAAACGATTTGGACTTATACCCCGTTTTGGCATCAAATTTTTTAGTACCGGAAAAATCAAAGTCCCTGGTGTCATAGGCATCTTCAATATTAATGATTTCCCCGGTAAGGGCCACATGAGTGGCCACATTGTGATGATTAGGCTCACCAGCAGAATCATACAACGGCATGGAAGGCAGAGCCACCTTCTGCCCGGAGGTCCCCCCCTGTTGAAGTCCGAGGGTGTCGTTGCGCACAATAGCAAAGACCAGCTTTGCATCTTTGTCTTTACCCTCCAGTATGTACACAGTACCGCCATCAGCATTTGTAATAAACTGAGACTCCGTGAGTATACGCTCCATGAGCTTGTCAATATTATGCTGGCTGGAAAGTGATATGCCAATATCAATAAGATTTTGAAAAAGTTCACTCTCTTTCAAGGTTTTCAGCCTGATCTCATTTCGGGATGATTTTTGACTCATAATGCGCCTCTTAAATTAATGCCAGGGACCCCCGGTTATTTATAGCCGGGACCCCCTTGCAGTTCTTAGCAGGGATCCTATTGGTTGCATCAGAACGAATCTGCCTTAGGCGGATATGTTCTAACAAACCGATGGAGCATGTCTCCCGCTCATCCTGATCCCGGCCGCTCATTCTGAGTACTGAGCCTGCCGAAGTATCGAAGAATGCGGGACGAAGTATCGAAGGATGTGAAAATGCTCCTCGGGCAACAAGCTCCCTGCTTTTAATTAATATCAAAATCGGTATAACAAATCCACAGAAAAATCTACTTACGGGTGATTGTTTTAATGGAGGCCTCATGAATACTGCAAATTCAACGGTTAATGCCCATACCTCTCAATTGCCTGATATAGCCGCCATGGCAGCACCTGCCGCCCATGGCACCCTCAATTGGGTGGGTATGGACGAGGTAGAACTGCCAATATTGCTTAAAGATAAAAAAGGTATTTTAACACGCATACCGGCAAAAGCCGGGCTTTTCGTTAATTTATCCGACCCCGATGTTAAAGGCATTCATATGTCCCGCCTTTACCTGGAAGCCCAAAATATTTTTGAAGAAAGAGCCTTGGACTGGAAAATATTGGAAAGGACATTAAAACTATTTGTTTTTGCCCATTCTTCTATCTCTAATAAAAGCCGAATCAGGTTGAGTTTTGACTATATGAAAAAACAAACAGCCTTAAAGAGCCAAAATACAGGCTGGCGTTTTTATCCTGTTACCCTTACAGCCACCTATGAAAATGAAGCGTTATATCTGGAAACTGAATTGGAGGTTGTCTATTCCAGCACCTGTCCATGTTCGGCCGCTCTGGCCAGGGATCTTATACAAAATGAATTCCGAAATAATTTTGCCGGTCAAAATGTGATATCATCTGAACAGGTTATTACCTGGTTAGGCAGAGAGGAGGGTATAATA
This sequence comes from uncultured Bifidobacteriales bacterium, assembly GCA_964603925.1. Taxonomy (GTDB): domain Bacteria; phylum Fibrobacterota; class Fibrobacteria; order UBA11236; family JADFYW01; genus CAZRWX01. The sequence goes on along the minus strand of CAZRWX010000050.1, from coordinate 10,312 downwards.
GCCACTCCTCATTCCCAGAGAAGCCGGGCGGCTGTTAAAATCAAATCTAATAATCCTGAAATTGCCATGAATTTTGACCAACTCATATCTTTGGTTGAAGATGCCCTGCAAACACCAGTACAGGCAGCTGTAAAAAGAGAGGATGAGCAGGAATTTGCCCGATTAAATGGTAAAAACCTGATGTTTTGTGAAGACGCCGGCCGTAAAATTAAACAAGCCCTGGAACATTATGCCGAAGTAACAGATTACTCTATCAAAGTAACTCATGAAGAAAGCCTTCACCCTCATGATGCGGTATCAATGGCAGTCAAAGGGGTAAATGGCGGCTATTTACGGTGATCTTCGTCGTAACGCTGGATCTTCTGCTTAATTTTAACCTCGGCTGAATCAAACATTTCTTTAATAAAAGGATCGTGAAAATTGTAAACACGCTCCTCAAATGTTAATTCCTCCAGACGGTTAAAAAGCTGCTGCTCAGCCATTTGGATATCCTTACCATAAATGTGGTAGGAATCTGCCTGCCAGTTAAGGCGGCCCAGCTTAACCACTTTGCCGGTTTTATTGGCTATACCCTGCGCAATAATCTCCTTATTGAACATGATGAAACCAAACATATTCATAAAGCTGGCACCCCAGGCATCATTACTGCGAAAACGCACATTACAGTTAAGCCACTGTACGCCTTTATCATCCTCCATTATGCGATACCAGAGAGACTGCAGGCACGGGGGGTCGTAACAGTCGAAGTCCATATTGGGCATCCACGTAATCATTTGAGCCTGGCGGGTATATGGCTGAGCGGCCAGCTTTTCTATAACCTTTTCGATTTGATTGACTTTAAAAGCCCCTGTCTCAATGGAATCACCGTCTGAAAGTACCCGCCAGGCGCCATAAGCTGCCAACCGGCCATGATAGGTGTACTCCCACCGGGTGTCATCGGGGTCATTTATATTTTTAACCCAGTGGTCTTTGGCGCCCTCCAGCTCCATAACGTACTCTTTAAGATCGTCTATACCGCTGGGGAAAGCTTTATGGATCATGGGATCTGTCATTGGTTCTTTAATGGTAATATTAACGGTGGAATCTATACTCAGGGGGCTGTCAGCTTTATCATACTGAGTTTTGAAGCGCACCCCATTTTTGTAAAGAGCCAAAAGGGCCTTTTCGTAGGACTCTGCCAGGCTGGTACCTTCTATTGTTAATACGGGTATATTTAAAGCCATAAGAACACTCCTTTGGGTAAAAAACAGCCATTAGAATGGATCCGCCTTAGGCGGATGCATTCTAATAAACTGATGGAGCATATCCCAACTGTCATCCTGATAGCCTGTCCTGAGCGCAGTCGAAGGAGAGACGAAGGATGTGAGAATGCTCATCAGACATTAGCTTATAATTGCATAGAAAAAATAGAAACTAATTTTGTTTTAAGAGGTGCTTCTCAAACCCCAGCAGTTTTACCTGATAATATTGGGGGGGATTTCGTCTGTATTAGCCGGCCACTTCCATTCTTCGTAATATTGCCAGCTCATTTCCTGATTATGTTTTTTCATCTCCAGGTACTTGTCCCGCAAGGCTACCCTGAGGACATCACCAGAAGAAAGAATACCGAGAAATTCGCCCTCCTTTTGTATGAGCAAGTGCCTGATACGAAGGCCAAGAATCTTATCCATTAATTGTACGCAGTTTTCTGAGTGCCTGGCGTAATGAAGATCGGTGGTCATGTGATTTTTAATAACTGCACTATAAAGATCGAGATCAGGCCCTGCCATTATCCTGAGAAGGTCACGCTCTGTCCAGATACCAGTAACTTTATCACCCTCTTTAACCAGTAAAGCACCCACCCTTTGATCGGCCATGTACTTAACAGCCTGCTTAAGGGTAAGGGAAGGAGGCGCAAATACATGGGCTCTTTTGTTTATTTTAAGAATTTCTTCCGCTGTGTCTATCATGGAAACCTCCGGGTACTAACATGTAATTTTAATAAACTATATAATATGTTCCTTTAGAACTTAAATAATTACAGAGAAAATTTTAAAAAAAGTTTGAAACAATCAGTTGCTAAAAATAGACAATTATTAGAGATTAAATCATAATAAAACCATCTAAACCCCCAGGAGGAGCAAATGTCAGTTTTAGTAGGCAAAGAAGCACCGGATTTCAAAACCAAAGCTGTTGTAAAGGGACAGATAAAAGAAGATTTCACTCTATCCCAGTTTAGGGGGGAAAAATACGTGGTACTTTTCTTTTACCCCCTGGATTTTACCTTTGTATGCCCCACAGAGCTTCATGCTTTTCAGGAAAAGCTTAAAGACTTTCGGGCTAAAAATACTGAGGTAATTGCAGTATCTACAGACTCCTGGTTTTCCCACATTGCCTGGCTGGAGACCCCTAAATCAAAGGGTGGTATCGAGGGAGTAACCTATCCGCTGGTATCAGATTTTAACAAAACCATTTCTCAGGATTACGATGTTCTGCTTGAGGAGGGTATGGCCCTGCGCGGTTTATTTCTTATAGACAAACAAGGCATAGTGCAGTCACAAACTGTAAACAGCCTGGATTTAGGCCGCAGTATAGATGAGGCCCTGCGCCTGGTTGATGCCCTCCAGTTTACTGAAAAACATGGTGAAGTATGCCCCGCTAACTGGCACCAGGGTGACAAAGCTATGAAACCCAACACTGATGGTTTAAAAGACTATTTCAGCTGATAAAGTCATTCTAATTTCAGCCCCGATTACTATTTTCAGGCCTAAAAGCCCTGAAAAGGGAATCGGGGCCTTTTTTTTGCAAACAAGTAGAGACATGATAAATTGCCCCTCTGCTTGTTTTGTTTGGGAAAAAATACTTTTCCAAAAAACCTAAAAGGAATGAAGTTATGAAAGCTGTACAAATTGCTGAAAATATTTACTGGGTAGGAGCCATAGACTGGGATGTCCGCAATTTTCACGGGTACCTTACTCAAAGGGGCACTACCTATAATGCCTATCTCATTCTGGATGAAAAGGTCACTCTTATTGATACCGTCAAGGCTAATTTTTCCCATGAACTGCTCAGCCGGATACAGGATATTATCGACCCGGCCAAAATCAATTACATTGTCGCCAATCACGCAGAATTGGACCACTCCGGCTCCCTGCCGGAGGTTATAAAAGCCGCGCCAGGTGCAACCATTATCACCTCCCCCGCTGGTGAGCGTGGCCTTAAGGCCCATTTTGGCGGGGAGTGGAAGTATGAAACATTTAAAACTGGCGGGGAGCTTAAACTTGGCGCTATGTCTCTTAACTTCCTGCTTACACCCATGGTTCACTGGCCCGATAATATGGTCAGCTATATGCCAGAGCAAAAAATTCTTTTTTCCAATGATTCATTCGGCCAGCATTTTGCCTGCCATAATCGTTTTGATGATAAATGCCCGCTGGACATTGTACTCCAGGAGGCAAAAAAATATTATGCCAATATTGGCCTGCCATATTCAAAAAAAGTGCAGTCAGAACTGCAGTCTGCCGCGGGTATGGATATTAATATGATAGCACCCAGCCATGGCGCTATTTGGCGCACCCATATTCCAGAAATTATGGATTCTTATACAAAGTGGGCGTCTAATACCCTGGAAAAAAAGGCCATCATTATTTACGATACCATGTGGCAATCAACAGCTAAAATGGCTGGCGTAGTAAGAGATGCCTTCGAAGAAGCACATTATGCTGCCATTATGCGCAACCTGGCCTGTACCCATATATCCGATGTTATGACCGACCTTATAGAGGCCGAATATATCTGTGTAGGTTCCCCCACTCTCAACACAGGCATTATGCCCTCTGTAGCAGGTTTTCTACACTACCTTAAAGGCTTAAGCCCCGGAAGCCGCAAAGCGCTTGCTTTCGGCAGCTATGGCTGGGGCGGCCAGGGCACAACCTTTATTCAAAAAGAGCTTGAAGAGATGAATTTTGAAGTAGTTAATACGCACCGGCTTAAGTACGTACCAGTTGCTAAGGACCTGGACGCCTACCGTCAGGTTTTAGCCTCTGTAATCCACTGATATAATAATTGAACCGCGAAGGGCGCTAAGAACGCGAAGGGATCAATTTGCTGAATTAATAATTTTACTATATATTAGTATTACTATTACCAGTATTACTATTACCAGGAGCTGCCCATGCAAATCACATCAAAAGGCCAGGTCACCATCCCCCAGGAAATTCGAGAGCAGATGGGGTTTTTACCTCATTCTGAAATTGATTTTATCTTGAAGAATGGCAGGGTATATTTGCAGAAAGCCCAAAAAAATAGCCGCGGATCCCAATTAATTAATGCCATGCGGGGCAAGGGCGACATTAAAATGTCTACAGAACAAATTATGGCTCTTACCAGGGGTTGATTTTTGTGAATAATAGAGTTCTAATCGACAGCAATGTACTGCTTGATATACTACTTGAGGATAAAAACTGGTATCAATGGTCCTCATCTAAATTAAGTGCGCTTGCCGAAACCTCAAGTTTGGTAATAAATCCCATAATATACTCTGAGGTTTCCATAGGATTTTCCAAAATTGAAGACCTGGAAGCGGCCCTTCCCCATCAATACTTCCAACGGGAAAATATACCCTGGGAAGCTGCCTTTTTAGCTGGAAAATGCTTCCTGGACTATAAAAAAAGGGGTGGTAATAAAAAAACGCCATTACCAGATTTTTTTATTGGCGCCCATGCTCTTACAGGGGGTATGACCTTAGTATCAAGGGACAAAGCCAGGTATAAGACCTATTTCCCAAAATTAAGCCTTATCTCACCGTAACATTCTGCCGTTATTAATGACCTAAATACCGTAAATCTTATCTGCGGGAGGTCAATATGTCAGATATTCAGGCTCAACTGGAAGAAAAAAAAGCACGCCTGCAAGCCATTAAAACATCAAAATCTAAAGCCAACTGCGTAGGCGAGCATTCCTCAGGTAAAGATGTGGAAAGAAAGATGAAAATTGAGGAACTGGAAGATGATATCCAGGATCTGGACGCCTACCGTCAGGATTTAGCCTCTGTAATCCACTGATATAATAATTGAACCGCGAAGGGCGCTAAGAACGCGAAGGGATCATTTACATCAGGCAGCGTTCATTTTGGTGATCTTACCGGGTGTATTCTTTTACCTATTCGCTATATTACTGGTAAAAAAAGGACAGCGCCCTAGTGTGGAAACTTCGTAAAGTAAGGCAGACCAGTCAGATATTCTTTTTCTCACTCATTTTAATCACAATAATATGGGTTAATACTCGCCCCAGCGCCTATAGCCTGTCAAGCGACTGGTTTTTGCGCCTTAACCCCTTAATTGCGCTTTTAGCTGGTGTGGCATCCCGCGCCATTATACTGAGCTATGTCCTGATATCCCTGGTAACGCTCATTATTACCGCAATTTTCGGCAGAGTGTTCTGCAGCTTTTTTTGCCCCCTGGGCTCCACCATAGATTTTTTCGATCGCTATATCCTAAAGAAACCAATTCTGCAGAAGGAGCATCGTCCCGGTAAAGGTCTGCAACAGCTTAAATACGGCATCCTCTTTATACTTATTGTGCTGGCGGCCTTTGGTTATCTCTTTCCTTTAATAACAGACCCACTCTCCATTTTTACACGTATTGTCACCATACTCCTTTACCCACTTATTTGGCTTCTTAAAAATATCGGCCTTGGCGGGTTACGCCCGTTATGGGATTTCCTGGGTATAGAGTCGGCCGTATACAACAATATGCGCCCGGTGTATATGTATGGCACAGAGGGCGCCCTTTTCCTTTTTGCCTTAATCCTGGCTGGTAGTTTCTGGGACAAGCGCTTCTGGTGCCAGTACGTATGCCCCACCGGCGCTTTCCTGGGTATAACAGGGCGCTTCGCGCGTTTTAAAAGGCGTGTGGTTCAGGAGACTTGCGACACCTGCCGGTTTTGTGAGAAAAAGTGCCCCACCAGAGCCATTCCCGAAAGAGACTACTACATTACCAATGGTGCCGAGTGCGTTGTGTGCGGTATATGTACAGACCGTAACCACCCCTGCAGTTCCTTTGACTTTGGCCCCCATATACAGGCCGAGACACTGCCCGCAGACTTAAACAGGAGGCAACTGATAACGGGCGTTGCCGGTGCCGCCTGCCTTTTGCCGGTTTTTAAAACAGACGCTAAAACCCATAAGGAAATTACCGGCAGGCTTATCCGCCCGCCCGGGGCCTTACCGGAGCAGGAGTTCCTGGGCCGCTGCCTCTCCTGCGGTAACTGTATGAAGGTGTGCCCTACCAGCAGTATTCAGCCCGGCGGTCTGGAGTTTGGCCTGGGTAAATGGTTCACACCCCGCATAGTGCCCCGCATAGGCGGTTGCGAAGAAAAGTGCCACATCTGCGGCCACGCCTGCCCCACAGACGCCCTGCGCACCCTTACCTATGAGGAAAAGCGCTTTGTTAAAATTGGCACGGCAGTACTTAACCGTCATCGCTGCCTGCCCTGGGAACAGAACAAAGTGTGCCTGGTGTGTGATGAGGTATGCCCCTACAACGCCATCAGCATTAAGTGGCTGGACACCACCACCGGCCCCTTTAAAGTACCAGTGGTTGACGAAGACCTGTGCCTTGGCTGCGGTTTGTGCGAACACCGCTGCCCAATTTCCGGTGAAGCCGCTATTACAGTATTTAATTTCTCAGAGAACCGCCGCTCCAAAGGCCCTTATGTAAGCGATTATCAGAAGAATAAAATTATAGAGAAAAGGAAAAAATTCGACAGGAACTTTGACTCGGAATCTGGTAAAACAGATGTGGGTAAAGAGGATTCTGGATACGACGGCAGCAGCGGTTCTCAGGATGCCGGAAAAGGAAGTTTACCGGAGTGACAGCGTGTACCAAACCGTAAACGGGAGCTTTTACCTATACCGGGTGTACCAACACCACTATTATTAAATTAAACTTGCACTGTGCTGTCTATTTGATATATAATTTTAGGTAATATGGCTAAAAAACATAAAATTTTGCTGGTTGATGATGATGACGATGTTATCACCGCCTATAGTGAGTTGCTTGATAATGAGGGTTATGAGGTTATTACGGCAAAATCAGCCGCCATGGCCAATATGCGCGCTATTAAGGCCGAGCTTATTATTTTAGACCTTAATCTTTCTGAGGATGAGGGCGGCCAGGGTCAGGATGTACTCCATCATATATGGGAGGATGATGAATGTAATATCCCCATTATAGTATTCTCGGGTTATGTAGGCTCCGAGCTCATTCAAAAGGAACTTAGCGATATCCAGGCCCTCTACGGCAAAGGCAGAGAGCTTTACAGAATAATTTCTAAATCCTCCAGGCCCTCTGTACTTATACAGGCAGTAAACGACTACTTTGCCAATTGATCCAAGTTTTCTCTGCTAAACATCACCAAATATTCTTTCGAAATATTGTATCCTTTGCTATAATAATATTGTAGGTAGCTTTTCAGGTATCCAGAAATAAACACCATTTCATGTTTCCCCTTGTCATTTCGGGCAAATTGGGGTTTTTATTTTAAATACCTGACCAGTTAGTACCATATCATATACAGGTTATTCATGAACAAACAAAGCCCTAAAGGTGGAATTCTGAGTACACATACATCCGCCGTCAGTCAAGATCCACAAACTGGTTTAAAATCCCGTTTAAGGCTGGAGAACCTTATTCTGAGTATATCTACCAGGTTTATAAATGTTAAGCCCAACGACATCCCCTCTGAGGTAAGCTGGGCCTTAAGTGAGGTGGGCCGGTTTGCGGGCGTGGACAGGGCCTATATATTTGAATACCATCACCGTGACAAAACCATGTCCTGCACCTATGAGTGGTGTGCCAAAGGTATTACATCATATAAAAATGAGCATCAGAACCTCAACCGCCGCCAGTTCAGCTGGCTGGTTAACCGCATACAAAAAGGGTTATTACATATTTCCGGACCAGGCACCATGCCCCCCAAAGGCTCCCTTGCCTGGCAGGCTTTAAATAAAAGCAAAGTTAAATCTCTCATCGCACTGCCTATGGTATCCAATTACAAAAAGCTGGGGTTTATGGGTTTGAGTACTGTTAATGGAACCCGGGACTGGCCTCAGGATCTGATAGCGCTGTTAAAAACACTGTCTGGTATATTTGCCAATACCATTGACCGTAGGGCAGCTGCAGCCGCTTTGGAGTGGGAGCTCAGCATAAACGGCGCTATTGCCGAGTTGTCCGAGAGCCTGATAAGGCCCGAAATTACTATTGAAGAAATTTCTAACAATATTCTAAGGTACGCTCAGTCCCTCACCGGCTGCGATCATGGTTTTGTCTCAGCCATAGACCACACCACCGGCGATAATGTGGGCCAAACACTTACACAAATGATGGAATCCTGCCCTGTAAAAAATTCCAGTGACAAAAAAATTCGGTTCCCCATAAGTGCCAATAAAAAATATGGCAAGCTATGGGGCCATGCTCTCAATACTAAAAAGCCCTTTTATACCAATGACCCAGGGTCCCATGAATCCAGCGGCGGCATTCCCCAGGGGCATGTGCCTCTTAAAAACTATCTCGCTGTACCCGCCCTTTTAGGGGGCAGGCTTATGGGCCTCATTGCCCTGGCCAATTCACCCACGGGCTTTAGGGACATGGACCAGAATGCGGTGTCCCAGCTTGCCCACCTGTATGCGCTGGCCCTGCTGCGGGTGGAGTTTGAGCAGGATATGCTGGAGAGTGAGGAAAAATACCGCTCGCTGCTGGACAATATCCCCGGTGCTATAGCGCGCGTAGACAGTCAGGGTAATTTCCTTTTTATTAACAAATTCTTCCAGGCACTTACCGGTTACCAACCGGAGGCCATCATAGGTAAGGGGCCTGAGGCCATTAAGAGCTTTTTTACCAAAGACTCTTACCAGGACATGCTTGCAAGTATTACGCGAGTACTCAAAAACAAGGAGATGGAGGAGGTTGAGTTATGGGCAAGGGACAGCCATGGCAAAGACAGATATCTGCTGCACCGCGCCTACCCGTGGTCCAGGCCGGACGGCAGCTTTGGCGGAGCCGAAATACTCACCTTTGATATTACTAAGCGTAAATCCGCCGAAAGAGATTTGGAAACAGCCTGCTCCCTGGCTCAGCAAAAGTCAGAAGAGTCTGACGCCCTGCTGCGCAGTACCAGGGCCGTTATCGAAGAGGATGATTTTAAATCCGCCGCCCGCAGAATTTTTGACATAGGCAGGGAGATCACTGGCGCCGCCTCAGGCTATATAGCCTTGTTAAGTGAAGATGGGGAGGAGAATGAGGTTTTATTTTTAGAAGCCGGGGGTGTGCCCTGCACGGTTAATCCAGAACTGCCCATGCCCATCAGGGGCTTGCGCGCCCAGGCATATACAACTGGTAAATGCGTATATGAAAATAATTTCATGAAATCAAAATGGGTTAAATTCATGCCCCAAGGCCATGCCAGGCTTACAAATGTGCTTTTTGCCCCTCTAATTATTTCTGGTAAGGTCATCGGCATTATGGGTTTGGCCAATAAACCAGCCGACTTCAACGCCAGAGACAGCCACATGGCGGGCGCTCTGGCAGAGATGGCGGCCATATCCTTAAAAAATACCCGTACCAGGGAGACCCTGAGAGAAAATGAGCAACGCACTACCGCCTTGTTAAATGCCAGTCCGGACTTAATGTTCCGAATAAATAATGAAGGCACAATTACAGACATTCACGTTCACAAAAATGCCAAATTATTCCGATCCAGAAAAAGCCTCATCGGCTCATCCATTAAGCAATTACCAATATCCGCCGAAAAGCAAGCACAGATTCAGGACGCTATCAATAAGTCCATTGCCACCCGGGAAGTGCAGGTGGTTGAATACGCCATGACCATTAAGGGCAGGGAGTTAGTATATGAAGCACGTATATGTCACAGCGGTAACAACGAGGTGGTCAGCTTTATTCGCGATATAACAGAAAGTCGAAAATCCGAGGAGGAACTGCAGAAAAGTCAGAAGCTGGAATCTGTTGGTCAGCTGGCAGGGGGTATCGCTCATGATTTTAACAACCTGCTGGCGGGCATACTTGGTAATATAGACCTGGCCCGGAAGCTGGCCAGCCAGCCCGACAAAGTAAAGCTATACCTTAATAACGCCCTTAAATCCTTTAACCGGGCACAGGAGCTAACCCAAAGGCTGTTAACATTCTCCCGGGGCGGTGTACCTGTTATAGAAGATGTATCCCTTAAAACTGTGGTTGAGCAGAGCATTGAACTGGCCTTAAGCGGCTCCAATATTCGCTGTAACTGCCTTTTCCCGGGGTTACGCCTGGTTAAGGGT
>CAZRWX010000049.1:0-17305 GCA_964603925.1 uncultured Bifidobacteriales bacterium | reverse complement strand
AGCCGGAAGCCTCTAATATGGCCCTGATTAACATGGCTGTTTGCCCATTTGCTCTTCCGCCGCCGCTAATTCCTAAAATCACAATTCCTCACTTAGTTGCAGGTCAACCAATGCTAATTAAACAGGCTGATAATGTCACTTCCTTCAGATATCCGCTCGCGAATTTATGAAGCACGCTTCTTCGATTGGAGTTAGGTGGAGCGGGATGTTCGCGGCTACTGCAATTATTCTCGTATCCATGCCGGATCGCCGCAGCAGTCCAAGGCTGCAAACCAAGGGGGGAAATCTGGATCCTATATCCGTAGAGGGTCATTAAATTGCCTGCAAGTGGTGGGGGATCTCCTGGAATAAAAACCTGGAACGCTACGCTGACTATTCCAACCGCATAGGGCGAGGGCGCGCCTACGTGCGGCACGGCATGGTGCTTGACTTACGCTGTTTTAAAAAGGACTGATAAATCAGACAATAGAAAGACGACAGCTAAAGCTGTTTTAAAAAGGAGAAAAGAATCTAAATAAGCCACCAGGGCACTGCCAACACCTCGTCGCTAAGCCAGGCAGGGCTTTCCACAGAGCAAATCACCAGGCCTTTTTGTATTTGCTCAGATGGGTAATTTTTAGCAAATGAATTGAACCCTTTTGTGTGGCTGCGCTTGGGCTGTGATGTGCATTTAAATTCCACGGGGAACAGCTTGCCGTTATACTCTAATATAAGATCTACCTCTGCTCCGGCATAAGTACGGTAATGATAAAGCGCTGGCGCAAGTGGCCAGCTTTGAATACTTTTTAATATTTCCATAAACACAAATGACTCAAAAAACCTCCTCAGCATGGGGTGGTTACTCAGAGATTGAGGAGAAGACAACCGTTGCAGATAACACGCAAAACCCGTATCACAAAAATACCCCTTTTGTTTTCCAGAAGTTTTTTTAACCGGATTCCTGGTAAAAGCCGGGATAGAATACCATTGATAGGTAGCCTGGGCAATTTGCTTCCAATGGCTAATGGTCTTCCTGTCTATGCCCAGCTCTCGGCCAATTTCATTTGGATTAATTTGCTGGGCTGTGTATGCCGATAGCAGGCCCGAAAAGCGGCCAAATTCCTGTAAATTATTAATGTTGGCGGTTTTTCTTACATCCCTTTCAATGTAAGTGCGCAGATATGATTGAAAGAACCCAGGTATTAGGGAATTGGGGAACTCAATAAGTTTGGGGTAACCCCCACGCCAAATGGCCTCGTAAAGTGAAACAGCTGGAGAGACCTCCTGATAAGGCATCTGAGTACCGGTATTGACCCAGTCATATAAAAATGAAACCGGTAATGTGTTGGAGCGAAGCTCCCGCTGTGACATGGGGTAAAGGTCTATGACACCCACCCGGCCGGCAAGTGACTCAGAGATATCTTTTAATACTGACAGATTCTGTGAACCGCTCAATATAAACTGCCCCGGTGAAGGGGCCTTGTCTATGTGCCTTTTTATAGAGGGCAAAAGCTCAGGTGCGTATTGGATTTCATCTAAAAAGGCGGGAAGTTTGATATTTTGCAGGAAGAAATCTGGATCTTCCCTTGCATTACTGACATCTTGAACCGGGTCGAATACTATTTTTGTAACTGAATCCTTAAAAAGATTATCTACCAATGTTGACTTGCCCACTTGCCTGGCACCGGTAACAAGTAAAACGGGATAATGTTTGAACCATTCCTTAATTTTAGCTTCTATCATACGGTTAAGGTACTTCATAAGCTTAATTATAGGACTTATACTCCCATAATTCAATATTAAAATGATTTTAATAGGTGTTTTTGGGACTTAGACTCCCAAAATTACACTTTAGTTGTGAGTTATTACATAAGAATCAGGAAGTCTGCGGGGGTTGCCAGGCTTCCTGCTCCAGCCAGCCGTTTTGCAGCGTATAGGTCAGTTCTTCCTTAAAAGCAAAATCAGGATGACCCTTTAAGTACGCGGCCGCCGCCTTTTTCTCTTTTCCGCCCAATGACGTTAACGACCCTCGGTTACGCCTCAGTTCATCCACATCACACCGCCATAAGGCCAGGGACCCTATACTGTGTAATATGGCCGCAATACGGAGCCCGGCTAAGTCGCTGTCCCCCCAGTGATACCGGGGGGCTGACGGACGGGAGTTATATAGAAGAGACCATAATTTTTTAACCGCCGTATTAGGAAAGCCCTGAGTATATACTACTACACCCTCCCACTTGTTCCGAACCAGAGCGTAAAAGGGGCTTTCGTTCTCGCAGCTCAATACAGGCATTCCTGCAGGAAGTTCTATTCTTTCAATATCAGCTAAATTATCCAATGATAAAGTAGCCGTTTCCCCCAACTCAAACAGACAATGAGCATAATCCAGTTTGCGTCCTTTTTTGTAATAGACTATGGGCCCATAAAATGTCACCTTAACTGCCGAAGGGTTAGAGACAATATTATACCTTTCTAATAAAGTTTCCCGGTTTTGATTAACCTGCGCAATCGCTCCCCCGGGTTTACCCTCGGCTACAACTTCACCCTCCAACACGGCCAGGGCCTCAGTAACCAGACCCAGCAAAGCGCCCGAGCGCAGCGCCTTGCTGTCATTACAAAACCTGGCGCCCAGATCGGACAAGGTGGTTGCCTCAGCATTATCCAGGAGGAAGGTGACGATTTCACCCGCTTTAAACCAGCGGGCCTTTAGGGGTTCTACACCTCGGGCTTTAACTTTTTTTATCATGGCTGGAGAGTGTGCATACCTGGACTTAAGATATACATACACATCGGCAAGCCGGGGGTAAGACAGACGCCATTGTTCCAGGAGGATATCCAACTTCCCATAAGCCTCCATTTTGTAATCTGTTTTGGGCATACTTAATCCTAGAACCAGATGAAGATCCTCCACCCACCGGTTAATGTCCTCATCCTCCCAGCCCGTGAATAGTTTTGCAAAAGAAAGCACAGCGGCCCCGTCCGGCCCGATTTTGAGAGCATGATGGCCAAAAAGATCAAATAAAGCGTTATCCCGGGAAAGCGTGTATTCGACAACGCCCAGTTTAAGCGTTTTGGGAAGCTGTAGCTTCCTGCCATAAGCCCCGCAGATCTTTTCCAGAGGCTGGCGAAGAGCCGGGGTTTGGGTAATGGCTTCCGAGATTTTTTTTGTATAACGCATCATAGTTTTAGGAGGCTGAACTATAAGAATATCCCTGAGCATCCTTTGCACCCGGGTTATTCACCCAGTTCTTCGGTAAACTTAACTTCCTTCCCGTCGCCTTCATCGGTATTCAGCAGGTCGATTTGCTCCCCCTGGAGGTTCTTCCAGTGGAAGGGGTAGAGGTGCACATCATAGTTTTCGTCTTTTACCACCAGCAGAGTGGTGGAGTTGCGTATTTCACGCTTAACTCCGTCCTGATCGGGAGAGGCTACCAAAAGCTGCAGGCCCAAATCGTCGGCAAAGGCCAGGAGCTGATCTCGGCGGCCGGCGTCGATTCCATAAAAAGCCTCGTCAAAAAGCAGTGCGTGTACACGTATGCGGTTACCGCCAAAAAGGAAGTGGGTGATGGTGAGGATAGTGAGATAGTTGGGCACCGCCTGTTCCCCGCCCGAGCCCATACTTTTTGTGTGGCGATCCATGACCACACCCGGATTGTGCGCCTGCCCGCCAGTAGCGTCACCGGCAGTAAACATTTTTAAATTGTATGTGTACCAGTTGCGGTAATCCAGGGCCGCGGGTACAGAGTCTACCTCGGAATTAAGTATGTCGTCCTTGTGGTCCTCAATAAACTGGCGCAGTACTTCCCCTGTCTGGTTGTCAAAGGGGTTAAACTTGTGTATGGCCTCTATAAAGGGTTTGAAGCGGTCCTCCCTGGTAAGCTCCAGGCGGTAGCGGGTATTGCCAAACAGCTTATCACTCAGTAAAATATTAATGCGGTGCACCATGGATTCCAGGCGCGATATATGCCCGCTGAAAAAGCGCACCATCTCATTTACTATAATCTTTTTAAACAGTTCATTTGTTTTTTCGTTGATGACCTCTTCCTGTTCGGCAATGGCCTTCTGCTGCTCCACGGCCAGATCCGCCACGGGCCTGTCCCGCCTGTCAGTGAGAGCATTACCCTGGGCCTGATAACTAAAACCGAAGACCGCGCCATATACAGGATCATTCAACTTCTCACTAAGCGCCCCCTGTAAGCCGCTCTCCCTGCGCTCAGACTCCCGCAGAGAGGCCTCTACATGATCGGGACCTTTAAAGTTGGCCCCCTGACGGGTGCGCAGCACATAATAAGCGGCGTCCTCAACCTCCGGGCGCAATGCGGTGATTTGGGCAGAATGCTTTTCTAAATCAGAAATCCGTTGTTCATACCTCTTTACCAGGGCATCTTCCTCCTGAGCCAGCACACGTTTTTGCTCCCGGCAGGCACCGTCTTTCTGTAGAAAATCTGTATATTCTTCTTCCAAATTATTCTGTTCTTTTTCTACAACCCTAATTTCTTCCTCAATAGTCTCCAGGCCCTGGTTTTTAATAATTTCCCTCAAACCCCCAAGCCGCTCCTGTAAATGCCCTATCTCCTCTTCTACCTCTTTTAACAAAAGGGTTTCCGCCTCCAACCTTTCTGTTTGATTGCGTTGTTTTTCCTTTAATAACGACCACTGCCCGCACATGACGCCAATATCGCTGAAACCAGTATTGATAGCAGCCCGGAACTCTTCTAACCGGGATAATTCGGTCTGCAGCAGACCCATGCGGGCCTCCTGTTCTTCCCGGCTAGCACTCAAAGTTTGCAATTCAGTCTGCAAGGCGTGTAAATGCTGTTCCAGCGCCCGTTTGCGGGCCTCAGGGCCCACCCACTGAGCGGCTTCCACCCCCAGCTGCCTTTCATGGGCACGGAAAGCCACAGTGGGATTAGCAAGGCAGGTGCCAAAATCCGGGCCATAGTTTGTGGTCATCTCCTGCGCCAGACAGACCAGAGCGGCCGGGTGGGAGTCTTGTGTACTAAAAGCGTTCCGCTCCCAGTGTGGTAGGTCCTCTAAGCTGGATTGGGCCTTGCAAAGTCTAAGACCAGAATACCGCCCCAGCAAAAGCTCCCTGGCCGCTTCATAATCCTCTGCTCCTACCACAAAGGTGCCCAGTACCTCTTCGCCAATCAGGGCCTCAACCGATGAGCGGTCATCGGCCGACAACCGGGGAGACCATTCCAGCAACTCGTAAAGAGCCTGAGCCTTTATGCCCGCGTCCTTAAAATCATTAAGGGCCTCATTATAACCTGGCAGAGCAGGATGTAACTCCTTTTTAGTTTCTAATTGGGCAATAGCCTTATCCAGTGTATGTGCCTGTGCCCGCAAACCCTCTATTTTAAATTCACATTCATTTACACCCCGTTGTCTGTCACGGATTTCATCTTCCACCTTCTGCCTTAAAGGCTCACTATGGATAACACTAAAACACTCTGCTAAATTACCAGAGGGTGAGAGAGCCTCCAACTGGGCTGGTACATTTTCGGTGTCCAAATTCCATTGCCCGGCCAAAGTCCGAAGGCGGGAGCCCAGACCATCTCCGGTCTTATATATACTCTTACCAAGCAGAGCTACTTCATCAGTTATTTCCTTTAGAAGCCCCCGGCAGCCGTCAACGCTCACGGCTAAGGGTGCCTGCCTGGCCCGGCGGCGCTCCAGGTCGCGGGAAAGATCCCGCTCCTGACGTACTACTCCACCGGTATCACGGCTTTTAAGATCCAGTAAACGCGCCTCATTGTGTTCGCGGCGTCGCCGACATGTACTGATAGACCCCTGCAGCTCGGCGAGAAGCGCTGATGCCTCCCGGGCCTTAGCCTGAACCAGGGCCTTTTGACGCAGAAGGTTTTCGGCCTCCATATAGCACAGTAGCCAGTGGTAGCGTGCCATAGCTTCCCGGGCATCATCTATATCTACTGTCATCTTAACCAGGGCAGTAAGGTAGAGATACTTTTTATTCATGTCCTCCAACAGGCTGCGGCTCTCATCCAGGCTCTTGAGGGTGTCTATAATGCGGTCAAACAAGTCAGTTTTGGGCTCGGGAAGCAGGGATTTGAAAAGTTCGTGGTAGTCACCGGCACCCGCCGCTATCTCGCGATAAGCCTTACCCATGGACATAAAACGGCAGGTTTCAGCAAAAATTTCCTCGCTGCCATACAACCTGCGGGCCAACTCTTTTTCGTAGGCGCCTATATTATAGAAGCCTCCTTCAATTAATTCACGCATCTCCTTGAGCCCTGTAACCCGCTGGCGGCCCTCTTCCTCCATAAGCCAGGGGATAGACTCCAGGGGCGCTTCCTTAATAATGCCCCAGCGCTGGATGCGCTCCTCCATACTGTAAGCGGCCAGCCCCAGGCCAAGTGTAAGCGGTTTACCATGACGACCCGAGAGCTCAATAGCCGCATAGCTGACGCCGCCATCCTTATTGAGGGGGCCCGTATCCACGTTGTAGCGCATGACAATGCCCTGAGGCCTGCGGCCGCCGGCACCCCTGCCCGCCACCCGGGCGGCGGAATTAAATTCCATAAAACGCCCGGCGCTTAATACATAGTGTACGGCATCCAGGATAGTGGTTTTACCTGAGGCGTTGTCCCCGAGTAAAAACAGGTGACCGCCATTTTTAATTTCAATAGTCTCATTCTGAAAGTTGTGGAAATTGACCAGCCGCACACGCCGGATTGTATAGGTCTGGAAATCCTTGCCCTTTTCCTCCATCAGCAGGTTGTTGTTTTTTATGTTGGGGGTTGTAGTATCTTTGGGCATATTATCCTAATAAATTATATGGTTTTAAAAATCTTCATAATGCCCATGACATGCCAGAATTTCAACTTTATTATCTGATGTAAAAATGTAAACCAACCGATTTGCGTCATCAATACGTTTTGAATATGTATCCTTATAACCTTTCAAAGATTCTGTCTTACCCAGCCCTCCCATAAAGGGATACATTTTAATATCCCGCAGTAACCGAAATAATCTATACTTTTTACTCTTATCATTCTCCCAAAAATTTAAGTCTTTACGCGCCCGGGTTGAGAAATCATATTCTGGAAATAAATCGATAAAGCCCTGGCCTTGAATCAGCTTATTTAAAAGGTGATTATTAATCCAATCATCAAACTCTTTGGATTCGAAATGATTAGGTTTTGAAGCACATAAGACATGTGTGGCCTGCTCTTCACTTCCGGTAATTAATATTTGGTATAAAAAGGCGTCCCAAAAAGCTTCTGACAAAAAACCAATTCCCATTGAACCATACAACCATGCGGCCGCAAGCCCATATGCTGGAATTCGATGACCGTTCCTCAACAAGTAAAAGTTGCTTTCTAAAAAACGATTTTCTTCGGAAGTTTCACTATCTATAAAAGGATAACGAGCCAGACCCAATAGTAATTGCCCTTTCAACCTATTTGTTGAGCAAAAGTCGTGAAGGGTAAAATCCGGAGACATGTATATTTCAGAGATAGAATTTTCAAACCTTATCTTATTAAAACCCAGGCTTTGCGCACGTTTAAAGGTTGCTATGAAACAATCAACACGCTCATAGGCTCCTTCTCGAGTATGAGCTATGGGCTGTGTGGATAATTCATTAAATATAAGATCCATAACTATACCAGTTTTAATAGTTGGTTACTCCATTCATCCAAAAAATCTTTAGGATATTGGCTTAACTCTCCCTTTTCATCCACTTTTATCCCCGTTATTTCCGTGTATTGTTCATTATCAGTGGTCACCTTATTAAACCAGGAGAAGTTAACGTCTGCTCCGGGAATCAGACTCTCTTTTACCGCCACCCGGATGCCATTTATAATATGATCGCTATGAGTTTCAATAAAAAGTTGAGCACCACATGAAGCACAAAGTGCTAATAGCCGCCCCAGTTGGGCCTGCCCTTTGGGATGTATATGGGCTTCAGGGTTTTCTATTATTATAATGTCGCCCTTTTCCGCAACCAACAAAGATGTAATTACTGAAATTGCATAAGAGACGCCAAACCCCACATTTTCAGGTTTATATGAGGCCGTTCTACCAACACCCAGTTTAAATTCATAATTTAAGAGCATTTTTTCAAGCCCGGACACTTCAACAATATTGGCTTTTATTCCAGGGGAAATTTCTTGTAGCCAGCCATTCACCTGACTCATTAAAGTAAGACCTGGTGTATTTATATGCCGCAATTTTTTATTGACTTTGTACCTATTACCGAAAGCTTGCAAATAATGGATGGCATACTCCCCCTTTACTCCCAGTATTTTATTTTCTATGGAAGGTTGGGATACATCATGCATGGTTTGGGGGCCAATTCTTTCAGCGGAAAGGTACTGAAACCCATCCATCAGGCTGGTAAATGATTTTCCATATTTCTTCTCCCCAGACTCAAGATACTCCCAATCGGGTTGATAGGAAAAAGACCAGGATAAACTCTCACCTCCTTTTAGACCTAATGATATTTTAATTTTTTCCTCTTCAGCAAATTGATAAAGAGCGTCTTTGCCCTTACCAATATTCATAAGCCAACCCCTTAACTTTAGCTGCCCGGAATACCCGATACCATCACTTTGCTTAAGTAAAAGCAGTACTTGAATGAAGGAGCTTTTCCCCATGGCATTTAAACCGGCTAAAAGATTTAATGGACGTGTTACCATTAACACATCTTTTAATGATTTAAAATTATTTATGCCAATATTTTCAATCATTTAACACGTCCTTTATTAAAGCCTGTATTGCTTTAAAACGAAATTCAATATTACTTTTTTTGCCGGTGCCTGAGGTAATGGAGGAAAAAAAAGCACTATTATTCTTACAAAGAGAAACAAAATTTTCCATCACTTTTTCCTTTTTCTGAACCATTTTTTCCCGATCACTTTGAGTAAGTTTTGCCAAGCATACAGACCATACTTCAAAAAGAACTTTACTTATAGGTTTACGTTTATGAGGGTATTGATCAGCTTTACGAAACGCCCAGGTTCCAAAAATTTTTAAGGCCACACTCATCGCTTGCTTAAAATCTTGTTTAATGGTTTTTATTTCAACCCTGCTTAAGCTTCCAATTTGAGACATAGCTGAATTTAGAAAAGAATCCAGTTCACCAGAGTAATGTGATGGAGAATTAAGGTAAAAAGCCGTAAATCGGGTTACAAACTCCCTGTCAAGCAGTCTTGATGCGTTGATTTTATTTTCGGTGGCGTCCTTAAACTCCTGGAGAGACGCAAGTTCCCCAACAAAAACAGCCGGCATTCCCTGATTAAGCGCATGACGAATTTCTTGAGAAGTAAGAACTAAACCTCCGGTATTAATTCGTTTAAAAATATTGAATTTAACTTCAGTGGGAGTACCTGGATTGATTATGTGAGCTGTTACCTGAGTGGTATCAATAGTCCTTTTTAACGGCCTTGTCAGCTCATTGTAAAACTTGCCTTCCAAATTCTTTAAAAACTCCAATCCTGTTAATTTTAAGGTTCCTTTAATTATGAAATTCCTGAGAGCACTCAGCCTTTGCAAGCCGTCAACTACAAGCCATTTATTGTCATCGGTACCATCAAAATAGAATGCCGGAAGAGGAAACTTTATTAAAATAGATTCAATAAGGCGGCTTTGCTTTACCTCATCCCATAAATCATCTCGTCTTTGAAATTCTGTATAAATATCAATTTCAGGGGGGGTTTGAGATAATCTATCAATAAGGTTAAAAATAGTAGGTGATTTAAGGTCAATATTTATCAACGATGGATCAAAAGGGTTATCCATAATAGGATTTCCAACATCCTCCTCCTCTACAAGCGCATCCTCGTCTGATTTATTATCATATTGCTGTTTTTTTTTCATACATCGCCTTTAATCTTGATAGTAGCCTGAATTTGCCAGTATTAATGCCCGTTATCCTCTGTATCCTCATCATTTTCATCACTATCCCCGGTGTTTGCCGCACCTTCAGGTATAGCGCCGCTATCACCAATAATGGCCTGCAGCTCCTCCAGGTTTTTATTTAAGTAGCTGCTGTTGTAATGGTAGAGGGCGGGCAGGGCTTCATATATGGTCTGCTCTTCCCGGATAGTTACATCGGCGGGAGGCGGCAGTTTGCGCAGAAAACGGTACTTCTCTAAAACTGGAACTACGCGGCGCAGTACCCGGCCGCGGATGGCTTCTTCACTGTATTTTTCATTTTCACCGAATACCTCTCTAAAGCGCCGGGCACAATACTCCAGAAGGTCGCCGAAGCAAAAACGCACATTGTGCCGGTCTTCCACAGTCATGGAATTTTCGTCCAGCTGGTGCTCAAAGAACTCCAGCACCATCATAAAGGCCAGGCACTCGTCCCGTCTGGTAAAATTAAAAAGATCACGGTTACTCTCGGTGATGGCGCTGTTATACCACTTTTCCTTATACACCCGCGCGCACTTACCGTCTACCACCAGGCTCCAGCCAAAAAATCTTTGAAAAAATGTATCGAACTCCCCCCGGTGACGGCGCAGAAAATTGAAGGCATTTTCATCATCTTCCCGGTAAAAATAGGGAGCCTCAGTCAGGAGATTAAGCACAGCTTTAACCCGTTCTTCCTGGCGCTTGAGTAAACCCTCCCAGGTCTCAGACATGATACACCTTAATTTTTGCTTTTGTAGCCACTATACCCTTCCGTTGTCTTCGGTTTTAGTCACCCTGTTCAAATCCATTTCCTTAAAAGATAACTTTGCCTTGCCTATTTCCACTGCCGCCCCCATGGTTTTAAGGTCAAGCATATACCCCAGGG
Source organism: uncultured Bifidobacteriales bacterium (assembly GCA_964603925.1). Taxonomy (GTDB): domain Bacteria; phylum Fibrobacterota; class Fibrobacteria; order UBA11236; family JADFYW01; genus CAZRWX01. The sequence goes on along the minus strand of CAZRWX010000049.1, from coordinate 6,561 downwards.
AGTTTAATTTTTTGCCTTTGCCCAGAATACCGGCCCGGGACAACTCCAGAATTTTACCAAAATCTCCCTCGCTGTCATATTTCCCCTTGGAGACCGGGACAGGATAAATACCCCCGTGAGCTGCAATAAGCTTATCGGTAAACCATTGACCAAGGCGCTCCATGCGGGCCTGCTCCATACTCACCCCGGCACCCTTGCCTTTGGATTTGGTGCTTAAATAAAGCGAAGGACTGCGGCGGCGATGCCAGGAAGCGCGGCGGGGTCTGGGGGGGTCAGCCAGCTCTCCCTGATCCCAATAATGCATATCGGCCCGATAGTGACCCCAGGAAAGAAGCCTGTTAAGAAAAACGCCCGGCACCTGGTAGGTGCCCAGTTTGGAAAACTCCAGAATACGATCGCGTAAATCCTCCAGCCTGTGGCTTTTGCGCTCCATCTCCTTCAGATGGCTGGACATACGCCTCCATACCTTTAGGGCTGAGTTATTAATGCGGTGACACAGGGCGTCCAGAGAAGCGCCATCACCATAAAAACGCCATAGGGCATCCGGTATGGAAACCGGGTGCTGGTTATGTCCCCCCGCGGTACGTAAAAGCGCCGGGGCTGAACGCCTTTCTTTATCCATAACCTCATAGGCATTCTGCAGGCAACGGGAGTACCTGGTGGTCCTAAGTTTTTTAAGTTGTGGTAGCAGAGTGTCCCTCAAGCCGCCGATTTGACCCAGGTATTTGTCTACATAGCCATGCAGGGCCTCCAGCAGCTCCCGCAAAGCGGCCAGCTCATAATCCTGCAATAAAAAAGCCAGCAACCGGGCATTAAATTCACCAAGATTGGAACTTATTTCAAGTGTAAGTTCGTTGGCCTTGTATATCTGGTATAGTATACGCCGGGCGGCAGGCTCCTGAGGCACCCCGTTTTTACTAGCACGGATAAGACGCCCCAGCTCCTTAACCACCCCGCAAACCTCCTCCAGCAAATCCCTGGTATCAGAGACCCTGGGTTCCAGATCCTCCTGCAGGCGGGCTTCCAGCCATTCTAAAAAAGCGATGGTCTCCCCTGTCAAGGTGTAGCGAAACTTGGTCTTGCGGGTGTCCTTGTATCCGCGAATACGCTCCTTCTCCAAACGTTCACCCAGAAGCCCCCACTCCGTAAGCTGACGCATATCATGGTTAAAAACATCGGGCCCGTAAGAGTCCGCCGCCACCCGCTCCTGGGCGCTTTTTACAGCCGAAAAGATATCCTCATGCAGGGGCTCCAGCTCGTGCTCCCGGCGGTAAAGGAGTACGCGGTATAACAACTGGACATAGTATACGGCCCTCTCGGAATTAAGCAGACTCCCCAGATTGCGATTACGGCGCACCACCAGCTGCGCGGCTTCGCCCCGATCAAAGGCTTCTACGGAGCCTTGTGAAAAGATGTCAAGAGGTTGTGTCATGGTGTTACCGGCTACAAACTAAAATAAAACGCCTTATAACTATCCGGGTCATCTGTGTTGCCTCACCCTTGCCCTGCCACGGCCAGCCTGGCCAGTGTTTGGGATAATTGTTCCACCACCTGCATATTGGCAAACTTCACCGTCATCTTGACCTGCCCGGCTTCATCTGTCTCAAAGCAGTCTTCCAGCGTATTTTTAAAAGCGCTCGCCATTTGGCCCACTTTTTCGCTGTCCCGGGGTTGTGGCATCATCTCTCCCATAAACATAAAGGCTGCGGTTAAGAGTTGCCCGCCGGCAGCCGCTATTCTTTCTTTGCGTTCTTTTTTCTGTTTTTCCATCTCAGCTGTGTCCTGCAAAACCTCGGCGGCATCTGGCTGCTGCCCCAGGAGCACCTCCAGCCGGCGTTTTAACTCCTCGATCCCGCTTTGCAGGCTTACTTCAGTGATATTTGAATCAATATCCAGGGCAGCCTTAGCCAGTTCGTGTTTAGCCGATAAAGTGCCCAGCAGGCCCTCTTCCAGAGTTTCGGTAGTAACAAGGAGATATACTTGTATGGGCCGTTTCTGCCCCATGCGGTGCACACGGCTTATTCGCTGCTCCAAAATAGCGGGGTTCCAGGGCAAGTCTACATTGATGACCGTATTGCCCGCCTGCAGGTTAAGGCCGGTGGAACCGGCGTTGGTGGTAATAAACAGTTTACAGGCCGGGTCGCTTTGAAAGCGGTTTACCAGTGCCTGCCGCTTCTTCTGCGGCACAGAGCCATCCAACCGTACAAAGCTCATTTTATGTTTGGTGAGAATAGGTTCAATTAAATTCAGCATGGTGGTCCACTCGGAAAACAACACGATTTTACGATCGTCCTCTCTGTTTAACCTTTGCAGGAGATTATCCAACTCCTCCAGTTTAGTTGAATAAGAAGGCATCAGCTTGTCAGCCAGATAAGTACTGTCGGCAATCATCCTGCACATTAACATGGCTTTTTGCAGACGCAGGAAGTCCATCTCCGTAAAGTATTTTTTATTGATTATGGAGGAAATAACACGCTTGTGCCCGTCATGCATTTCCAACTGCTGCTGGGAGGGGGTAATACGCACCACCTCGGTAGTGCGCGGGGGGAGGTCCTGCATCACATTCTGCCGGGTACGGCGCAGCAACAGGGGTTTCATTTTATCCCTGATAAGGTCCAGGTTTTTATACCCCAGCACCCGCCCCTTTTCGTCGGCCATCCTGTATGTATTGATAAAACGAAAGGCCGGACCCAGGCGTGTATCATCCACAAACTCCACCACCGAATAAAGCTCTTCCAGCCGGTTCTCCATAGGCGTGCCCGTAAGCACCAGAGCATAAGGCGACCGCAGGGCCTTTACCGCCCGGGTTGTCTTGGCCTCCCAGTTCTTTATCCGCTGAGCCTCATCCAGGATAATTAAATCCCATGGCACATGATGAACAGCATTAGCGTCCCGTAAAATCTGCTCATAATTGCAGATGGTAAAAAAGCATTCATTAGCATACTGGGCGGCCCGTTCCTTTGCTGAGCCTACCACTATCCTGCAATCCCTTTCCGAAAAGCGGCCAATTTCAACCTTCCATTGGGATTTGAGTGAGGTGGGGCAAATAATTAAAACCTTGGTGATACCGCAAATCCGGCTGAACAATTCCGCCGCTCCAATGCCCTGAATTGTTTTACCCAGACCCATATCATCGGCCAGAACCGCCCTGCCCCTGCCTACGGCAAAAGCTATACCATCCAGCTGATAGGGTAATAGCCGGGTTTTAAGCAGCTCCTCCCGTAAAGGATGTTTGGCCGGATTCCGCCGGATTTCATCCACCTTGGTTTTAAGGCGCATAATATGAAGCTGCCTGTTGATATACTCCTCTGCATCGGGATAAATGGTGACACCCAGACCATTGTTAATGAGCTGCGACACTGCTGCCACCAAACCGGCGATATTTTTAACGGGTTTATTTAGAAACGGCTTCAATTCCCCATTAAGGCCTTCCTGGGTTTTATCCCCCGCCTCCACACGAAGCTCATGTGTGTGCCCGTATTTAAGAAACACAATAATGCCCTTTAACTTAAAGCCTTTAGCCCGCTGATCGGGTGTAAATTTTTTCCTGACCTTTGTCTGCACATGAATAACGTGTTTGCAGGTGCCAAGAGTGTTTTTACGGAAATCCGGACAGGAGCAATAGGACTCCCCGGGCTCCCAGCCGCGCAGGGCAACTTTATAGCGCCTTCCCGAAAGCCGGCTGAATACCTCATAGTCGGTCCACAGCTTACCGGGAGCATCCGCCTTTACCCGGAAGCGCTCAGTACGCGCGCGCTCTTCACGATCGGCAATAGCCTGGGCTGTAAGCGCTTCTTCGCTTAAAACCTCGGCCGGCGCACGCTCTTTAGGCGGCTCCGCCAACCCCAGCAGCATTTTTTCCTCCAGTATAAAGGAAATAGCCGCCCCCTGGTGCTCGCAGGGCCCGCTGCATTTACTGCATTTAATCCTGAGTTTGCGGGGAGAGCTATCATCCAGTTTAATGGACACTCTGCCATCGTCCAAATTTAGCAGAAATTTGTTTTCATTGAATATCAGGTTGCCTTCCGGCTCAATTTCCCAACCGCCGCCTTGCCGGATAAGGGCATCTCCTTGAAGCCCGAGAAGTTTGGAACCTTGACGGAATGTAAGTCTGGATAATTTGTCTTTTAATGTGAGCATAGCTGTTCCTTTGCCGAGAAAATGTACTTTTGCCTGCTTTACTGGAAAAATAGCATTTAATCCAGAACTTTGGTTCACTAAAAATACGTGCTACCGCACCCTGCCCATCACCATAATCTAGTCCCTGTCATGATATAAATGCCGTATTAGTAAATCCTCAACCATATCGCAAAGCAACCAGTCATAATGGCTTGAAGCACTATCTGGGCCAAAGGAAAATCCATCTGCTTTTAAATGTTTAATAAGGGGGGTTGGCGAACGCTCCTGTTTTTAGCGGGCCATTATCAACGGGAACTTTTTGCCATAAGGCTTCAGCTTGAGTAAGCGGTGATGTATCTGGTTTGCAAAGAAGTGCGGTTTTTAAAACGGACTTGCCTTGGAAACTTTCCGGTCGATGGCCAAATGACTTAGAAATTGCTCCAACCGGTCGGTATCGTATTCCGTACCATCATAACCCTTACTAAAGACTAAAAACCTCTTTAGCCTGTTTTATCTGCCAGTCTTCTTTGGTCTTTTCCAGAACCGCCAAGAACTCGTCAATTTCCTCTTGGGATACAGAGGAGTAGCCTTATATATCTTTGCCCAAATGCCGCGAAAAAGCCTCAATCCAGACCTGATAGAATTTCGCATTCTTTTTGGGTACAAGCCTTTTTGAAGTCAGAAATTTTGTAAAACACATTAACTAACTGTTTTATACAATATTAACATTCAACTTTAAAATTATGGCTAAAATCTTTAATTTCAACCAAATTTATTAGTATTTTTTAATGTTATACACAATCTGGTTAAAAAGGAATGTTAGGCATAAGAAAGAAAAAATTATGAAAGCTGGAAAGAACGATGTAGCTGTAAAATGTAAAATTTCAGGAACACAGCTAGAAGAGCTACAAAGGCATACATGGCAAATGTGTGAAGCTTTTGGATTGGATAGGAAAATTGACAATTACAAAGGAACAAGGCCTATTTCCTTTTACAGGTGGGATTTGGATTGCATTCTTGATGTTCTTGATATGACGTTAAATGATAATGATGAGTACCCAAATAAAGAAGATGAGGGTTATATTAAACTTCATGAATTGTATGTACATTTAAAAAACATTTACAATAAAACTTATTTTGATTAAAAAAACACTTTTAAAAATTCTATATAATTGAGAAACATTATGTTTGGTAACATCAGAAGAGCGGGAATGAATATTGGAGTTTCAAAATCTAAACTCTCCGAAGCAATGTTAGAAATTCTTTTACAGCTACCTAAGGGAACCACAAATCTAAAAGATACAATAGTAGCAAATATGGGCATGATAGGATATATGTCTGCAACAAGAGATTTGAGCTCGGCATGGAATCAAACAAAAATAAAAGCGGCAAAACTTTATCCTGAAAAATTTATCCTTGACGGACGAAAAGCGCTTCACTGGAATGATGGAACGGTCAAGGAATTAGATAAAAGCATATCTCTGGCAAGTTTTAAGAAATTAAACGAAATGGCAGAACAAGAAAATTGTAAAGTTAATCAAATTATCACAAAACTTATTCGAGTTTATAAAAATCAATAAAATCATTTTTTTAAGAAGAATAATAAATAGATATATATGCCTAACAAGAAAATTGCACCAGATTTCCCAACACGGTTTGCCAAATTTCTGGCTGACGCAAAAATAGAAATTTGGCAAGGAACTCGAATGGCAAACTGGTGAATTTAACGTTGCACCCCACTGAAAATTAAGTGCGAAATTTGAGGAAAAACCACTGATTTCGGCCCTAAAAAGTGCATTGACTTATTAAAGATAATAAGTTATTATAAATAATAATGTGGCGAATTTATGAAGAAAATTCAATTGGGAAAATCAAAAGCAAAACCCCAATTCAAGTTTGGAAAAAATACGAATTATGGAAGGATATTGTTCATAGGCACGGACCTGAAAAATTAAAGGGATTTCCTGGATTCAATGATGAGGCGTTGAAAGGCAAAAGAAAAGGTCAAAGATCATCCAGGTTGAATCTTCAGTATCGTGTAATTTATGAAATTGAAAAAAATGATATTTTAATATATGTAATCGAAATAACGCCACATAAATATTGAGGATTGTATGGCCAAAATAAGAAAAAATTTCGCACCTGCAAAAGCACACACCAGTTTAAATACTGGCGAAGTTATTCAAATGCTTCGTAAATTAAAAAATTGGACGCAAAAAGAATTGGCAGATAGATGCGGTATTACGTCCACCAATATTAGTTTGTTGGAAAATAATAGAGTAGAAATAGGAAAACGGCGGGCTGAACAATTGGCAAATGCATTTGATGTACATCCCGCAATAATAATGTTTCCTGAATACGAAGCTATTGAAATAAAAAAAGCGGCTTAATCGGGTAGCCAGAGGATTCTCTCCCCCAGCCCCCACCTTGTCCGGCATAGTT
>CAZRWX010000048.1:0-17592 GCA_964603925.1 uncultured Bifidobacteriales bacterium | reverse complement strand
TCCAGGATCAAGTCCCGAAGATGATTCATTTGTTCGGGTACAATTTCGTTAAGGCGGATACCAAAACCAGGCACCTTCATGGACTGCCCCCATGGAACTCCCCATTTTACAATACCTGAAATTGGCAGGCCGTCTTTAAGCTCTTTAACCACAAACCACACCTCGTCCCCAAGCTTCCAGGGCCTGTTGGTACAGATAAAAAAGCCATGACGGGATACATTGAGGGTAAATGTTTTGTCCACCCTATCGGGAAAATAATGTTTTTCGTGGGAAAGAAGAACATTGAAATGCAGAGGAACCCTGGTTTTACGCCTTAAAAGCTTAGGTATAAATGCCTGACAAAACTGCCGAAGAAAAAACTCAATAGACGGCTGGGCATCATCATGTTGATGTACTTTGACCCGGATCTCCGAAGTATTAGAAAACCACTTTAACAGACATACCGGGAACAGTTGCCAAATTTCATAATCGTGGATTTTTTCCTCTTTGGATGCCATAATTTTAGTAGGTACATCTACAAACACACCATGATAGGGGCGCTGACTCATGGCCTCATGCAGCTCATCGAGGGAGGTAACCGTAGTAAGCAGCGCGCCCGCTTTACGGATAGCGGCCTCGTAGTGCTTGCGCGCCAGATCGTTATTGACCACTAATATTGTGCGAAGTTCCATTAATTACTGCCTTGGCATACTTTTGAAAAAGATATTGTTAAAATAATTATTAATAATATATATAGCGTTATCATATTAGCATATCATTATATTGATTATACAGGTTTCCAAACTAAAAAGCACCCCAATCCTGCAGATTCATCATGGATACAGTACGGGATTAAATACTTTTTTGTTTTTAAAAACAGCAGCTTTAGGGAATTCCGGCCTTGAGAGAAAAGGAGCGAAAACCCCAGCACCCGGCTCTACTTTAAAACTTTTTGGTGAAATCCTGGTTTTTATATGAAGCTTTTTAAAGCGTTGAGGACTCTTATTGCGCCAGGTGCCTTCACAGTTGAAACACATGAAACGGTTGTCCCCCAACAGCTTACGCAGAAAATATTTAAAGCCCTTGTCTGCTATAACATTTGTGGTTTGCCCGCAAGCAGGACATTCTGCATAATTGCGATAGCGCATCGAAATAACCGGATTAGTTTTACCCATAAGACCTCACATTTATTTTACCTTAAAACAATCAGTTTATCAATAATTATTACAGTAAATTCGTATATAATAGTGTGACATTTGTGACATGATATGTTGTTTATTTAGATATTTTAGTTTATTTAGTTTTAATTCGCCATAATATTGCGGCAATAAAATTTTTACTTTCATCCCATGGCGGAAAAATCTGAGAAAAAGCGGCTGGCGATTCTAAGAATCGTACAAGCGTCCAACAAGCCCATACCCAGCCAGAATATTACCGAGCAGCTTCAGTCAATCGGTTATGATATTAGTGAGCGCACTGTGCGTTTTCATTTATTGAATATGGATAAGGAAGGCCTCACAGAATATGTCGGCAAGCACGGCCGCCGTATTACAGATCTCGGCATAAAAGAGATGGCCTCCGCCAGGGTTTTTGAAAAGGTTGGTTTTCTGGCAGATAAAATCGACCAACTAGCCTATCAAATGAGCTTTGACCTTATCAGGAAGGAGGGCACAGTTATTATAAATGTGGCCCTTATTGCAAAGGGCCTGTTAACAGAGGCCTGTCCCTTACTTATCAGCGTATTTGAAGCAGGCTATTCCATGGGCAGTCTTATAAAGTTATTTAACGAGGGGGAAAAAGTTGGCGCCCTTACTATACCCGAAGGGTTTGCGGGTATTGGTACGGTATGCTCCATTTCTTTAAACGGCGTACTGCTCCACCAGGGTGTACCTGTTACCTCAAAATTCGGCGGTGTGCTGGAGATACATAACGCCAAGCCTTTACGCTTTGTTGAAATCATGTCCTACAACGGCACAAGCCTGGATCCTCTGGAGATATTTATAAAAGGCCGAATGACCAATGTGGTTGGTGCTATCAAAAAGGGTTCCGGCAGAATCGGAGCTAGTTTTCGCGAAGCCCCGGCTTCCAGCCTTCCGCAGATCCAGGATATAAATGATAAGCTATACAAAACAGGGTTAGGGCATTTTCTCAAAATTGGTTTGCCAAATCAGGGTCTCTATGATATCCCTATTCACGAGGGCAGAGTGGGTGCAATTGTTTCCGGGGGTCTTAATCCTATTGCCTGCCTCATGGAAAATGATATAAATGTAGAGCTGCACGCTCTATCAGGTTTACTGGATTTTCATGAGCTTTTTCCTTACTCAGAGCTGGGCTCCAGGGCAAGTCACATCCTTTCCTAAAAATTAATGTGGCGGCATTTTCGACTTATTGCCGTTAAGGTTTTTAGTTATATCTCTATTCTTTAAAAAAACACCGTATTGCCATTAAATCAATACATTTATTACGGCAATTATGCCATTTTACTATTTATTGATTGTTTTGGCCGTTTTGTTTATCTTAATATTCAGATTTTATGGCATGTAAATGCCACTAAGCTCAAATATTACCAGCTAAAACCCTCAATAAGGAGAAAACCATGCCAATCACCAACTCTTATATCAAAGAGGTTTATGATATCACACAAAAACGCAACCCTGAACAGGCAGAGTTCCTTCAGGCTGTTAAAGAGGTACTAGAATCTCTGGAGCCTGTTATAGAAAAGCACCCCGAATATGCCCAAGCCAACATACTGGGCCGGCTTGTAGAGCCAGAGCGTCAAATTATCTTCCGTGTACCCTGGGTAGACGACAAAAACAAAGTACAAGTTAACCGCGGTATGCGGTTTCAATTCAACTCCGCTCTGGGCCCTTACAAAGGCGGCATCCGCTTCCATCCTTCAGTTTATCCAGGCATCATCAAATTCCTGGGTTTTGAGCAAATTCTCAAAAACTCTCTTACCGGTCTTATGATGGGCGGCGGTAAAGGCGGAGCAGATTTTGACCCCAAAGGCAAGTCTGAGGGCGAGGTCATGCGTTTTTGTCAGAGTTTTATGAGCGAACTGTTTCGTCATATTGGCGCAGATGCAGATGTACCTGCCGGTGATATCGGTGTCGGCGGTCGCGAAATCGGCTTTATGTTCGGCCAGTACAAAAGGCTCACCAAGCAGTTTGAAGGTATCCTCACCGGCAAAGGCCTGGACTGGGGTGGCTCTCTGGTACGCACAGAGGCCACCGGTTACGGCGCTACTTATTTTTGTGAAGAAATGCTTAAAGCCAGGAGCAATTCCATTGACGGCAAAACAGTTGTAGTATCCGGCTCTGGTAACGTAGCTATTTACACTCTGGAAAAGGTCAATCAGTTAGGCGGCAAAGTGGTAGCCATGTCAGACTCCAGCGGTTACATATACGATAAAAACGGCATTGACCTGGAAACCATTAAAAGACTTAAAGAAGTTGAACGCAAACGCATTAATGAGTATACCAAAATCCATTCCAGCGCTAAATACACCGAAGGCTTCACAGGCATTTGGAATATCCCCTGCGACATAGCCTTCCCCAGTGCAACTCAAAACGAGCTGGATGGTGAAGCTGCCAGTACTCTGGTTAAGAACGGTTGTATTGCTGTTTCCGAGGGCGCCAATATGCCCTGTACTCCGGATGCCGCCGATATTTTTATCAGGAACAATGTAGCCTTTGGCCCGGGTAAAGCCGCTAACGCCGGTGGCGTAGCCACTTCAGGTCTGGAGATGGCACAAAATTCCCAGCGCATGTCATGGAGTTTCGAGGAAACAGACAAAAAACTCAATCAAATAATGGTAAACATACATAGCCTGGCCAGCCAGGCCGCCGAAGAATACGGCACACCGGGCAACCTCGTAAATGGGGCCAATATTGCCGGTTTCTTAAAAGTAGCCAACGCCATGATGGCACAGGGTATTGTATAACCATTAGTAAATCTTTATTCATTCAAGGCCGCCGGAAAACTCCGGCGGCCTTTTTTTTATTTATGCGAATTTAGGGTGCAGTCCTGATATTACGCTCAATCTTATTTAAAATCTCGGTTGTTTTAAATTTTTGATTTTGAATTTTGTTTGTAACTACTCAGGTATCTTGGGAACCAAAACATATCATTTTGAACAATTCTCTATATGTGCAATAGTGACCCCGCAGGGCGGGGTCGTGAAACGAATCGTAAACGGGATTTCTCCCTTGTAAACAACTGTGGAATTGGTCGAAATGACAAAATTGGGGCATCTGTAGTACCTGAGTAGTTACTTTTGTTTTTTAACAATTTATACTTTTTATTTCCTGATGCAGGGTGGTATTACATTCCCGGTTGTTTAGGATTTCGGATTTGGAATTTTTGTCTTATTTTCTGTAGTTATTGTTTGGGATTTGGGATTTTTAATTGGAATTTAACATTTGCCCTTTGATTAAAATATTATTGGCAAAACATGTAATATGTTACAATGTTACAGTATATGGAGTTAATTACAGCCTGTAGAAAAGTTCCTGTTTCTGGAACCTAAAAAGGTATCTTTCATTTCACAATAACCTTAACTCATATATTAAACCAATCATGCAGGAAGATAAAACCGAAAAGAAAAAACTGGAAATTCTTAATATCCTTCACGCACAAAACAAGCCCATGTCCAGCCAAAAAATAACCGAGCGGCTGGTAAACATGGGCAGGGATATCAGCGAGCGCACTGTGCGCTTTCACCTTCTCGAGCTTGATAAAATAGGAATGACCGAATACATAGGTCGTTACGGCAGGAAGATAACCGACAAAGGCAGAACAGAGCTATCCAACTCACAAGTTTTTGAAAAGGTCGGATTTCTGGCAGCTAAAATAGACCAGATGACCTATAAAATGACATTTAACCTTTCCAGAATGGAGGGCACCGTTGTTGTAAATGTAAGCCTCCTTGGTAAGAACCAGCTTAAAATGGCTGTTCCCCTTATAATGGATTCATTTAAAACAGGTTTTGCCATGGGCAAACTGATTACAGTTTTTGATGAAGGTGAGCAAATTGGAGAATTCCTCATCCCCGACGGATTTGTAGGAATAGGCACAGTATGTTCCATATCTCTCAACGGGGTACTTCTACATCATGGTATACCAGTAAATTCAAAATTCGGCGGGCTGCTGGAGATCCACAAACACACTCCTACACGCTTTATAGAAATTATTACCTATGAAGCCACCAGTCTTGATCCCCTGGAAATTTTTATTAAAAGCAATATGACAAATATTACCGATGTTATAAAAAATGGACAAGGTAAAATCGGCGCAAGTTTCCGTGAAATACCTGTGGCAAGCAGGGAGCAGGTGATAAAAATAGGTGAGAGTCTGAATAACATCGGCTTAGGTGGTTTTCTTGAAATCGGGTGGCCGGGTCAGCACCTGTTTGAAGTGCCTATAATAGAAGGTAGAATTGGGGCAGTGGTTGCTGGCGGCTTAAACCCCATAGCCAGTCTGGTAGAAGCCGGCATCAACGTTCAATCCCATGCTCTTTCAGGTTTAGTTGATTTTAATAAACTATACTCCTACCAGGAGTTATCCGCCAAATCTAAAACTATACTCACCTGAGTAACCATACCCCTAAATATTGAACGGCAAAATTGCCGTTCATTCTTTTTTCTATCGATTTTAACCATTTTTTCATGTCTTAACGGCAATTATACGGCAACATATTGCCGTACATCTTTCTTTAAGCTATTATCACAAATAACGGCAACGATCTGCCGTTAGCAGGCGTTTTATTGCTGACATCACTAACAGTACGCTAAACAGGTCAAAATAACATGACACAACTCAAAAACCAGAAACCTAAAATTGCAGTTTTATACTGTCAGCACAGCATAAACAAAGAAGCTGATATTGCCGCTGTGGTTAATCAATCAAAAAGCTTTCATATAAAGCCGTCAATGATGGCCTGCAGCAGTAAAATTCAGCTTCCTCAGATTTTACAGATTCTGGATAAAGAGGCAGACGGCCTTGAGATTATTGCCTGTTCAGAAAAATCCTGTCGCTTCCTTGTAGGTAAGTGCCGGGCAGAAAAACGTATAAACTACGCCCGTCAATTGCTTGATAGGATCCAGGTTGGCGCAGACCGGCTCGGCATTACCTACGGCTCTGGTATGTCAGCAGAAGAACTAACGCAAATAGCTCAGCATAGAGGGAATGCAGTAAAAGCAATTTTAGATGAAGGAGACAGCCAGTGATATTTGCAGAGTGGAAACCAATTGAAGAACTCATAGAAAAGTTTAAAGGCAAAAAAAACATACTCATAGTGGGGTGCGCAACCTGCGTCGCCGAATGCGCTGCAGGGGGCGAAAAAGAGGTGGACACCTTAGCGCCTCTACTCAGCATGGCGCTTAAAAAGCTGGGGCAGCCTGCTGAAATTGTCACTGCCACTGTAGAAAAACAATGTGAAAATGAATTTCTGGCCGAACTGGAAGAAAAAGTTAAAGCCGCTGACGCTGTACTAAGTCTGGCCTGCGGTATTGGTGTACAAGCTCTGGCCGAGCAATATTCCCAAAAGCACATTTATCCCGGGGTTAATACCTCAGCATTAACCGTTCGGGAGGAAGCTGGAACTTGGGCCTCCAGATGTGCAGCATGCGGGGATTGCGTTCTGGGCGAAACACAGGGCTACTGCCCCGTAGCCAGATGCGCAAAAAGCCTTATGAACGGCCCTTGCGGCGGTACACGCAAAAACGGTAAATGTGAGTTGGGTGAGGACACTGATTGCGTATGGAACCTGATAGTAGAACGGGCAGATCAACGGGGTGAATTAAAATCCCTGGCCGAAGTCCGCAAAACAAAAAACTGGTCCAACTCGCGTCACGGCGGGCCAAAGAAAATTATACGGGAGGATCAAAAGATATGAGCAGCGAAGAATTCAATATCAGTAACCTTCAACGGGTTATTAAAGCAGGTCATTTCGCGGTTACTGTTGAAGTAGGTCCGCCTCGGGGCCCAAACCCCCAGGACGTTATTAAAAAAGCCGAAATTGTAAAAGGCATTGCGGATGCTTACAATATTACAGATAACCAGACTGCGGTTGTACGTATGTCCAGTATCGCCGCCTCTAAAATTCTTCTGGATCAGGGCTCTGAACCGGTAATGCAAATGGTATGCAGGGACAGGAACCGTATCGCCATACAGTCAGACCTTCTCGGGGCCCATGCCCTGGGGCTGCGCAATTGTCTTTGCCTCAGCGGTGACCACCAGTCATCGGGTGCCAGCGGCAAACTCCACGGGCACCCCGGTGCCAAAAATGTATTTGACATCGATTCCATACAGTTAATCTCTATCGTAAAAGCCCTGCGTGACGAAGGCCTTCAGGAAGGCGGCGACCCAATTGAACCTGCGGCACCATTTTTTATTGGAGCAGCCTGGACACCATTAGGACCTCCGGAAAAATTCAGAGTAATCAGGCTGGCAAAAAAAATAAACGCCGGTGCGGATTTCATTCAGACCCAGGCAGTTTATGATATAGTCAGGTTCAAAGAGGCCATGAAAAGAGCCATGGATATGGGTCTTACCGAACGTACAGCCATTCTTCCGGGAATAATTATCCCCCGCAGCGCTGGTATGCTCAATTACATGAATAAAAATGTCCCGGGAATTGAAGTTCCAGAAGAGTTAATCCAAAGGATGAAATCATCCGCAGACCCAAAACAGGAAGGCCTCAAAATCACCGTAGAGCTTATAAACGAAATAAGAGAAATTCCCGGCACAAAGGGCGTACACCTTCAGGCTATTGAAGCTGAACAACTTCTGGCTGGTGTAATTGAAGAAGCAGGGCTGCTGCCCAGACCGGAAGTTTAACACAAAGGTAAAACTACTATGACTGCAAAATACCATGTAGAGGTTAAAGAGGTTGCTCCCAGATTTGTGCCCATTGCCAGGTTAAATGCCATGGAAATTGAAGGGTGCCTGGGGTGCCGCAAATGTGTAAAGCGGGAATCCTGTGTGTACGACGTTTATAAAAAGCGGAATTTTCATCCCGGTCAGATAATAGACAGCGGGGATGCCATGTGCGTTAGCTGCATGCGTTGTGTACAGGAGTGCAAGAAGAATATTTTATCCCGAACATTGAACCCTCAATTTGCCCAAATGGGTGACAACCACTGGAAACCCGAACTTATAGCCTCTATCTGGAAACAGTCTGAAACCGGCAAAATTCCCGTATCAGGTGCCGGCTACCGGGGGCCTTTTGCTGGTCCTGGTTTTGACCAGATGTGGACTGACATGTCAGAAATTGTAAGGCCTACCAGAGACGGCATTCACGGGCGCGAGTACATAAGTACGGTGATTGAACTGGGACGAAGGCCATCCAGACTGGAGTTTAATGCACAGGGGGATTTAATTACACAGGCGCCCTATTATGCCGAAATTCCCATACCCATGGTTTTAGAAATGCCCGCTAACAAGTTTGTGTCCTTTGCGGTTAAAAAGTCTATTGCCCAGGGGGCCTGTAATACAAATACGCTGGTTATAACCTCCATGGAAGACGCCTGTGGTGGTTTAATCCAGGAAAAAGCCCATCTTATGGTAAAATTTAATCCCGCGAAACATGACGCCCATAAACTTGAAGGTATCTCGTTTGTAGAACTGGAGTATACAGAGTCAGTTATCAACGATATACATCAATTAAAAGCCCTGTACCCGCAGTTAGTAACTTCAATCCGGATACCTTTTGATGAACATGCCCCGGACCGGGCCATTAATCTCGCAAAAAACGGGGCTGAAATATTACGTTTCCAGGTTACCAGGCTGGGCCAGGGTTTCGGCAAATATGCTGACACTTTCATGACTGAACTAATTAAAAAGGTTCATTTCAAATTAATTGACAATGCTCTACGCGATCAGGTATCTGTATTATTTACCGGTGGTATTGCCATGGCCGAGCATATAGCCAAAGCTGTTGCCTGCGGCACTGACGGCGTGTGTCTGGATTTGGCATTACTTGCAGCTCTCGAATGCCGCCTGTGTCAGGGCTGCGAAACAATATCAGAATGTCCGGTACAACTGGACAAAGTACATGTAGATTGGGGCGCCCAGCGCGTGACAAATCTTATTGGTGCCTGGCATTCCCAGCTGGTTGAATTAATGGGCGCCATGGGCATTAGAGAAGTGCGGCGTCTGCGGGGGGAGCTGGGGCGTGTTATGTTTTTTGAGGACATGGAAAGCGCCAATATTGCCCCTGTATTTGGGAAACGAACCAGGCCCCTGTTGGAGTCTCTCAATCATAAACCTGAGGTTAGCCCGGAAGACATAAACCTCCGCCCTGAAAAAAACGCCGTCTTTCCGCCTTTAAAGGACAATTTAAAAGATTGCCAGTCCCGTTTCCGTAATGTTCTGGGCAAGTTTAAAGTAATACGAACATCAGATTGTACTGCCTGTGGTAAATGCGCGGAATTATGTTCGTTTGGTGTACATAAAACCGGCGGCAAAAAAATGTTCACTCCCAGGTCCCAGTTCTGTATCGGTGTTAAGGATTGCCGCAAACATCTGGGACAAAGCTGTATGGATATCTGCCCTTCTGGCGCTTTAAGAATAGGACCAGATCCCATGAGTGAAGCATTCGGAGATCCACGCTGGCCCGCTGACATGCTGCTCAGCACATGGAAACAAGCCGAAACCGGCAGGCCTCCGGTACAAAAACTTGACTATAAAAATGGGAAATCCGGCGGGGGTTTTGAACGCATGAATATCATGTTCCCTAAAAAACCTCCCCTTGAGAGCTTCCGACCCGAACATGTAGATCTCAGTATCCGGTTAAATCACAGGGTTGATGACGGACGCCCGGATGTAACTATTGGAGTACCATTCTATGGCGGGGGTATGAGCTACGGTTCCATCAGCCTGGCCACTATGGTAGCTCGGGCCAGGGCCTATCAAGCCATTAATTCCTTTACTAATTCAGGAGAAGGCGGCTACCCGCCGGAGTTGTATCCTTATGACAACCATGTGATCACCCAGGTGGCTACCGGCCTCTTCGGCGTAAGGGAAGACACTATACAACGAGTGCGCATGGTTGAGTTCAAGTATGCACAGGGGGCAAAGCCGGGGTTAGGCGGTCACCTCCTCGGTGATAAAAACACTCCCGCTGTCTCAAAAATGCGTGAAACTGTACCAGGCTATCCGCTCTTCTCTCCCTTTCCCTTCCATTCTGTATATTCTATCGAAGATCATAAAAAACATATAGACTGGATAAAACAAATGAACCCCAAGGCGCTGGTTTCCGTAAAAGTTGCCGGAGCCATGGACGTAGACATGGTAGCTGTGGGCAGCTATTTCGCGGGTGCTCATATTGTACATCTGGACGGCAGTTATGGCGGTACGGGCGCGTCTCCGGATATCGCTAAAAAGAACATTGCCATGCCTATAGAATATGCCATTCCCAAAGTGCATAGGTTCCTTCTGGAGGAAGGTATCAGGGATGAAATAACCCTGATAGGCTCCGGTGGTTTACGTTCCGCCTGGGATGCCGCCAAGCTCATTGCTCTGGGGGCAAACGGTTTTGTTATAGGTACTTCGGAGGTAGTTGCCCTGGAGTGTATCCGCTGCGGAGCCTGCGAAAGCGGCAGAGGGTGCCCCAGGAGTATAGCAACTACAGACCCAAAACTGTCATTGGAGATGGACTGCGACTGGGCCACCCAAAGGCTCACAAATCTGTTCCATTCCTGGTCCATCCAGCTTCAGGATATATGCTGGCGTCTCGGTCTTAGAAGTATAAGAGACCTGGTGGGCCGCTCCGATCTTCTAACCCACTTGGACTATGAAAACAGTCATCGTAAAGAAATAGAAACCGAACAACCCAGAGAGCTCTATGAACAACTACATTAATCAGATCCTGGCTTCAAAAAAAAACCTGGTGGCAGGTGTTCCTCTTCAAAACGGTGATCCGGTGGAAGAAGGCGGTTGCGGTGTTGTTGGTTTTGCGGCCAGCGTACCCATACGGGGTAAAAATATTTATGAAGCCTCTTACCAGATGCACAACCGTGGTAATGGTAAAGGGGGCGGCATAGCGGCAAGCAGGCTGGTTGCCGGGCAGATGGGGGTGGATGCCGCCACCCTGAAAAATGACTATATCCTGCAGGTGGCCCTTCTGGATGAAAAAGCCGAAAAAGAAGTGGAAACCAACTTCATTGAGTCAAACCTTGATATCCACCATAAAGAGCGATTAACCCACATCAGCGATTATCGAGACGCGGGCCTGGAGGTTAAACCTCCAGAAATTATTCGCTATTTTGTACGCGTCCGCGAAGATAACCTGTCAGGCTTTATCCGTGATAACAAGCTAACCGGGTCTCCTTCCCGGATGGCTGAAGACGAATTCATTTACCAGAACAGTTTTCGGCTCAATCAGCAGTTTTATTCCTCCCTGGGAGAAAAGCAGGCCTTCGTACTTTCACATGCCAGGGATTTGCTAATATTCAAAGTAGTAGGTTACGCGGAGCAGCTCGTAAATTATTACAGCCTGGAGGATTTAAAAGCCCATGTGTGGATTGCCCATCAGCGTTACCCAACCAAAGGGCGTGTGTGGCATCCTGCCGGCGCCCACCCCTTTATTGGTATGAATGAGGCCCTGGTGCACAACGGAGATTTTGCCAATTATTTCAGTATTTCAGAATATCTGCGTCAACATAATATTCGTCCGCAATTTTTAACAGACACAGAGGTAGCGGCCCTTTGTTTCGATATGCTGCACCGCACTTATGGCTATCCCATCGAGTATGTAATAGAGGCACTGGCCCCCACCACGGAGCTTGACTTTGATCGCCTGCCGGAAGACAAAAAGAAGGTTTACAGAGCTATCCAGTCCATGCATATGCATGGTTCACCCGATGGCCCCTGGTTTTTTATTATAGCCCGCAGTAATCCCGATGAAAACAGTAATCAGTTGCTGGGCATCACAGATACAGCTATGTTGCGCCCTCAGGTATTTGCCCTGCAGCAGGGCGAAGTTTCCATAGGCTTAGTAGGTTCAGAAAAACAAACTATTGATGCCACCCTGCAGTCCCTTTCGGCTGAAGATAAACGGTTCAGGCCCGTTGCCGACAAATACTGGAATGCCCGTGGCGGTAGTTCCACAGACGGCGGCGCCTTTGCATTCACAATACAGGGCGACAACGGCCAATGCACTCTTACTTGTGCGGATAAATTCGGCAAAGCAATTTCCGCCCCTGCAGGACAATGGAATATACCAAAAGACTCCAGGCCCGAGGCACCCCAAACAGGCGCCATTTTAGCGGGAAAAATTAAAGCCATGTCGTCCAGCAATGATCTGCTGTCCATTTACGAAATTATCACGAATAACATATCATCCTGGAACTTCCAGAATGTTGAATGGTTAATTAAGCAAATTAAAACCGTTTCAGAAAATGGCGAGAAAGAATTTTCTCTATCTCTTGAGCTCCTTTCCATGTTGAACGACCGTCATTTTGACTGTGGGAACATGAAAAGAAGCGTAATAATTCATTTAATGCGCAGCGCTGTTAATTCAATACTTGATAACGTTCCCAATATCAATACTGAAAAAACCAGCCATGCCTGTTGTATCGACTGGGATACCCGCAAACATCTGCGTGCCCCCAAACCACAGGAAAAAACCTTAATAATCCAGGCATCAGGGTTCCCTCCCGAGGGTGATGAATGCGACAGCCGCCTTATGGTGGAGGCCTACCAGAAGGGTTGGAAGCGTTTTATAGTGTATGCCCTCAAGGGTCAGCGTTTTACGGGGTGTGGTTTTGGTCCGGGCTCGGAAGATGTTCGTATAGATGTATTTGGCAGCTCTGGTGACTACCTGGCATCAGGCATTAACGGCATGGAAATACATGTACATGACAGCGCTCAGGATCAACTGGGGCAAATTATGAAAAAAGGCAAGCTGGTTATTCATGGTGATGTAGGCCAGACTTTTATGTATGGCGCCAAAGGCGGTGACGTATACATACTCGGCAATGCGGCCGGCAGGCCTCTAATCAACGCTGTAGGCTGCCCCCGCGTAATCATAAACGGCACAGCGCTGGATTTCCTGGCTGAGTCATTCATGGCCGGTGACCCTTTAAACGGGGGAGGTTTTGTAGTTCTTAATGGTGTCAGGTTTGATGACCATGGCAAACTTGTAGACCTTGATAACCCCTACCCCGGTGCCAACCTGTTTTCTCTGGCTTCCGGCGGGGCAATTTATGTACGTGATCCACTCCGTGTTCTCATTGACGAGCAACTGAACGGCGGCAAGTTTCTTAAGCTCTCCAACAAGGACTGGCAGCTTATACTGCCTTATCTCCAGGAGAATGAACGCCAGTTTGGTATCAGGGTGGAGGAAGACCTTCTTACTGTGGACGGAGTTCTTAAAAGCCCGGCGGAAGTATATATAAAAGTTGTCCCTGCCAACGTAAAAATAGCTGAAGAACTCGTAGAAGCATAAAGCAATTTTACATATAGGGCTAGCGTGTATCTGTGGTTGGTAAATCTGTTTTAGACAGATACCAGCTAATGTCCGATAAGCGTTCCAGCTCTGGCGGGTTCGTTCTAATATCTTAAATAACAGATCCCCTTTTGACCTATGGAGTGGGCGTTCAAGTGAATAGACTTGCCTTTGGAGACTTTGTCCACTTCAATAACCTTAATGACATCCCCCCACCTGGCTTTACCGGGCAAAAGTGTTTCCAGTTTATTGGCAGCCTTCCCCAAATAATCAGTATTTATAATATGACCCTCTTTTTCGGGATAAATGGCCATATACAGCATATCCAAATCAACCAGGTCATTAAAAAAATGGGTACCCAGAGACACCTCGGGCACAAGGCCATCGTGCATGGCGGCTATCTCGACTATTACAGATACTGTATTGATATCTGAAAGCGATACCGGTACACCCAGGGAGGGCGTTGATGTACCCCATCGGCCCGGCCCCATAATGGCGATATTAACTTTTTTATCATTGTTGGTATTTAAGTGAGTTAATTCACCTATAACTTTGGCCACAGTGTAGCGGTCGGCCATATTAAGTTTACTGTAGGGGCCGGGCTCTACATATATTAACCGGTCAATTTTAATGGATACGCTGTTACCGATTATTGGGCCGCTGGTAGAAAATACTACATCACTTTGTTCCAGGTCTTCAGGTGCTTTAATTTTGCTGATTTTGCTTTTAGCCTGAAAAGGCCTGCACTGGACCAGGTTTATTTTATAGCTGCCACCAGGCAGGAAATTCAGGGTAAACTCTATATCAACAGGATAATTATAAGCCTCCTGAAGTATATATAGAAGCTCTTTCATGTCTTCGACAAAATCTGTTTTTGACAGGATCTTATCAAAGGTCAACACATGGGAGAATACGTCCTTAATATTATGGGCCCGCGCCCTTTGCTCCATGCCTGTATCCCTGGTAGCGAACATATCCAGATCGAGATCTGAAGTAACTTTAACGAGTTCCTCAAAACTTAAGGTATCAAACTTATTGGCCTCAATGTTTATTACATCGACATTCTTCTGAGTATGTTTGCGGATAGAGTCCATACTGGATTCAGGCATCATGTTAGGAGCGTTAAGGGCTATAATCCTGGTATAATCATCATCATTGCGATCTACAGCTCTGGTACCCAGACCATATACAAATCTCAGCATACCGGCCTGAGGGTCAATGTCTTTATTCCATACAAAAGGGTTAAATGATAAACCCACGCCACCAAGCTGAGGAAAAAACAGGTCGTCATACCGGGACCCGGAAACCCGCTGCACCAGCAGAGCCATTTGTTCATCCCTGTCTAAAAGCCCCAGATGTTTGCGATAAGCCAGGGTCTCTTTTTTCATGGTGCTGGCATAAATAGTACATACAGCGTCTATAAAATTGTCCAGACGCTCCTGGGGCGTACCCTGATTAGCGCAGAAAACACTGTCATATTTTCCTGAGAAAGCATTACCATAGCCGTCCTCCAGGAGGCTGCTGGAACGTACAATAATGGGCGCCTGCCCAAAATACTCCAGAATCTTCATGAATTGCGCTTTAATTTCATCGGGAAAAGTGCCCCGCAGCAGCTTTTGACGAACTTCATCGGCGCCACTTAGAAAATCGTCACTGGTTAAGAGCTTTCTACGCATCCACCAACAGCCATTTTGTATAATGTAAGTATAGAATACATCTGAACCGATGAAAAATGAATCATGTGGTTCGAGTAAATCCTCCCACCGCTGCCGGCTTTTATGTAATACAGCACGTGCCAGCATCATACCCGTTGACTTGCCGCCTATCAGGCCTGTGCCAATCATCCGTTTGCCTATGCCAACAAGGTCGGCGATATCAAAATATTTTTCCGCCAGCTTAAGTACTTTTGGATCCCTGGTTACAGCCATGCGGATAAGACGCTTCAATAATTTTTTTACTTTATCGCTGGATTCTTCCCCCTGTTGCATGTTGGTTATGTACTCCTGGGCCTGACTGAAAGTGCGGCCCCAGAAATCTGAACGGTGGCTGGTAAGGTCAAGCCACGGCTGGGGTATGGAGGTGGTAACCTCCGATATAACTGAGCTGCGGACAGCGGGCAGGAAATCATCACCCTCCCAGATATGAAGCATATATAAGGTAGGTGAATACCTTTTATCCACTTTTTTGGGATGCAGGTATAACTTATTTTTGTTATTGTAGACATCCAGCACAACCTGGGCTGTATTATGTATGGCTTTGGTGGCAATGTCTGTATGTTGATCGCGTAAAAGGGCGAAATAAGTCACCGTATCATAATCATAAAGATAAGGGCAGGTCAACATAAAAAAGTTGCCCAGCATACGGTCGCTGTACCAGTCAGCCACCAGCTCACTTAAGCTGTCAAACACAAAGCAGGCACCGCGGCCCCGTTTTTCTATAACATCAAATATCTCAGAAATAAATGTCTCAAAGCCGTCTTCGGGATGGAGATTATAAACTTCAGCGTCAATTTTGTCCGGCACCACCTGAGGGTGATCGGCAAACCGGAAATAAATAAGCCTTTGTTTGCGTTTAATGGCCTCCATGCAAAAGGGGTGGACAAAGGGGAAGTAATCGTCTATAGCGTCCACCTGCAAGACGATATTGTCCCCTGCCCTTACACCCTGCAGCGCTTTATCCAAATTTGGTAAGCCAGTACTGAAATCATATCTATTTCTCATAAATAATACCTTCCTTAAAACAGGAATAAAGGATGTGAATCCGGGTTTTTGCCAAAAAGGGTTACATCGTCAACCTTATCAATGCATTTACCCTGAAGCAGACTGAACAAGGTGCGCTCTATGCCTACGCCGCCGCCAAATGTATCGGGAAATACCCGCCGGCCTTCGCTGTCTTTTTGTGATACCGCCAAAAGAAAGGGACCATAACCGTTCATGGTATCAATGTTCTCCATGACACCACCTTTAATAACCGGCCGTGCGGATATTACCCGGTTGTCTATAAGGCGCTCAACAATAGGCTCATATAGCCACTCACGGATAGCGCCTGAGCAAATTTCATAGGGGTGGCTGAACTTGCCGGTATCCCGTTGTATACCCTGTGCTACCATATCATAATTAAAAATGCAGTCAGATGTGAAATCCTTAATTTCTGTTTTGCTGCCGTCTGCATTGAGATAAGGGTAAATCAAGTCGTAATTTTCGCGCATAAGACCCGTAACCCAGTAAAACTGACTTTTAGCCTCCCCCCCAAGCCTGCTCTCAAACGCCACAGCCCCATACCTGGCTTCAGCTTCATCTTTTCTGTAGCGGGGGAACGGAGATGTGGGCACTTCAATAACCACACCCAGAGCTTTAAGATCATCTTCATTCTTTTGTACCAACGCTGTCATGGCGTGTATAATCAGGTCCTCAAAGAAACTCAGGGCGGAGTTCATATCCTCCTTAAGGACCTCTTTTACCATGGAGGGTTTATTTAAATAATCCTGAAGCGAAATGCCCCGCCCGCGCCTTAATTCAATGTCCATTTGCGAGAAATCCGCCAGATATTTTTTACGCTGAGAGCCCACTGGGCTTTCTATCTCCAGCCTGATATTGGGTGAGTCTACAAATACACCCTTAATTTTGGGATTAAAACACGCCAGAAACTTTGAATAAATCATGGAATGAGTTGTCATATAGGAATGCCCCTTATACTCTATAGAAGGGGAATGCTCAATGTCATGGGCCAGAGGGTCTGTAACCGGGCTCATGGACACCCTTTCCATGTTTAAGAGACCGTAATCAGTCAGAAAATTATGCATGGCATTAACCATGGTAGTGCGCACCCTCATGGCGTGGTAAAGGGCATCCCCTCTCCACTTGCCAATATAATTGTCCCCGATAAACTTTTCTAAAGACTGGCCCTCCTGTTTAAGAGCGGACTGAAAATTGGCAATACTCTGATCAATTGTCTGACTCATTCATTATCTCCTTTTCTTGAGATTAGTTAATATCATTCAGGAAGTTTTTTAATTCACTCCGCTCATCCTGAGTAGGCCCTTGGGCCGTATCGAAGGGTCAGCGGGTCAGTTGCAGGTTATGCAAAATGAAAAACCTTACTGGACGGCTCACAAGATAATATTCATTTGTAACTACTGGAATATTTAAAATAGTTTTTATCCT
>CAZRWX010000047.1:0-17633 GCA_964603925.1 uncultured Bifidobacteriales bacterium | reverse complement strand
AACTGGTCGAAATGACAAAATTGGAGCATCTATGGTACCTGAGTAGTTACAAAAATTCAACTAAATGAGAACAAAGCCCCAGGGTTTCTAAAAAGTAAACTCAAGGCCGACATCCAGATGCCAGGCATGGCCATAAGGTTTTAGAGGACTCTTGTCATCAAAAACCTGAAGCAGAAAAACTCCCCCATGGACAACCATAAAATTAAAGATATTTTCCTTATAACGGGCCCTGAGCATATAACCGTTAACAACCGACTCAATGCTCCCCCCGGCTTTGTGTATTAAGCGATACTCCTGATACCAGGAATCTTTGCCGTTTGCCATGAGAAAATGCGGTACCCCCCGGAAAATTCCAGATTCCCTGTTGTATACCGTGCATACAGTTCATCAGGTAAAAAATTCCTGGACCGGTCATTATCATCAATATCCAGAAGTAGTCGTGGCGAAAACTGCATAAATACATTGTCTGAAGGCTGGAATGATATTGTATTGGATAGTTCTTGTCTAACAAACTTCCTACATCAAGGACCAATCTATGGGCTTTCTTGCCATATCCTGCAGCAATTTATTTGCCTTAGAGAAGTGGCGGCACCCAAAAAAGCCATTGTGAGCTGAAAAAGGTGAAGGATGGGGTGCTTTTAGAACATGATGCCTTTGGGTATCAATAAGACAGCCCTTTTCTTGGGCCCGCCTGCCCCATAAAAGGAAAATAAGGCCTTTTTTATTTTGATTTAAATAGCTGATTACACTGTCGGTAAAAAGCTCCCAACCGCGTTTTGCGTGAGATGCCGGTTTATGGGCTTGTACTGTAAGTACGCTGTTTAAAAGAAGCACACCTTGACTGGCCCAATTTTCCAGATTACCATGGGGGGAGATTGCAATCCCCATATCAGTATTAAGCTCTTTAAAAATATTAACCAGACTCGGGGGCACCTTAACCCCCTTTTGCACAGAGAAACAAAGACCATGTGCCTGATCGGGGCCGTGATATGGGTCTTGCCCAATAATAACCACCTTGACCCTATCAAAAGGACACAGCTTAAAAGAGTTAAAAATAAGACTGCCAGGGGGATAAATAATGGCCCCTTTAGCCTTTTCCTCTACCAGAAACTGCTTAAGCTGAGTAAAATAAGGTTTTTGGAATTCAGAGGACAGGGCCACCTTCCAGGAGGATTCAATATTGGCATTAAGGGCAGTTGCATTCATTATTCACCTGAAAGGGCAATATAGATAATTGAAAAGCCCAAGTTTGGCCGCAATAAGAAGATTTTGTATAATAGTAGTATGATAGTTTTTTTTGCCACTCTGTTTATTTTTGTCCTGTGCATTATGGGGCTTTCTGTAGGCATTATATTTTCGGGCAAACAGCTTAAAGCTCATTGCGGTTGTGGCGGTGGTTGTGTCAAAAAGCAAAATAATCTCTGCGAAAACTCTGGTGACAATGCCCACATTGTCAAAATAGCCACCCTGGGTACCCCTAACCGTCTTCAAAGTTAGCGCCCCCCCCATCACGGCCCCTTACTGTAGAGGTATGTCCGGTGTATCATTATTTCGGAGCCGCAAATAATTTTTTGTAAGTTAAATAGACCACAATAAGTTATAATTTTTATCAGTGAATACTTTATCTCTTTTACTACAGCAGTTCATTCCAACTGACAGTACTCTTCGTGGTCTACGGCCTTTGTGTATGGTTTGCATATTGGCTTTTATATTTTCTCCAGCCCACAGCCACGCAGGTGTCAGCCCGCAAAAAAAACTAAATTCTTATTACGACAGCCTTTATAAAGAATATCCCCTTAAAAAGTGGCAGCAAAAGGGTAAGAGTATATCAAAAGGTATCTACAAAGCCCATACCACTTTTTATAAAAACCCCAGTGATGGTATATCCGAAATTAATTATAAAAAACTTATAAAGCTGGGGAAAAGCGCCGATGAGTGTAAGGTTTATTACGATAATATTCACAAGTTATATCTGGCCTTAAAAACCGAGTCCATTATATCGGCCGTATTTCCCAGGTCACAGCCTGCGGATAACGCCCGGGAGGCCAGGGCAATCTCGGATATCCGCATTAATCTTAAAAAAACAGAAAAGGAAAGGCTGGAGAAACCCGCTATGCTGGGCCGCAAATTCCGTGATGTTATAAATAAATACGAGGAGCTCCAGGCAGACTGGATGTTTTATTATGCCCGTAATGCGCTCTTTAAAAACGCTAAAAAGCAGTTTGAAATTTACCACTTTAAACAAAATGCCGATGCTTACAGGGAGTTCAATAAAAGGGGGAAATTATACGCCGCCGGTGTTCAAGAGGAGCCGGCTAAAGCACTTATTGCCCTTAATGCTTTAAACAAGAAAATGTCCATGCCCTTAAAGCACCTATTTGAGCTTAAAGATCAGCTTTCACCAGAAATGCTTTATAACGGTATTCTGGAAAGTGCCGCTGATGATAAAATCGATTTCACTATGAAAGCTGAAGCTAAAATTGAAGCTATACTACAACCCCTCTCCCAGCAGAATCTTAAAATTGTAAAAGACAGATACGCGCAATGGCAGGTTTTACGAAATAATATTAACCAGGCGATTACCAACGCAAATACGTGTCTTCAGCGTATCGACAGGCGCAACAGGAACAAAAATGATGTTAAGAATATGCTTACCAATCTCACTAATAATGACAGTAAACTAAGCATTGACGGCTCCCTGGATAAGGCCATGGATCATAAATCCGCCGCCATGCATAAATCCAGGATAGGCTCAGCACGCAACAAACTGGCAGTTAAAGTAGAAGGGTTCAGTGATACACTGGCCCATGTTAATATGGCGGATGTCAAGTTTGAAAATAAATTTAATGACAAATTTGAGCGCATTACCGCAGACAGCAAGGAGAATGAGGGTATATATGTGCACGTTGCCAAAGGGTCCCGGGCGGATAAGTCCGATCTTATGCAATTTGTACGGGAGGTGGGTTTAATTTCCTTTGGTAACAACAAAGAGTTTCTATCATACAAACTCCCAAAAAATTGGGTTGCCGGCAAAGCTATTAAATGGCAGAAGGATGTATGGGTGCAGGCGGAAGCTTCACATGACAGGGAGTTCAGCTATGTAGAGCTTTTTGTAGAAGCCCACAAAGTGCGGCAGCAAAAGTCTGCTGGTGATTATGTGAAAAAAGTATATATACCCGCTAACATGATTATAATATTTGGCTCCGGAGGTGAAATTAAAAGGTATATAACATTCTCTGACATCCGCCGCCTGGTCCTCACCAATAATGACTTAAGCGGCGAAAATATATACTACAAGTTTCTTAATTACTCCACACGCGGCCAATACATATACCTCAACGGTATCGATTACCAGATCAAAATGGCAAGTGCCTTGTAAGGCCGCCTTGTAAGGCCTGGTAGGGCCTAGAAATTACGCGTTTTTACGACGCAGGAGTTTGGCTGAACTCTCACCGCCATTTATCAGATAAAGGAGAGGCACTGGCCTGTCTACACCCTCGATAAAGGCCGGGCGCTCCTGCCAGGGCGTTACACTTAGAACATTGGTCATGTCCATCCAGTACTGCAGCCTGGCCGGGGGGAGATCCCAGGTCATATGAAAGTGATTGGCCGGGGCATATTGTTTGTACTCGCCCATGGTGGCATATTTAGGTACTACATAGGTGTGGGGCCAGGTATTGGTGGATGTATTATACACCTTCTCACTTAACTTATCTGGCAGGTCAACAGTTTCGGCCTCATCCCACACCATGCTGAACATACCCGAAAGCGTGCTGTAAGCAAGACGGGAAGCTATACCCTTGGTGCCGCCTGGAGAAACAAAAAATACACTGTTGCCCATACCGGGAAAGTAACCCTTATCGGCAAGTGGGAAGCGGATGCCTTTCATAATGTCCTCTACTGAAGCACCGGGTTTGGCCGCCCAGTTAAAGGAGGCGCTGCCGGAGTTATCGCCATCAACTATGCCTTTTTTGAGCCACAACTCATTGCCGGTAGTTTTAAGACCGAGAGAATCGGCGGCTTTCTTAATTTCCCATGGCTCCCACACCTTGCGGAAATCCATAAAAAGGGGAGGATTACCCCCGGAAAGCCAGGTATTAAACAGCATGGTGAGTAGGCCCTGAACATCGGCCTCCGTACCATAGGGCATTACGGGCTTGGGACCGTTGTGGTCAAAGGTTGAATTAAAGAGGGACTCCATGGTATCTGCAACTGGTAAGGGGCAGCCCCTGGGGTCTGAGCCCCACTCCAGCTGGCTCATAAAACCGCCGCCAACGGCGTTTAAGTCTTTCATAAGATCGCGGCAAATAAGGTACATGGCCAGGCTGGTTTTAAAGCGCTCCTCATCGGCGGCATCAGGCAACTCAAGTTTGTCCTGGCCAAATGACTTAAACCATTTGAAGAGATCCTCCAGCTCGGCCTGCTTATAGGCTTTTTTGCTGAGCATATCAGCCAGGAGTTTCATATCCAGACGGGTGATCTCCAGGCCAAAGGTATTACGGGTGGGGATAATGTGACCCATGGCGGTCTCCATACCCATGGAGTCGTGACCAAATACAACTACCCTTTTGCCTTTGAGCCCTTGATAGGTTACAGCCGCATAGGCCCAGTCCACCATGCTGGTGGCGGTAGCCTGGGTCATAACAGGATTAAGACCGGTATCTGGCCAGGTGCCTACATTTATATGCATGAGCTTGCCATATTGGGCTACGGCGCCGGAGGCTGCATGAGTAAAAACAACGCCCGGTTTGGGGCCGCTGTTGCCGCAGGTAAGGTTAATGGGGGTGTCCTGGGGGAAATGGCTAAGCATGGATATAAGACTGAGCTGAGGAAACGCCCAGGTATCTGGAACGCAAACAAGTACATTTACGCCCTGTTGTTTGAAATTATCCGCAATAATATCAGCTTGTTTTTCGCCGTCCAGAAGTAAGTCAGTGTATACAACTTTGACCTGACTGCCGTTGGGCAGTTTAACCTTGCTGGCCAGGATATCGGCTGCCATTTTAATAATATTAGCGGCACGCTCCCGGGATTTTTTGTCAACCCTTGGGTCTGCAGTGGCAAAAACCCCTATTACAGCCTGAGATGTGCTGGTATTTGATATGGATAATTTATTTGCTGTAGCCATAAGTTACTCCTGATCAGACGTTGATGTTAGAATGCTCATCAGTCATTGATAATTTTAAGATAGTAAATCTTTAGAAATTGATACCAATTATAGGCAAATATCCGCTTATTGCATTTCAAAAAGACGCACAAAGGCACCGGTAGCCAGTTCGATTCCAAAAGCATCCCGGGAATCAAAGGACCCCCACCGCTGCTCACTCCTGATAAGGCCGGATACCCCATACCAATACCTGGCACTCATAATGGTCTGCTCCCCGTAAAGGGCTGCCTCTTCCACAACCCATGATTCTTGAAGTTTTTCCTGAAATTCCAAAGTATCCAGACCGGAAATTTGGCGCTGGAACTCAAAAGAACCATTAGCTTGAGCCCAGTGAGTGCCGGAGAGCAACAGGTGGGGCAATGTTTGATAAAAACCAGTGGGGGCACCGCTGACGGCACCGGTTTTCAAAGTAAAAAAACGGATGGCGCCCTCCCCCTCAGGAGGAGAAAAATAGGCGCCCTCATCTGAAAGACTGACGTAAAACACCGAATTAACGGTGTTGGCGCCATCCTCCCATCTGGAGACTTCCATTTGTAGAATAAACAGGCTGTCACCATTAATAATGGTATCTCCAGATTTTTGAAACTGCACCCTTTTAATAAAAACGATGGAATCGGCCCCCTCAAGCATACCCGTCAATTTGTATACAACAGGCGCCTGCCCCTGAAGAAGCTCCCGATAATTATTAATGGATTCTGGCTTGGGAGTAACCGGCTGAGTGGCACAGGTGTTGCAACCGGCCATAAACAATAGAACACCCAGACACAGGATGAAGTTAATTACACGTCTCATATTGTGAATATAGCAAGCCGTCCTCATCTAGAACAGCACATGGGGCTTTTTTGCAATAGAGGCATAATTTTGCCTGAGAATGAGGATAATTGGTATAATATTTTAAATGCGTATTTCAGACTTTAATCCCCCGTTTACCCGAGCTTTAACCGTCATAATTTTCGGAATGCTTTTTTGCCTGACCAGCCTTATCACCGCCCAGCGCAGGTGCGGCACCCTTCTTCTTCACCAAAGGCTCAAAGCACCCGGTACCGCATCGGGGTATGCGGCCAAGGTTGCCGCAGCTAAAACTGAGGCCCGCACTCTGTTAACAGCCCATTTTGCCATTCACTACTCCCTTCGTGGTCTGCATAAAGTAAAACTGACCGCTGGCGATTCACTCCTGCAGAGGCTGGCGGATTCCGCCTATGCGGCACAGCCCGCTTCTTTACGCAGTTTCGAGATTGACGCTAATGTATATAAATATCTTGATGATGCCGGTATAGGCCATCCCAAATTTATTGTCAAATCCGGGGAGATGTTTGAAAACTCCTGGGCCTATTTCGTTGATTCCATCGGTATGCAGATGCCCGTCTCCCTGGGTCTTTCAAAAGTCTACAATAAGAATGCCAACAACAGGTATAATATAGTAATCGCCGATGTAGGCACGGCCGAGCCAATGTTCCGGGGACAGGAAATATATGCGCTCACATACCCTCCGGGTTATGATGACTGTATACTCATGGACAACGACTTCCTGTATACAACTTCCAGTGGCACTCTGGACACCATCCAGTCTGTTTATAACGGTGTAACCCCAGCATTAATCATTAATTATGCACGGGACTGGGAAAAGGGCATACAGGTTACAGCCGCCCACGAGTTTTACCACTCTGTTCAATACACATATACTCCCGATATCGACGAACTTCATTTCTGGTATGAGGCCAGCGCCACTGCCATGGAGGAGCAGCTGGCCCCCGACGTTAACGATTATTTGCAGTATCTGCCTTCCATTTTTACAAGTCACTCTTATTCTTCTCTCACTCATAATTGTAGCGACTGTTTAAACCCTTACGGCAACAGTATTTTTCACTCATTCCTAACCCACAGTCTGAACCGGTCCTTTGACTTGTATATATGGCAGGAGCTTAAAGGCGGCAGCACTATTAAAAATGCCATGAAGGCAGCGTTTCAAAACTATGGTAAGAAAATGAGAACCCTCTATCCAAAATTCACCCAGCCGTTTTTGTACAATCAAAGCACAGACAGTATACCCTTTGAAGTATATACAGCAGACCTGCACCTGTGGCCGGCCTTAAGCGGTAAAACCCTGGATATGAACAGCGCCGGCACATTTTCGTTATCGCTGCCGCCGCTTACTTATGAAACAGTACAGCTGGAGGGCTTAAACGGCAGCGTTTTAAAAAAGGTAACCGTTACAACGGGCAATGACCTCACCATTACATCCGACCATGCGGGTCAGGTGGTTGAGTATTCCGCCCCCGGGCCAGCATTCACTTACCTGCTGCCCAACCCAAAAACAGCCTCATCACGCAATCTGGTATTATTCTCCAATGGCTCCTGGGATGCCACAGCCAGCATTACAATTGAGTCGTTCCCAGCTGCCCGGGGTAATTTTTTGGCCGCCTACCCAAATCCCATCAGCCCCTCTCAGGGGTCTACGTCCATGTATTTTGTAAAGCCCTATAGCGCGGTGGACACCACTGTGGTCATTATTTTCAATGAGTACGGGGACAGCGTGACAACGTTGAGCTATTTGGCCGAAGAAGCCATCTGGTCCTGGGATTTAACCACCTCCCCGGGTAAACGGGCATCACCAGGGGTTTATTACTATCAAACCCCAAACCAGCCCATGGCCGCATTCCTTCTTACGGATTGAGTCTGAGCTTGCAGCTCAGGTGAAGTCTAAAGCTAAAGGTTGTTTATTGAATTTACCGGTGTTAGGCTACCTGCCCGTAGGGGCAGTCGCTCCCGTTCCAACTGCCGAAGCCCAGCAAAATTTACCCTCAGGTATTATTCGAACCGAATCGGGCACTTCTCCGGCACTATATAAAATTATAGACGTATCCGCTGTAAACAGTTTATACGGTCAAGTTGGCCGGATTAGGCAGCCGGCTTTGCTCCAAATTTTATTCCCCTTGCTTAAACCAGCTTAAAAACCTTTTTTAGTATTTGGTTCAATAAAGCGGCATACATGAAAAAAAAAGAACAGTCCAACTTTACCCGGTTCAAGGATATTGCCCAGAGCCTGATAGACAAAATCGACAGGACTAAAATTTTGGAAAGCCAGAGCCTGGCCCACGATACCAAAGCTGTTAAAATTCGCAAGATACGGGACGATCTCAAAAATATTTTCACAACTGGCTCATGAATGTGAATTTAAAATCAAATAAAATCATAAACTTACTTACATTTCTCTTTAATCTCTTTGAACCTGATTACCCCCTGACAACGTTCATAAAATCTTTTTAGGTATAACTCCCCGACTCCAGACCAGGAAACACTTTATAAAGCCCGCCTTGGCATCGGGATGTGATTCCAAAGTGACGGCCCAGGCATTCTAAGGTTTAAATTCCTCGTCCATAATATTTTGAAGTCTGGAAGCGATAGTATCGGAGTGAACGTTGCCGTTCTCGCGCGGCTGTAAGTCGTCGCGAGCAACAGCTTGTTGGCCCTGTTCCCTGATGTCCCCGCAGTCGCGCTTCCCTCGGAGTTCTCGCGCAAGCGCTCTCTCTCATTCGTTCACCAGGAACATGCGAAGCCCCCAGGGCGGTATACTCCGCATCGTGATGCGCCCCCCGGCCCCTTCGGATGTTATCTCCACGGTGTGCTCGTCCTGACCGACCGCCAAGACACGTGCCCGTCGGGCGGCAAGCCGGACATGCACGTTCACCTCGCTGATCGCGTCCATGCCAGCGTTGACCAGCATCACGGCCCCGCGCCGGCGATCGGCGGCGACGCGGGCCACCGGAATGAGTCGGACGGGTTCCTCCACGCGCACGGGTATGGTGTCGCGGCTGATCCAGTCGGCCGCGTTCTGCAGCTGCAGACGCTTCCCGACGGAGTGCAGGAATATCCAGGGGGCGTAGCCCATGACCACGACACGCCCGCCCAGCTCGTTCTCGAACGCCGTCATGCCCGGTCCGCGCTCCCGGCCGAAATAGTCCTCGATCGTGGTGAGGACACGCACGCCCGGCGAGACCGGTTCGAGCACGTCTCCCATGCCCTTGGCGTCGCCCCAGAACTCGATTCGCGCGTCGCGAATTTTGCCCGCCGCGATGCCGTTTAGCGGATCGCCGGTAAAGAGCTCCCGCAATCCGTTATCGAGTCGTTGGGCCAGGCGGACCCCGGTCAGGTGCCCGAGGCCCCGCGCGTGCAGGACGTCGAGGGCGAAGCTGTCCATGAGCACGCCGGCACTGAGCATGGCGCGCAGCTCGTGGTCGCCAAAAACCTCCGCGACCCGGCCGCAGAGGACGGTGCCGCAGCCGGGCGCATCCGCCGCCAGCGGCAGGCCGATCTCGGCAAGCACATTGGGCAGGCTGAGGTTGTGGCGGGGCGCCCCGCCCAGCCAGCTCTCGCCGGGTTGCACGGCGCGCTTCGCCATCAATTGGCTGCTCCAGGCGGGCCAGAGACCGGCGGTCGGCAGGCCGGTCGTGTGCGCCACCCAGGCATCCCACAACGGGCGCACGGCAGGAAGAGCGCTTACCCACGGGAGGCTGTCCTCGTTGTCGGATGTTATCAAGCCCAGCATATTGAAGGCGATGCCGTTCAGCCCGTTGGCCAGGGCCAGGCTGCATTCGTCAACCACGGTCGTCGCCGACTTCTTGAGGCGCTGGTAGGGGAAGTTCTCCAGCTCGTACTGCACATCGGTCACGCCGTCGGGGAGAATCGCGCGCTGGCGGCCGCAACTGAGGGCTTTCCCGAACATGGCCATTGGCGTGGCGTCATCGTAGAAACCGCCGCCCGGCCGGGCCTTGGTCGCCCCCAAGGCGGTGAACCAGCGGTCGAAAGCCTGCCCCGAGTACGTTGACCATTCCGCCCCGGCAGTCATCAGTCCCAGCTCGACCCCAGGATTGATCCGGTGCACTGCTTCTTTGACATCGGCCAGCAACAACTCGATGCTGGCGATATTCTGCTCCACCCACAGCTCACGTATCCGTCCGGCCGCCGGATCGTCGAACGCCTGGACCAGCTCCTCGCGGGTGAACGGCTTAACGGCCCGCTCTGCGAACTGCGCGAGGCAGGTCGGGCAGAAGCACCCCCAGGCCACACCGTGGTGATGCATGCGGATATCGTCGTCCACCCAGATGAAGTCCGGCTGCGCCCGCGCCGCAAGTTCGTATTTCGCCCGGACATAGGCCCGCATCTCCGGGGTGTTGGGACAGGCGCAGCCGGTCGACACGCTGCCGTCGTGTCCCACCATGGCCTGGAACGGCAGCGGCGGCATACAGTCCCAGGCCTCGTTGATGTGCCCGATGGTGCACAACACGTTGATCCCGACGGAGCCAACGCCCGCCCGGCGGAGGGCGTCAAGTCGTTCGGCCGCGACCTCCATGCGCCGGGCATAGTCGTCGAGCGGAATGTACTGGTGGTGCGTCATAGAATCGAACAGGCACACCTCATCCACGACACTCCGGTACTCGCCCAGCAGCGCCACCAACTTCCCGAACGTTGCGTCGGTTTCCCACTGCGGCAGCCCGATCCGCCAGGACAGCGTCACTTTGCCTTCCGAATTCGTCGCTACAGGTGTCATGCTCACACTCATCTTTCGTTCCTTTCGGCTAACATCCTTTTTTCTGCCGATTCTACTAAAATAGGAAATGGCGGGGAAAAGGATGTTGGGGTTTTTAAGAAAACCAATGGAAATGGTTTACAATTCTGTATAATATCGTTTATTTGTGGAAAATGTGGAATCGGCTTAATCATGGGATTTGATATGAAACAGGGATTTGGGGATTATCTTAAGAGCCAAAAGAGGGTTGGGGCAAGGTACAGTCCATATTAGAATGGATCCGCCTTAGGCGGATGCATTCTAATAAACTGATGGAGCATATCCCAACTGTCATCCTGATAGCCTGTCCTGAGCGCAGTCGAAGGAGAGACGAAGGATGTGAGAATGCTCATCAGACATTATCAGAAGTGGGTTAATGATGCTCTTGCCTTTGGGGGACTGGAATTTGGTGTTGTTATTAAGGCAGATTTAAGGAAGAAGCAGGCTGGTGAACATACATTCTGCCGCTGACCATAATAACCGGTTTTTGATTTGAATTTTGAACCCCTCCATGCATTATTGATAAATACAAAATATTTAAAAAAGATACTAAGAACCGGTTTTGATAATCTTGAAGGTACCTGTACCGCCTCTGCCGGTGGAGTATTTGAGTACCTTGCGGCTGGCCGTTAACCATAGAGGCGTAAACATAATAGTCAGCGCTATTACCGAGATCGTCATATAGTAACCGTATTCACCTATAATTTTTGTACTGAGGGCGGCAGCCGCCAGTAAAAAAGAGAACTCCCCGATTTGCGAAAGCATAGTGCCCGTTAAAAGGGCCGTATGCCAGTCCACTCCCAGGAATTTAAGTATAAGGGCATATGTAAGGGTATTAAGTACCAATACCACTAATACCAGAAGGAATATGGTGCCTACATTATCCATAAAGAAATTGACATTAAACAAAAGGCCGATAGAGACAAAGAACAGGCATACAAAAAAGAGCTTGAAAGGTTGAATGTACTGCTTTATGGTCTCACCCTCCTCCAGATTGCCCAGCACCATACCGGCCAGAAAAGCACCCAGCTCTGCTGACAGGCCCAATAAGCCTGTCAGCAGAGCCGCACCCAGACAAAACAAGAGTCCGGCGAGCACTTTAAAGTCGTTGTTTTTACCGGAAAGTACCCAGGAAGGAAGATGGAAATTCTTTTTTAAGGTCAGAAGCGCCATCAAAGCTGTAACCAGGATGAGACCCGCTATCTGGCCTGAAAGCACAGTGCCCGCACCGGGATCGCGGGCAAAGAAGCTAAGGGTGATAAGCATGGGAACCACTGCCAGGTCTTGGACTAAAAGAATACCCAGACAATTACGGCCGATGGTTGTCTGCAGGGCGCCGAATTCCTCCAGTATTTTTAATACTACCGCCGTGCTGCTCAGGCTAATCATAAAGGCAATAAATATGATAAGAGGCAGGGGCCACTTTAAAAACCAGCCGATGGCCATACAGCAGCCCACATTTATAATTATTTGCAGGAAAAAGCCTACGAAGGAGATCTTCCAGGTACTGAGCAGCTGTTTTAGCTGAACCTCTGAACCAATAAAAAACAACAGGAACATAAGACCCAGTTGACCCATAAGGTCAAAACCGCCGCCATATGGCACCAGCCCCAGAAAATGAGGCCCAAGAACAACACCCGCAAGGATATAGCCCACAATAGCGGGCTGGCGCAGCCTGTCCATAAGCCAGCCGCATAAAAATGCGGCTACGATAACGGACACAAGGCGAACAAGCATGGGGTGGGAATGCATAATGACTTTAAATTACGCTTTTAAGACAGTGGAGTAAATGAAAAGGCCCTGTCGTTTTTATAATTTAACTCCATGAATAAAAATGGACGCCGTTTTATTGTAGGAGACATCCATGGCTGCTCCCGGGAGCTGCGGGAGCTGCTTTCTTTATTCAAATTTAAATCAAATGAAGATGAACTTTACTCTGTAGGCGATATAACCGGCCGCGGACCCGATACCGCCGGAGCTCTCAAGCTTTTACACAAATTTAACGCCAGGGTAGTGAGGGGCAATCATGATCATGCACTGCTCCTGGCCGCCGCCAAAGCCCCTGGCACCATGTTAAAATGGGAGAACGCTTACCTGGAGAGTTTGGGGCCCAAGCCCGGTGTCTGGCTAAAGTGGATGAGCCAATGGCCCTGCTATATAGAGATGCCAGACATTATCATTGTACACGGAGGTCTGGACCCAAGGTATGACAAACTGGAGGATATGCAACCGGATATTCTCATGAATATCCGGACCTGGGGTGGTAACCCGCAGGATCTTAATAATTCTAAGGATGCGCCATGGTATGGGTGTGTAGTATCGTCCAAAACAGTAATATTTGGCCACTGGGCCCAGTTGGGCAAGGTGGACATACCCGGTTTTAAGGGTCTGGACACCGGCTGTGTTTACGGTAATGCCTTAACCGCTTATTGCCCCGAAGAGGATAAGTTCTATTCGGTACCCAGCCGCAAGGCCTATGCATCTGTCAAAGCCTGAGTTTTAAGAAAGCTTCCACTTTAAAAATTCTACTTTAGGCTTTATGGAAAAAATCACAATTGACGACGTAGAACTGCACCTCGCTCACCCGGTCACCACTACATGCCAGTGGATAGGTCAGGAGGAGCCCCTGGCCCAGCTTATGGCCTGCTGGCTTAATCTCACAGAGGAAGACCTCCCTCTTACACCTCGTATTGTTGGGGTTCCTGGCCTTGG
The DNA here is from genome assembly GCA_964603925.1 of uncultured Bifidobacteriales bacterium. Classification (GTDB taxonomy): domain Bacteria; phylum Fibrobacterota; class Fibrobacteria; order UBA11236; family JADFYW01; genus CAZRWX01. Next base: position 4,188 of record CAZRWX010000047.1, on the reverse strand, counting down.
CAAAACCACCCTGGCTATGGCTGGTGCCCACCAAATCAAACAGGACCCGTATATTTTTCAATGCACATCTGACACCCGCCCGGAAGATCTTCTCATCACACCCGTACTGGGTCAGGGCGGCAAAATCTATTACCATGCCTCCCCTCTGGTCACAGCCATGCTAAAGGGGGGTGTAGCCATACTGGACGAAGGCAACCGCATGTCCGAGAAGTCCTGGGCCTCACTGGCTTCCTTATTAGATGACAGGCGCATGGTTGAGTCCATCATTGCCGGTATCACTATACCCGCTCAAAAAGCCTTCCGTTGTGTGGTCACCATGAACGACGATGCATCAACCTACGAAATACCCGACTATATCATGTCCCGCCTTCAGCCCGGCATAGAGATTTCCTTCCCAAAAGAGCATGAGGAGCTGCAAATACTCAAATACAACCTGCCCCAGGCCAACGAAGATCTCATAAACATTTGCCTCAATTACCTGCAAAAGGCCCATGGGCTGGATCTGCCCTACTCTATCCGGGACGGCCTCAATATTATAAGATACGCCTCCCGCCTTCACGTCTCCGCCCAAAAAGGTCTTGATGTTTGCTTCACTCAAGCCATCAGCCAAATCCTGGGCGAAGAGGCCCTTAATCTTGATAAAATAGCTGAAAAACGCAAATCTCAAGGTGAGGATATCCAAAAAATGCAATTAGGGGACTTCTTTTTTAATGAAGATGACCCTTTAAATCCAGACAATTTCGAAACTTCTTAAAAGAGGGCTGGTACCATACCGGCATTCACCAATAAAAAACGATATTTTCTTAAAGCCCTTTGGGTTATGCATAAAAACAGGCATTCTGCTTAAACGGTATAAACGTTTTCTGGCAGATATTAAAGCTGATGATTCCGGCCGCATTATCACTATTCACTGCCCAAATACTGGCAGTATGTTGGGCCTGAATAATCCTGGATGCAGTGTGCTTTACAGCCGCAGCCTCAACCCCAATCGTAAACTGCATCACACTCTTGAATGTGTGGCCATTGGCAGAACCTGGGTGTGTGTTAATACTCAACGCGCTAATGAACTTAGTCTGATAATTTTAAACAGGCGGCTCCTATTATCCCTGCCTGAGTTTGGCTCTGTAAAAAAAGAGTGCGTCTATTCGGCTGGCACTCGCTTTGACTTTGGCCTTTTTAACAGTGAAAATCAGAATGCCGCTGGTTTTATTGAAGTAAAATCAGTCACGCTTAAATTAAAACCCCAACTGGCCCAATTTCCCGATGCTGTCACCCAGCGAGGCCAAAAACATCTAAAAGAACTAATTAAGGCCACCCAAAAAGGGCTTTTTGCTGGTCTAATATTTTTAATCATGCGCTCAGACTGTAATTCATTCTCCCCGGCTGAAGAAATTGACCCGCAGTATGCACTATTGTTAACTCAAGCCCAAGAAGTTGGTGTCAAAATATATACACCCGTTATACGTGTAACCCAAAAAGGATTTTATTTGAAGAACCAACAGCTAAAACTGGCTATATAGTTTTTATTGATTTAGAATTTCAGATTTGGGATTTATTACCTTAGGGTGCAGACTTGATTTTACGTATTATTTTTGACAGGATTAACAGGATTATTTTTTCTTATTTATTTTCTTTTCCTCAAAGGTCAGAAAAGTCTGTTAAGCTATTGAAGAAGGTCTTAATCCTGTCGATATAAAAGAAATATTACTTACAAATTAAGGTAAAATTAGACCGGCACCCTTACCTTATATGTAAAATAGATTCACCAATATGACTCAATCACACTGCCTTCCCCTCACATCTAAAACCAGCATAGTGCCTATCCAGCATGGTAAAGCTCCCTATTGCCTGGAGGTACGCAAACTCTTATGGGAGCAATCTTTTGACTGCGTGGCCCTGGCATTCCCCGCCTGCCTGCAGCCCGCCCTTACTGAGTGTGTGGAAAATCTTCCCATAATTCACTCACTGGTAATTAAGATGCAGGGCGATATTGTAGCCTATGCCCCTGCGGACCCATCTGATGGCTTTATAGAAGGCACACGGCAAGCGCTGCAAAGGCACCTGCCTTTACGTTTTTTAGAGGACAATACTCTATTGTATTATCAGCACCATCTTTCATTACCAGACTCATATCTCATAAAAAATATCGGCATTAGTGAGTATCTCAAAATTTGTCTGCAATACCTTAAACAGGAAAAAGATGACGACACCCTTCGGCATAGGGCCCTTATCAATTTAAAAGAAATTAAAGAATTGGAATCGGAATATAGGCGCATATTATGGCTTTGCGACTTCCCATTGATGAGCGTAATTTCTTCACTTCCCGGCCCCTTAAACAATAAAATAAGTGCACTGGGCGCTCGGGCAAATGAGCTCGAATCCATGGCTCCTGATGAGGATATAGTGGAGGTTGAAACTTTCCCGGTAAAATCAGACCATGTCTATTTTGCGCTGGGTGAGCTGCCATTCTATGCCGGAGAGCTGGAAAAAGGAAGAATGGACCCCATGGTCCAAATCCCCGATTACCTGGAGTTAATAAAAAAAATTTTCCTGGAAACCCGCAAGAACTATCTAAAATCAAAAGAGGATATTCAGCAGGTATCCATAACAAGGCTGCAGGTGGCTTTAAAATATCTGCGTAATATGGCGGCCTTAAACGGCCGGTTAACGCCCGATCTTTTTGAAATAATCAACGCCGCCAAGGGTGTTTTTGGCCACCATTTCGCCAGAAAGGTACTGGAGGCAGCCAAATATTACCCATTTTTTGACTTTAATTCTTCTGAAGAGGAAATGAAGATCGGCATAAACCATATATCCACTCCCACTCACCCCGAGCCCGCTGAGGCTGTTAATCTTCTACAGGATGAACCTAAAACCTGGCACACTATCCACATTAAAAAGCTTCCCGACAAAGATAAACAAAAACAATACCGTTACTTATGGGACCCAAGAGGCATGTGCTCCCATGTACCCGAAGACAAGCGCATAGAGGGTTTTAATCAAACCCTTCGTAAAAAGTCTCATAAAATTATGGTAGAAAGCCTGGCAAAGAGCGAAAAGTTCACTTCTTCCATAAAAGATGGTATAGATATCCGCGAAACTCTAAGAAACTGGCACACCGGGGATGTGTACATAAAAGAGACCCCTCCCTTTAACAAAAATGTGGATACGGTAGTAATTATTTTTGATCATAAACACGATGATAAATATCCTCATCGCGCCACCTGGTATGCAGAACACAAACAGGAATCTACTCTCACTTTCTTCGCCACCGATCCTTTTGCCAATTTAATAGGCCCCGGCATTGCTGAGGCTGAATATGGCGGCGTAAGTCTCCTTTTCCCTCCACGTTTTATACCGGATGTTTTTTCTTCCTTTCCGTCATCCCGTTTTGCTGATGCTACCGAGCAACTGGTATTTGGGGCTGTAATTCACAGCCGTGAGCGCCATATAACCTACGTTTCCTATCAAAAGCCCACTCTGCGGCTGCGTTTAATGGCTAAAAAGTTTAAACGCTCATTAATATGGGTGCCCCTGAGCAGCTTCAGCAATGAGACTCTCAGGCGTTTACGCTATTTTCATATTCTAAATAGCAAGCATGTAAGAAGCTGGGCATCGCATTTTATAGCCGAATAATTGGCAAAATAGAGTTAAAACTTCTGAAAAGTCTCATTTTGGCAACAATTAAGGGAAAATAAACTTGTGCCTGATATAAAAATTTGGATATAATCTATTATTGAAATCACTGTGTCCATATTAACACTTTAATATCCATAGCTGCTTTATGATCGAAAATGCCTCTATTCTAATTGTAGATGACGAGCCTACTGCCTTAAGTCTCATGTCAAAAATTATTGCTAATTGCGGTTATAAACCTGTTACGGCACAAAATGGCAAAGAGGGTCTGGATATATTAAATACAACATTTAATATCGCTATGATTTTTACCGATTACCAAATGCCCGTAATGGACGGCATCAAAATGATAGATAAAATCCATAAAGACAACCGCTTTGCCAATATCCCCATTGTTATGATTTCAGGCATTATCACCCATAAAGAGGCCGGTAAGCTGTTATCCAAGGGCGTTGCCGCCTTCAGGGAAAAGCCCATATACACCGCCGATATCAAGGCTCTGCTGCAAATTCACCTGGAGGGAATAGGCCTGCACTAATGCGGGCCGCATTA
>CAZRWX010000046.1:12368-17760 GCA_964603925.1 uncultured Bifidobacteriales bacterium | reverse complement strand
GGAAAGTAGAGAATTTAAGGTAAAACCTGCTTTCCGGTCATGAAATTCAAAATTCAAAACAATAAGAAAAATCAAAATTCCAAAACAAACAATTAAACACATCACTCAAAACTGAATTTTGAATTTCGAATTTTTGTCTTTATTGTTTTGAATTTTTGATTTTGAATTTCGAATTTGTTTGGGATTTGGGATTTAGCATTTAGTATTTTGAATTAGGGTGTCGCTTTGCTCCCATTTTTTATATCGATAATTTAATTGTCTTTATTAATTTGCTGGGAGCGGCTTTTGGCGATTTCCTGTAATTTGCTTTTAAGGCCGGGGTGTCTGTTTAAAACACCATCAAAGGTTTTTTTGTCCAGTATATAAAGGTCGGCATAACCTACGGAGCGGATATTGGCAGTCCTTTTTAATCCCTCTTCCAAAAGCGACATTTCCCCGAAAAAATGACCATCTGTGAGAGTGGCCAGGGCCATTTCGCCGCTGTCGGAGACTACTTCTACCTGACCCCGGCTGATAAAATACATGCTGTCCCCGGGCTCACCTTTACGGATTATGTAGTCGCCGGGGGTGGCGTAAATAGCTTTGAGCTTTTTAGCCAGCTCTCTAATGAGCTGCTGACTGGCGCCTTGAAAAAGGGGTACTTTTTCAAGAATGTCTTTGCATAAGCAAAGGGCGATATCGGTTTTAAGGGAAAATGGGAGATCCTTGAGTAGGGTTGATTCGTCATAACCCCGCTGGTTCTCCCATAAATGGTCATAATAAGAACGTACGCGATCCTGTAAAGTTGGTGGTATCTCTTTGTATTTGAGGAAAGCGTTGATTTCCTCCATTTTTTTGCGGTAATTGGCCTTGGAGATGTCCATGTTGGCCAGTAGGCTGGAAACATTACCAATTACGTAGCCATAAACGCCAACGCCCAGTATCATAATTACCATGGTATAAATAGTCTGGCCATTGGTTTGAGGTACAATATCACCATAACCAACAGTTGTAAGTGTGGTGACAGTCCAGTAAAGGGCCCTAAGGTATGCTGTGGGGGTATGCTGATACTGGCTGACACTGCCCAATAATAACCACCCACAGGCGGCCCAATGGGCAATAAGACAGATCCAGAACATAAAGAAGACCAGGCGCAGTACACTGGGGTTGATTACATGACGCTTTTGCCACTTGGTCATGAGTTGAGCCATCCTTGCCAGGCGAACCAGACGCGTAAGGCGCACCCAGCGCAGAGCCAGGAAAAAACCCAGAGAATGACTGCCGGGCAGCACAATACTTATGATGAGGTCGAAGGGGATGGTGCCAAGGACATCAAAAGAAAACCAGGTTTTAAGATAATTGCGCCGGACACGACTTTTGTCTGTAACGACCTGGCCGTTTATGTGGGCTGAGGTAAAGAACTGCAAAACAATGTCTACAAGAAGAAAAAAACTAATGATGATGTCGGCTATGAGTAGTAAACGGCCCAGGGGATACCCCAGGGCAATACGCAGGGGGATTTCAATAGCCGCAAGTAATACCAGGACTATTATGAAAATATCCCAGGATTCTTTGTACCTGTTATCTGGATTTATCAAAGAATATGCCTTTGCATGTGAATGTGCAACCCCTTAGCCCGAAGATTCATTAGCGTCAACCTCTTCTAAAGAGGCCTGGACAACACGGGCAAGCTCTTGAAAAATAGACCCGGCATCTTTCATATTTTTGTTGCGGCCCATATCCTCCAGGGTATGGGCGATATCGCCAGCCTGGATAAAGTGGAGATTACGAAAGGAACCTTTAATAGCATGAGCGATGTGCTCTATATCTTTAGATTTTTTAGAAGCAATGGCAGCCTGAAGTTCCGGAAGCCTTTCTTTAAGGTATTCTTTAAGATCGCCCGCAAGCTCAAAGTAGTCGCCCCTGGTAAGGCCCAAATTTGTGACTGCTTGATCAATGTTTACAAGTGATGTATTCATAATGGTAAATTATAGCATGAATTGCCAGAGGGAGGCATTAGAAATGAAAAAAAAACAAGCAGCTGTTCAGGTATTAAAGGCTAATGCCTCAGACCTGTCATTTCGAACATTAGAATGGATACCGCAACGCGGGGCCATTCTAATAATCTGATGGAGCGTATCTCACTTTTATGACAAGGCTCATCAGGCATTTACCTTCCCGTGATTATGTGAGAAATCTCGTGAAAATGTAAACGGGATTTCTCCCTGTAGCACTGAAAGCAGAACTGGTCGAAATGACACATTTTGCCTCTTTTCCGTTTAGATGCTTGAGTAGCTACAAAATCAAAAAGTTAATACCATGAGTTTCACTTTTTCCTTTTCATTTCTCCGGCAAAAAAAATGGCATTATTACCGAATTTTGTTTTTATACTGTCCATGGCTTTTTCGGACTTCTCTATGGGCATGGTGCCGTCCAGAATATCCATAAAATTCTGCTGGGAGGAAAACTCCAGCCCGCTGACCCCAAGGCCAATAAGGCGTATTTTTGTCTGAGGACTTATGGCTTCCCTAGCCAGCCTGCCGGCAGTATTAAAAATGGTACGGGCCAGGTGAGTGGCATTATCCAGAGTTACCCTGCGGGTGCGGCGCTGAAAGTCGGATGTTCTCCAGGTAAGGTAAAGGGTTCTGCCCTTATGCCCGTTTTTACGGCAGCGGCCGGCCACGTCCTGGGCAAGCGTTAACAGGGTCTTATTTATAAGCTCCCTGTCGGCGGTATCACTGCTAAAGGTATGCTCCCGGGACACAGACTTAATGGCGTGAGTGTCTCCCACCTGCCTTTTATCAATGCCGCGGCTAAGGTAATATAAAGAGATACCATTTTTACCGAATGTAGTGTGGAGTTGATCCAGACTCATATTCTGAAGGTCGCTTATTATGCGCACACCCATTTGCTGCAAGTGATCGCAGGAGCGCGGACCTATACCCCAGATTCTGGAAATATTTAAGGGCGCCAGCCACTTCATTATTTCCTCCTGCTCAAAAGGTACCTGAGTTATGCCGTTTGGTTTGTCCATATCCGACGCCAGCTTTGCCAAAAATTTGTTGGGTGCTATACCGATGGAGGCGGATAGCTGGACTTTGTCCTTAATTTCTTTGGAAAGCCTTAAAGCAGCATTAAGCGGTGAACCCCATAAACCCCCGGTTCCGGACATGTCAAGGAATGCCTCGTCAATGGAGAGCGATTCCACATCCGGCGTAAATTGCCGAAAAATGCCCATGATTTGCTCTGAAACCTCAATATAATATACCATACGGGGGGGGATGTAAATGCCCTGGGGGCAGCGGGCGTATGCCTGGCTGATGGGCATAGCCGAGTGAATACCAAATTTGCGGGCCTCATAGCTGCAGGTGGATACAACCCCCCTGTGGCCGGGCCTGGCACCTATAATTACAGGCTTATGCAGGTACCGGGGATTGTCCCGCTGCTCAATGGAAGCGTAAAAAGCGTCCATATCCACATGGAAAATGACAGTTTCCGGGGTAATCAAAATTAAATCAAATAAAATAAAATCGCGGCTAAAATCAGGATGAAACCAGTGACAGCCACCCAGCCCGGGCCCGGCTTTTTGCGGCCGCTCTCCTCAAATTCATCGGCTCTGGCTTCTTCATAGTCAAAATCCGGATCCACACCCAGGGAGTAGGCTTCTGAAGAGTCAGACCAGCCTGTGGCCGAGTCGGAGCCGCACTCTTTGCAGGAGATGACGTTGTCTTTAAGCTCCGCTCCGCATTGGGGACATGCCTTCATAGGTACCCTTTGGTTAATTGCTTATTGTTAAAATAAATAATTACTGCTGTTGGTAGTTGTCATTGTATGGGCGCCAACTTGATCCATTATGCCCGGACTTTAATCCTATTTTAAGGGTGGTGACGTGTAAAGTTGATGCATATGGGCTATTCAGCTCCCCGAACGCCTAAACTCCGGGGGCAAAACACCTCTGATGTAATACAGCGCTTTTACATTTACCTGGTGGGTTACAATAAAGGTATAATTGACCAGATGAAAATATTAGCCACAGCAGACCTGCATATTGGGCGGAAAGCAAGCCAGGTGCCCAAGGGGCTTAAATTTGCCTCCTGCGCAGAGGTTTGGAACAAAATCGTGGATTTGGCCCTGGAGCGGGAGGTGGATGCCGTTCTGCTGGCCGGGGACATTTTGGATGAGAAGAACAAGTTTTATGAGGCACTCGGGCCCCTGGAGCAGGGGGTGTTAAAGTTGACCAGGGCCGGGGTACAGGTGGTGGCAGTGGCGGGGAATCATGATTTTAGCATTCTACCGCAAATTGCAGATTCTGTGGGCAAGGATAAGTTTCAGTTGCTGGGTCGGGGGGGCAAATGGGAGAAGGTGTTAATCCATTCCAGGGACAGGGGGGAGGCATTGCAGGTATTTGGCTGGTCTTTTCCCGCCAGGTATGTGGGAGTTAGCCCTTTGGGCGCCTTTCCAAAAGAAGAGGTGGAAACACACACGCCGGTGGTGGGCGTCCTCCATGCCGATTTGGAGGGGGCGGCCCATTATTGTCCCGTTGATTCGAGTGAGTTTAATGGTACCGGCGTGCCTGTCTGGGTATTAGGGCATATACATAAGCCTTCAGATATTAATCCGGATGCGGTGCAAATGGCAGTATATCCGGGCTCACCCCAGGGGCTGGATCCCGGGGAGGCAGGGGTACATGGGGTTCTGTTATTACATGTTCAAGGGGATAAAATTACTCCTGAAAGGCTGCCTCTGGGGCCCATTGTCTACGAGAGTTTTGATTTCCCTGTACAGGCGCTGTCAGTGGAGGAATTGAACCCGGCGATGTCTGATTTTTTAAAGGGTAAGGTTGCAAAACTCAATCAAGCCGGGCAGTTGAAGGTGGTCAGTGTCCGGCTTAATATTTCGGGCAGGTCAGCTCTAAAGGAGGATGTGATAACTGAACAACTGAAAGGCCTGCTGGAGGGTGATTTAATTATTGGTGAGGTCAGTGTCTGGGTAAGCCGTTTTACCATCTCGGTCAGGCCCGAGCTCAACCTGGAAGACTTGAGTAAAAGCAAGGGCTTTGACGGCTGCCTGGCAAACTTAATTATAGCATTGCAAAATGACAGCCTGGACACAAAGCACAAAGAGCTGTTGGCGGCTGTCCAAAAATCAACTTCCTCGTTTTATTCTGAATCTGTTTTCAATTACCTGGCGGATAATAATAAACCCGGCGAGGGGGAATGCAAGTCAATGCTCCTGGAACAGGCCTGGAAACTACTTGGCGCTCTGGTAGAGTTAAAAGCGCCGGGGGTGGTTCATGAGTAAAGAGCTTAAATTCAAGAACCTGAATATGTCGCTCTTTTATGGCCAGGTATTGAAAGGACATGAACTCGGGGAGTTTTCTGATGAGTTCAATATAATATTCGGCCCGAATGAG
>CAZRWX010000046.1:0-12358 GCA_964603925.1 uncultured Bifidobacteriales bacterium | reverse complement strand
GACTACCACTTCCCATGGCCTGCAGGCGTTGCTTTGGCCCGATGATTGTGAAGATAAAAACAATCCGGTTGTTACCGGCGAATTTATAATTGGGGAACAACAGTGGCGCACCCGGCTGAATGGCGGCATAATTTCCTGTGAAAGAAGCGGCAATGCCGCTGATATAAAAGAGGCTAATCTGCCGCCGCCAGGCAGCAGGGACCGCTATCGTCTGGCTCTACCGGAGCTGCTCAAACCCTCCAGTAATGATAATGCCATCGCTAAGGAAATTCAAAACGAGATCAATGGCGGTTTGAATATTGAAGAAGCAAAGTCGCAAGCCGGTTTTGCTTTTCATAAGGTTACTAAAAGGGATATTTCCGAAGTCAGGGACAAGGAAGAAAATTATAAAAGCCTGCTCAATCAAGCGGTGCAACCGGCGGTAAAAGAGCGTGATTTGCAGGAGTTAATCAGTAAGTTGGACGTAGCCGAAGAAAAAAGCAGGGGCATTAAGGCCCTGGGCGTACTGCGAAATTTTAAACAGGCAAAAGCTGATTTTAAAGAAATTGATTTGCGCTATTGCGGGTATGACGAAATGCTGTCCAGGTTAAAGGGGGCGGAGCTGGGCGATCTGAAAACAATATTAAGCAATCAAGAAGATTGCGCGCAGGAAATTATAAAAACCCAGCAAGCCATGGATAAGGCCGCAGAAGAAAAGGTAGAAACGGGACTGAAAGGCTACAGCCTGGAGGAGATGCAGGGCATCCTGAAAAGCTGTGAAGATTATAGCAAACAAGTAGATAAATATGAAAGAGACCTTAATGACGCTAAAAGAAATTTTAAAGAAGCCGCCGCAGCTGAAGTCGAGGCCAGGTATAAGATAGGCCGCCACCTTACTGACGACCAGTTAAAATCTCTGGATATAGATTTGCTTAAAACCTTAAGCCTGGATTGGCTGGGGAACATTGAAAGATACAAGGCATGCCAGGAGGGCGGGGAGCACCTTGCTGAAATTAAGCGTAAGGCGGTTGAGGGCATTGAGGTAAATACCAGCAGGGAACTTTTAGAGACGGGGATTAATTATCTGCAGAACTGGGTAAGGCAGAGGAGTGTTACGGCTAAAGGTTCCAAAATTCCAAACATTGCTTTATGGATAAGTGCCACGGCGCTGGCCGGGTTAGCTTTTATTGTGGCCCCACTGGTATCACCCTTGTATTATGCCCTTATACTTCTTGCAGCCATTATTGCAGCAGTACCATTTCTTCCCGTTAAAAACAAAAACAATAATGAGCAGACAACCTGGAAAAATGCCTATGAAAAACTTGAGCAAATGGCCCTGCCGGTTAGTTGGGATGACAGCGGGGTGGAAAAACTGCTGGCTAAGTTACAGGAACAACTTGCCGGTATAAAACTAAAGGAAATTGCGGAAACCCGGTTAGGTCAAGCCATTGATATCAACACAAATAAGGGCCACGCTATCAGGGAAAAACTGGACATCGTTAAACAGGATATCATAAAAAAAGCGGGGATAGATTTTGATTTAGAAGGCCATGCCCTTTACTCTTTAGTGCAATTGATTGTTGAATGGGTTTCGCTGCGCTTAAAAGTGGACAGTGCCGGCGCGAAAAAGGATGAGGTTAAGTCCCAGTTTAATTCTTACCTGGAAAAGTTCAATGAATGGGTGGCAAAAATCAATTTAGAAGCAGCGGATGATTTTGTTTCGGCTGGCAGGATTACCACATTCTTTGCCCGGAACCTGGATAAGTGGAAAGCGGCGGATAATGTCATAACCAACAGCCAGGATAAAATTGAGCGTCTCAAGGCACAGGCAAATAGCCTGGAAAAGGAAAAAACCGGGCTGCTTAAAAAACTGGATCCAGAAGGTAAATATCTGGTAGAGGAGATTATGGCTCACCTGAATTCTATAATGGAAAAATTCGCAGAGTATGAAGCTTGTAAAAATGAAAGAAAAAAGCGGGAAGGAGTATTGGAATCCGCAGAACTTACCTTAAAAAATCAGCAGATTGTGCCGGAGCTAAAGGAAAAATCAATTGAGGAAATAAACCAATTAATAGAAGAAGCTGAGGCACGCAACGCTGAAATTAAGATCCTGGGCGAAAATAAGGGCAGAATAGAGAACGAAATAGCTACCGCAAAACAAAAAACCGTGCTTACCAATGCACTGGGGGAGTACGAAGACGCTGTTGAGGGTCTCAGGATTTTCCGGGAAGACAAGAACAAAAATAATATAGGCATTATGCTGGCGGAGTGGGTGGGGGAGCAGGGGGCGCAGACCGCGTCTAAAGTGTTGGCTTTAGCCCAAATTAAATTCAAAAATATCACAAAGGACAGGTATGAGCTTCGGGTTAAGGACGGCAAGTTTATCGCCCGGCAGACATCGGGCAATAAAGAGCTGCACCTGGGCCAATTGTCAAGCGGTACCAGGGCCCAGCTGTTAATAGCTTTACGAACAGCCTATATTGAAAACCAGGAAAGTGAAAAGGGGTATCCCAAACTCCCGCTGATTCTGGATGAGGCCCTGGCCACCAGCGATGACCGCAGGGCGAGCGACATAATCCAGGCGGTGATTGCACTGGTTAAAGAGGGACGACAGGTGTTTTACCTGACTGCCCAGGCCGATGAAGTAGAAAAATGGCAGGCGGGGTTAAAAAAATCCGGCATTGGCCTGAAGGTGATAACCTTACCCACGGATATAGCAGATGAGTATAAGATTGAACGCAGGGAATTCGTAGAAAATGTGATTCCACCGCCTGGCGAACAGTCATATTACGATTATGGTACCACAATACAAGCGGTGGCTATTGACCCCTGGGACAGTAAGGGCAGTGTGCATATTTGGCACCTTCTGGATGACACCCAGGTTTTATTCGCCCTTTTAAAAGCGGGTTACAGTACATGGGGCCAGTTGGAATCCCTGCTTACCCGTGAGAGTGTTTTAAATACCCTTGGTATTACTGACGTCACCTTTGCGCCGGGAGCAATTACCAGGGCCGCAATGCTTGACCACATGATTCAGCTTTGGCGGCAGGGCAGGGGCAGACCCATTGGCCTGAATGTTATAAATGAATCTGGCGCTGTCAGTTCAAACTACATGGAAGCGGTTGCTGCCATTCTCATAAACACCGGGCATGATGCGGCCAAATTGATAGAGGCATTGAAGAATGGTGACGTGAAAGGTTTTAGAAGCAATAAGACTGAAGACTTGGAAAAATATTTTAATGATAATGGCTTCATAGATTCCCGGGATATGGTCACCCGGCAACAGGCAAAAACCGAGCTGCTCAGCATGAAAAAATCTGTTGGCTGTTTTATGGACACGGTGAAGGAAGTTGAACAGCTGTTAAGTAAGCTGGATTGGGAATAAGTTACCCCAACGAGGACGGATCGGATTAGGTTTTGTTGAAACCTTACCGCGACAATATCAAACGCTTCACCGGGGAAACTCACGTTTAAGACAGTTGAATATAGGGTTGCTGGTAGCGGTTTCTGCTCAATAATTAACGGTGCCAATCCAAAACGGTGGGCGGGAGGATCGCACAGATACCGGCTATTTTCATGCAAATAATATTATATATTAAAACTGATGAAAAACAAGCCACGGAGAGAATGCCAATTCATGTCTGCTGAAGAATCCCGCCAGGAAGACCTTCAGTACTGGAAAGCAGCACCTCCAAAAAAGAAATTAGAGACCATAACCTATTTAAGGGAATGTTACTATGGCCCGGATGCAACTACCGGAAGCATTCAAAGAGTTTTTGGCTTTTCTAAACAAATACCGGGTTAAATATTTAGTAGTTGGCGGGTGGGCTGTGGGTGTTCATGCCGCACCTAGATTTACAGCTAATATTGATATCTGGATAGCCATTGATGATAAAAACCTAAGTGCTTTACTGAAAGCCCTTATTGATTTTGGTGCGCCACATATGGATGTCAGGGGATTCAAGGAGCCGAAGAATGTATACAAAATGGGCCGACCGCCTCTTAAAATTGAAGTCATTAATTCAATCGACGGACGTGAGTTTAATGATTGCTGGCCCAGTAGAAAGAAAGTAAGGGTAGATAACCTATCAATTAATTTCATTTCCAGGAAAGACCTGATTATAAATAAAAAAGAATCAGGCCGCCCAAAGGACCTGGCCGATCTGGATAGCCTGAAAGATTATTGACTTTAAATAAGTAAATAAAATACTTGTTATGGATAGCAAAATTCAGACTTTACCATCTTAAACCAGGAAAAATACAGACTAAGCAGTTTTGCGGGCTGAACGCTCAATATTGGCTGCCAGGGGCCGGAGATCGATTTTGTCAGTCTCCTCTGAGGCTGTGTACATAAACTTGCGGAAGTAGAGGAAATAGGCCCATGAGCCAAAATGGCCGATAACGAGGACTACGAGCAGAGCTATAACTTTGCGGCCAGGTGTATAAGGGGAAAAGGCGATTTTACCCAGAGTAAAAATGTAATGCTGTAATATGCCAAGAAGAAGGATAACGTTTATGGCTGTGTAAGGGAGAGCTGATAAATCCAAAAATGGCGAAATTATCTCAAAAAGCACATAAAGCGCGAATGACCAAGTACTTAAAACAATGGTGAGTATATCTGTTTTGGACATATCGTGTAAGATCACAAGAAATTAGCCCCCTTTATACTACGTATCGCATCTAATTTGAAAATAGTCATTAAAAAGAGCCCACGCTACAATTTTATCCCGGACTTTACATTTAATATGTCTGGAGAAAAACGTAAAAAAACGAACCACTTGTATTGTCCGCTGTCCACAGAAGTTCCCGTGTTTCTAGGTTAAAGACCTTTGTCTGTTGAGTGGTAAGTTCCGGGTCTGCCTTAACCTGGTTGGTGAGCAAAAACAGGTCGGCAAGGCTTTCCTGCGGGTACAGCATGCAGAAAAGGAATATTTTAAATATAACGGGAATAATAAACTATAGACTAATGTCTAAAGTATACGGCGTTTTAAGTCTATATTTCCTCTTTATTAAACAAAATTGAGATGCTTTGATGTCCAGATATATCCCTCCAGTTATAATATTAGCCGTGGCTTTTGCCATCATGCTTTTCATCTCCTCCCTTAAAAAGGAGCAAAAGCGGCACCCTCCCGGTAAAAGTGTCCGCGCTGTGAGTGCATCTGTTGTTAAACTTGGGGCCAATCGGCCCGTCATTCGCTCCATGGGCAGGGTGCGCTCCCTTGATATTGTGGATCTCATCCCTGAGGTTTCGGGGTTGGTGCAGGAGAAGGGCTTTAATCTTCGTAAGGGCGGTAATTTTAAAAAGGGTCAGGTATTGGCTCAAATCGATCCTCGTGTCGCCGATAATAATTTTAAAACCGCCATCAGCGATCTGCAAAGCGCCCTGGCTTTATTACTGCCGGAGCTTAAAAGCGATTTCCCTCAGCCTTATGAAAGGTGGCGCACCTTTTTTGACAGTTTGGGTTTTGAAGGCGGGCTGCCGGGGCTTCCCCGGGAGGTTGAAGGGCGAGTGACCTTATACCTTTCCCGCTATAATATATATAAGCTTTACTTCCTGGCCCGTAATCAGGCCATTACCCTTGAGCGGCATACGCTTCGCGCACCCTTCGGTGGTACCGTCAGGTCTTCCAATATAAATCCCGCATCCATGGCCAGGGCCGGTTCACCTCTGGCATCCCTTTCCCGTTCAGACGTTATAGAAGTGGAAGCCCCGTTGCCGTATGGGGATGCCGGCCTCCTGCGTCCGGGTTTAGCTGTTAAAGTTCGTGCCGGCGCTTCAAAGACCGGGCATGAGGGGCGTATTTCACGTATAGGGAGTTCTGTGGATGAGCGTATGCAGACTGTGCCGGTTTTTATAACAGTCCAGGGGGCTGAGAGCGATCTAATGGATGGAGAATTTGCCGAAGTGGTTTTTAGCGGGGACCTTTTACCCGGGTCATTTACTCTGCCCCGTAAAGCCATCCATCAGGGTGATCGTATTTATCAGCTGGCAAATGGGGCATTGCAGGAAAAAACAGTACAGATAGCCTACCTGAGTATGGACTCAGCTTATATAACGGGGGGGGTGTCGGATGGCGATACCCTGGCTGCAGAACCTCTTCAGGATGCCGTTATTGGCATGGCTGTGACAGCGGTCATTAATGTTGACATGTCAGGGAAGTAGTTTGTTGTGAAAACTATTGTCGCCTATTTTATTAAGTATCCGGTTTGGGCCAATACGCTCATGTTCTGTATCCTTTTACTGGGGTACCAGTCTCTAAACCGCATGAAGACATCATTTTTTCCGGAGGCGGAAGGCAAGGTTATTACCGTAGATATCACCTATCCCGGTGCTTCCCCGGAGGAGATTGAAGAATCCATCATACTCAAAGTTGAGCAGAACCTGCGCGGCATACAGGGGGTGGAGCGTACTACATCTGTTTCCCGGGAGAATGGCGGCCGGGTTACTGTGGAGGTGCTGGACAATTACAGCGCGGACGATGTATACGATGATGTAAAAAATGCTGTTGACAGGGTGTCCCCATATCCAAGTGGGGCTGAGAAGCCGTTCATTACCGTTCCCAAGTTCAGGGCGCGTGCTGTTACTGTGGCTATTTTTGGAAATGCCGACCTCTGGGCCCTCAAGGAGCGTGCGGAGATTTTCCGTGATGACCTGCTGGCTCTTGATGGGGTATCCCAGGTGGGCCTTACAGGTATCCCCAGCCGGGAGATAGCCATTACCGTGTCTGAAAAAGATTTAAGGCGATATGGACTTACCTTTACCGAAGTGGCTGCTGCTATACAGGCCGCCAATGTGGATCTTTCCGGCGGTTCCATAAAAACAAGTGATGAGCAAATGCTTATTCGCTCTTATGGGCGGAAGGATTTCGCCCATGAAATCCGCTCCATTGCTGTAAGGGCCCGTGATGGCGGCGCTGTGCTAAGAGTGGGTGATATTGCCAGGGTCAGTGAACAATGGGATGAATCGCCTGATGCCACTTACTATAATAGCCAGAGGGCTGTCCTTATAAATATTGATAAGACCCTGGATGAGGATATCGTTAAGGTGGCCAGGCTCGTTAACGGGTATGTGCCGGAGTTTGTCTCCAAGCACCCGGAAGTGTCCGTCAAGGTTATATCCGACAGTTCGGAATCCCTGCGGGAACGCATCCAGCTCCTGGTCCGCAACGGTACTTTCGGCTTTGTGCTGGTAGTGCTGGTGTTGGGGTTGTTCCTAAATTTGCGTATGGCTTTCTGGGTCGCTATGGGTCTACCTATTTCATTTGCGGGCATGTTTATCATTGCCAGCCTCTGGGGCATCACTATTAATGTTATATCACTGATGGGCATGATCATAGTAGTTGGTATACTGGTAGATGACGCCATTGTGGTAGCCGAGAATATCTATCAGAAGCGCGAAGAAGGCCTGAGCGCGCGCCAGGCGGCCATGGAGGGGCTTTTCGATGTAATCGCGCCGGTTTTTACCGCAGTTACCACCACCGTGCTGGCGTTTTTACCATTTTTCTTTTTCCTGGGGCAAATCGGCACTATGATCTATCAGCTGGCGCTGGTTGTTATAGGCGCGCTTATATTTTCTCTGGTGGAGTCAATTTTTATACTGCCAGCTCATCTGGCGCACTCCAAAGGTGTATCAGAACTAAACAAACCTTCCGCCTTCCGGGTGAAGGTCGAAGAGCTTTATAACTGGCTTACACATAAGGTATATGGCCGGGCGCTGGGGTGGGCCATAAACAATACCTGGACTGTTATCGCGGGCGCGCTGGCGTTTTTTATCATAACCATTGGCCTTATGCGCGGGGGTATTGTGGAGGTGTCGGCATTCCCCTATATAGACAGGGATGATGTATCCTTCAACCTTACTTTAACAACCGGCACCAGGGAAAATATAACCGATTCCCTGCTCCGGGTTGCGGAAGAAAGAATCTGGAAAGCCAATGAAAAGCTAAAGGAAGGCCGAAAAGACAAAGATGACGTTATTCTCTCCATTCAGCGCCGTATTGGTAGTAACAGCCTGGGGGATGCCGGCGGGCATGCCGGTTCTCTTAACATCGAGCTTCTTGAGAGTGGTAAACGTAATATTCCATCCTTTAAAATTGCCGCTATCCTCAGGGAGGCCATAGGCCCCGTTCCCGGCAGTCAAAAGGCCTCTTTTGGGGGGGGGCACTGGGGCAAGGCCATTACCATCAGCCTTTTAAGCAATGATTTAAACCAGATGGATAAAGCTAAACGTCTGCTTAAAGAAAAGCTGGCTGAGTATCCGGTTTTAACTGACATCACCGATTCTGATATCGAGGGCTGGCGGGAGGTGCGGCTGCAATTAAAGCCGGCCGCCTACTCCTTTGGGCTAACTTCGGCGGAGGTATCCAGGCAAATTCGTCAGGGTTTCTTTGGCCACGAGGTCCAGCGGTTCCAGAGAGGGGAGGATGAAATACGTGTATGGGTGCGCTATTCTGATGAAGACCGTTCCTCACTTGGCAAGCTGGAGTCCATGTACATCAATGGCAGGGACGGGGCTTCGTACCCTCTCTCTGCTATTGCCCAATATCATATTGAGCGGGGGCGGGTTACTATCTCCCATCTCAATGGCAAACGGGAGGTGCGTGTAGAGGCCGACATGGTAGATCCGGAACTTTCTGTCTCCACGGTGCTGGGGGACATTAAGCGCAATGCGGTTCCCGCTGTGCTCTCTCAGGTTCGTGATGTATATGTATCCTATGAAGGCAGGGAGCGCCATAATAAACTCTTTCTGAATTCCGTTAAAGGCGCCTTCCCGCCCGCACTGCTGGGCATTGCCGTTATTCTGGTACTGGTATTCCGCAGCTACCTGCAAATGGGCATTATTATCTTCATGATACCCCTGGGCCTTACAGGCTCTATCTGGGGTCATCTGTTTCACGGGTTTATGATAAGCCGGCTTTCCATGTTCGGTTTTATTGCCCTGGCGGGTATGGTTATTAATGACAGTATTGTGTTTATAGACCAAATCAATAAAAATCTTAAGAAAGGGATGCCAATACTGGAGGCCGTGCACGCGGGGGGGCTTTCCCGTCTGCGCCCCATTATCCTTACCACGCTTACCACCGTGGTTGGTATGGCGCCCCTCATTCTTGAAACCAGCCGCCAGGCCCAGTTCCTTATACCCATGGCGGTTTCTTTGTGCTACGGTCTTATGTTCGGTTCTCTTTTCATCCTTTTTCTGGTGCCGTCTTTATTTGTAAATCTCAACAAGTTCCGCTATTACTACGAACGTATGTTTACGCCCGATATCACCAGAGAGGCTGTGGAGCCGGCGGTTAAGGAACTAACTGAATAATTATGAATTATGAATTAGGAATTATGAATTATATATATGCGGCCTTCGGCCGGTGTTTAAAAGCGCGCCCAAAGGCGCCGCTATTTCAATTCATAATTCATAATTCAAAATTCATAATTGCCCTTTGCATTGCCGCCTGTCTGTTACCTTCAAAGGGTCATGCCGATACTCTCACGGTGTCCACAGCTGTGGAGCTGGCGCTGGCCAATAATTATAACATACTTATCGCGCGTAATGATTCTGCTAAAGCCGGTAACCTTCGTAAACAAAAATACGGCAGCCTGCTGCCTAATGTAAACGCCGTGGGCGGTTATAGCTGGTCAAAATCAGCCCCGTCTTCTCCAACTGATGGCGGTGTTTATTCTGCCGGCATTAATATGAACTGGACGCTCTTTGACGGGTTTAAAATGTTTTACGCTTTTAAACAGGTGGAAGAGAGGAGTCAGCTTGGCAAAGAGGCTGGCCGTCATCAGATAGAATCGAATGTTGCAGGGGTGATTACAGCATATTATAACTTAGCTGCAGCAAGTTCAATTCTGGAGGCTTCCCAGGTCCAGTTGGCCTTATCCCTGCAATTACTGGCAAAAGAAGAGCTCCGACATGAACTGGGCAGCACCTCAAAGCGCGCCCTGCTAAGGCAGCGGGTATTGGTAAACGCAGACTCTGCCGCTGTATCTTCCCGCGAGTTGGACCTTGTGCAGGCCATACACAGACTGAATCTGGCACTTGGTCGTTCACCCGCCACAGATGTATACGCCAGAGTAGATACTGTTGTTACCGCTCCTGAGGGCAATGCCGAATATTGGTATAACGAAGCCGGCAAACACAATGCGGGTTTGCGGATAGCTCAGATTCAGCACAATATTGCCGCAACAGAACGCGGTATTGCCCGCGCTGCTTTCTGGCCGGTCCTTGCCGCCAGCGGCTCCTATGCTCAGACATTTGGGGACATGGAACAAACCCGTACCTCGGCTGGTTTAAACCTCACCATGCCGCTGTTCGCGGGTTTCCGTAATCTCACCAACGCGCAAAATTTCGCCCTGGATCTCAAAAATTCGGCCTTATCCCTGGAGCAGGAGAAAAAACAACTGGAGGCTCTGGTTTATCAGCAATGGGAGCGCCTGGTTAATGCCTGGCGGCAGACGGGTTTTGAGCGTCAAGCAGTGTCTTTAGCCACACAGTCCCTGAACATCAGCGTGGAGCAGTATGGGCTGGGTGCAATTACCGATGTACAACTGCGAGAGGCCCAGATATCTCTTATCCAGGCCAGTATCCGTTTTGAGACCGCTGTGTTCCAGTATAAGGTAGCCAGCGTCCAGCTGCAGCAGCTGACCGGCCACATCCACTTGTAGGTACAATTCATGAATTGTACCTACAAGTGGAGATCCGCGTAGATGGAACCTACGGGGATTTTACTTTTCATACGGATAGGGGTGTGGTGTTCGTCGTCGGTTAGCCATATCCATAAGCGTCCCTTGGCGCGGAAGAGGCCCACGTCAACAACTTTAGGTTCTACAACAACGCATTTGAATTTGCCGGCGGGGATTTCAATAGTCTCGCGTTTGCTGCAGACAACTTTTAGTTTATACTTCTTTTTGCCGGAAACAGCATCCATCCAAAATGTCTTGCCGGGCTCAATTTTATTGGTGCGGATAAAATAGAAGGCGGACAGTATGTCATGGGTAAATGGCTCAATATCAATTATAGTGTCCTGCAGCCAGGCTTTATGGGTCTCCTGATTAAACCAGCTCTTAATATGCGCTTCGTAGGAGCCTTCATGCAGATTTTTTTCAAAATGGACCGGGTATATGCCCGCAGAGTCTATTACAGAAAAAATGGTATCGCTGACCGGGTAAAACTTTTGAAAAAAAGAATTGGCCCAGGCCCGGGATTGTATACGCCATAACCCGGGTTTTTCGTGGGGCAGAACCTCTAATGTGGCCCTGCCGGCGCGCACCCAGCGTATACCCAGCCATCTCCAGTACAGGTTGAATACCAGTGACTCCGGCGCCCGGAAGGTGGTTTGTTTAATATCCCTGAGGCTGACGGAATCCTGGACAGTCACATGACTTGGACCGCTGTATTTAACTTGATCTTTAGCGATGGAAATGGAAGGAAGGATTAGAACCAGGGGTACTAAGAAAATTATGAATTTTGAATTATGAATTATGAATTGAAATATTGGCGCCATTGGGCGCAATCTTAAAACCCGGCCAAAGGCCGCATATATATAATTCCTAATTCCTAATTCATAATTCATAATTATTCGGCAGCTGTTCCGCGCCTGGTCTTAAAACTTTCCAGCGACCAGCTTCCCAGTCTAATAGAGCAGAAGGGGCCTGAACAGGATATTGTTCACGTTGTATTAAGATACTGATTTTGCCCGAAAACAGCTTTTCCAGGTAATGCCAGTCGTGATTATAGGACTGTCCGGAAATATTGGCGGAGGTTGAGACCAGGAGACCATCCCATGCTGAAAATAGACCTTCCAGGAATTCATCTTTGCCTATACGCACACCGATTTTACCTGTAGGGCCAAGGAGATGGTTAAGTTTATCTGATTTTGGCTTTAAAAGTACTGTAAAAGGCCCAGGCCATAGTTTAGTGAGGCTGCTTTTAATAGCCTCAATTTCAAAATCTGCTTCCAGTGACTGGATGCTGCCAGCCAGGACCAGGAAGGGTTTACCGTCTTCCCTGCCTTTAATATCCCGGACAGTGTTTACGGCATCCAGATTAAGGGCGTCGCAGCCCAGGCCGTAGATTGTGTCTGTGGGGTAGAGGATGGTGTTGCCATTATCCAAAACCCGGATAATGGCAGGAAAATCGGGGGTTTTATCGTTAATTATCATGAATTGCCGAAATCGTTAAAATCATCCCGTCTGATATCGTCCCATCGCATCCTATCGCATCCCATCGCATCGGCATCCCATCGCATCGGCATCCCATCCCATCGGCATCCCATCGGTAGAGTCGATTGATGAATGGACTCTACAACAAACGCTGGGATGGGATGCGATGGGGTGCGGTGGGGTGCGAAATGGTGCCCGAAATGGTGCACGACTTGAT
>CAZRWX010000045.1:0-19061 GCA_964603925.1 uncultured Bifidobacteriales bacterium | reverse complement strand
GATTCCGGACAAGCCGGAATGACTGGTCAATAGAGAACTCCTTACTCTCGAGTTAGGTAAATAAACCGATATTATTGCGAAGACACTCTTAAACTAATGCAGCTTAAAAAGCTTAACCAATCAAGTTTAAACACAAGAACGACTAATAAAATGAAAATATTTGCTCTGGCCGCTTTTTTAATGATTTTCTCCTGTAAACTGGATTCTTCAAAAAACGGCATACGCTTTATAACCATAGGCACCGGGGGCCTTACGGGGGTTTATTATCCCACTGGCGGCGCTATCGCCAAGCTTGTCAACAAGAAGGTTTCTGTCTATAATCTTAAGGCCACAGTAGAGTCAACGAGCGGTTCGGTTTTCAATATTAACTCGGTATTATCCGGTAATTTGGACTTTGGCATTGTCCAGTCAGACAGGCAGTATCAGGCCTTTAAGGGTCTGGCAGAGTGGGAAGACAGGGGCCCCCAGTCAGAGCTGCGTTCTGTGTTTTCCATTCATCCCGAGGCAGTCACGCTTATGGCTGCCGCAGACGCGGGCATTGTGGATATTCTAAGTCTAAAAGGCAAACGCGTTAATGTTGGAGATCCTGGTTCGGGCCAGCGCCAAAACGCCATAGACGCTCTCCAGGCGTTTTCCTTAGACCAGGACAGCGATATCTCCACGGAGAATGTAAAAGCCTCAGAGGCCCCTGGCTTATTGCAGGATGGCCGCATAGATGCCTTTTTTTATACCGTTGGTCATCCCAGCAGTGCTATTAAAGAGGCCAGTGCCGGTAAGCGCAAAGTCCGTTTCATACCAATTACAGGTATAAGCGGGTTTTTAAAAAAATTCCCCTATTACACGGCTACCACTATTCCCATTAGCATGTATCCTTCGGTATTAAATAAAACTGATGTAAAAACCTTTGGTGTAAAAGCCACCCTTGTTACTTCTTCCCGGGTCAGCGAAGACATTGTTTACGCCCTTACCAAAGAGGTTTTTAATAATTTCGAAACATTTAAAAAACTGCATCCTTCTTATGTTAATCTTACCAAAAATGAGATGCTGGAAGGCCTTAGCGCTCCCTTTCATAAGGGCGCTCTTAAGTATTTCCATGAAGTAGGTTTACTCACGGTGCCATAGGCTTAAACCAGTTTACAGCCATTTATGACCTTCACCACCTAATCAACCGCCGCCGCTGATTACCGCCCCTGCTATTGTGGTCCTCAGCGCCCAGTACCAACTGGCAGTACCACTGATGGCCGCTCTCTTTGCCACTACTATCGGGCTACAAAAGCTGCGCCGTCAGGCTGAATTATAGCGTAAAGGGTACATTTACACTCAGGGCTTTTTTTTTCTTTTCATATGCCTCGCGGTTAAAAAATAGACGGTAATTTTCGTCCACCCAGGCAATAGTCTGTTCCAGGGTTAGTTTAGATGGCGGCAATGGTTTACTATCAAAAACTGGGAATTTTAGTTCCCCACTATTCCTTTTCATCTTTACCCCATAATTTTATCAGCCTTTTATAAAGCCCCTTACCCTTGTAAGCGTTAAATATGCTTACAATATCATTTGTATATGGGCTTATGTCATTTTCTTTTAAAAGCATATATATATCGGGAAAATCCGTTAATTCCCTTTCTTTATTCTGGGAAATTGAATGAACTTTCATAGCAATTAAATGTTTTACGGAAGGGGCTGTAAAGGTGCCGCCGCCAATTGTAACTTTTTTACTGTCAGCTGCTATTTTAGCCATTGTACTATTATCAACAATGAGGAAATCGATATCTCTTAAACCAGGTTTATTACTCTTTAATTGAAGGAAGGACATCTGGCGGTTAAGCACAGAAAAACCTGATCTTATTAATTCAGGTTCAATTTTATTACAATCTTCTGCCGTTATCAGGAAATCTATGTCGTAAGTGGCCCTGCGCACACCATAAATAATTACAGCATAGCCCCCGGCAAGAATTGGTGAAACACCATATTTATGGAATATAGACGAGATAAACTTAAAAAAGGAAGAACCATTACCGGGCTTATTCATAAGGAAGAAAATAGCAAATTTCCCGACTTACGGAATTTAAGAAATCCCACATTAACAATAACAGCTTTTTATGAGGCTGTATTCCTAAGGCGAACCTGGCAGTTAGTGGCTGGTGGCTAGTAGCTAGTGAGCCGCGAATCTAAACATGCTTCCGCTGTCAGCACGGGGAACTTTTCGCTGGCAGACTGAGTTATGGTATCCAGAATTTTTACGGCAACAATATCACCAGGCTTATAACCTTTTTTTGATAAACTAACACGAAGGTAGTTGCCTGTTGTGCCATAAGTGGGGGACTCCATTACAGCCCTGGCAGTTGTAAAAAACTGAGAGCTTAAGAACTCCTGTTGCTTTATTTTAAGAATGCCCCTGACCAGTGCCGCTCTGCGGGTTTTTTCTTCCTTGGGAATTTGCCTGGCATAAAGGGCCGCGGGTGTTGATTTTTTAGCAGAAAAGGGGAACACATGGCCATAGCTTATGGGTTGGCTTTTAATAAAATTTAACGTATCCTCAAACTCCCTGTCGGTCTCC
This sequence comes from uncultured Bifidobacteriales bacterium, assembly GCA_964603925.1. Classification (GTDB taxonomy): domain Bacteria; phylum Fibrobacterota; class Fibrobacteria; order UBA11236; family JADFYW01; genus CAZRWX01. Next base: position 16,506 of record CAZRWX010000045.1, on the reverse strand, counting down.
CCCGGGAAGCCCGTAATCACATCAATACCAATATTTGCCCCCTGACCCATAGCTGATAAGCCTTCGAATACCCTGCGCAGCTGATCGGTACCGTAGGGCCGGTGCATGCGTTTGAGTATGGTATTAGAAGCAGATTGAATGGGTACGTGAACGTGTCGGCATAATTTATCTGGATACTGATTGAAGAGAGAAAGCAGTGGGCCGTTAAGCTCAGTGGGCTCCAGACTGGAGAGCCTGACCCTGAAATTGCCGGGAAAATCCATAATAGAGGCCAGCAACTGGGGGAAACGCTGACGTTTATACCGATACTGACCGCAATGAATGCCTGTAACCACAATTTCGCTATAACCATTGTTGAGAAGCGATTGCAGTTGTTCAATAACCTGAGGCTGGGGGAGACTACGGGAGTTGCCCCGCACAGCGGGGATAATACAGTATGAACAACGTTGATTACAGCCATCCTGAACTTTGAGGTGCGCCCTGGCCTTGCCGCCAAAAACCTGAACGGGCATGTGGGCAATTTCCTTAATTTTTTGAATATCACTGCTCACAATACGAAAGTCCCCATTTTCAGAAAAATACGGGTATAAGTCAGGTTTATTGGCGTTATCAACAATAAGGTCAACCCCATAAACGCTCATAGAGCGGGCATCCAGTTGAACTGAGCAACCGGTAATTATGACTTTGCCCTGCCCCTTAGACCTTACAACTTTGCGGATTAGCTGACGGCTTTTACTGTCTGCTGAATTGGTGACTGTACAGGTATTGATGATATGAACATCGGCATTTGAAAATTCCGGGACTCGTATGTAGCCGCGCAGAGAAAATTGGGAGAAAATACTTTCTGAATCAAATTGGTTGGCTCGGCAGCCTAATGTGTAAAGAGCGATTGTTTTTTCCTTTTTCATTAGATTTAATTTAATTAATTTGATGGATATGACTGACACTCAGAGTAAACAGGATGCTTTTGACGATTTAGCTTCACCCAAAACAAGCGTCATGCACCGTATCGCCATGATTTTACGAATTGCGGGTGTTTTCCTCGTTTTCTCATCTACTCTTTTCATTATTAATCAGCATAATGCCCCCAAAGTGTCCTTTCTCGGGTTTACTTTACAGAATGCTCATCTGGGTAACATATTACTCACACTGGGTATGTTATTTTTTGGCATTTACCTTTTTTACCGCTTTTACCTCCATTTCAAAAAGTCTCCATAAATGTCTACCTCTATTGACCACGGTCCCCCCCAAGCTCCGAATCGTGGTAAATACGCCAGGCGCTTTAGCCTGTATTTCATTATTCTGGCTTTCCTCTTCATGGCTTTAGCCGGTATATTGTTTCACGGCGCAGCCAACAGGTGGCTTAGTATTGGCCCCTGGAGCGCCCACAATCGGGTGGCAGGTATGTTTTTTATTACTGTTGGTGTTTGTGCCTATTTTGTGGGCCGGGTATTAGGCGTTGTCTTTAAAATCAAGAACCACCGTGATCCAAGTTAACGCATTATCTAAAATTTACAAAATTGGCTTTTGGCGCACAGCGCACATGGCTGTGGACAACATCAGTTTTAATGTTAATGCAGGGGAAATTTTCGGTTTCATTGGTCCCAACGGGGCAGGTAAAACCACCACCATTAAACTCATATTAGGTCTATTGCGCCCTACGTCCGGCCAAATCAACTTAATGGGGCAGTCTCCAAATAATCCTTCCAGCCGACGTGATATAGGCTTCCTGCCTGAGTATCCCTATTTTTATGATCACCTTACAGGCCAGGAGCTCCTTTCTTATTATGGGACTCTTGCCGGTATCCAGCGCAGCCTTATACCTGCCAGGGTTAAAGAAGCCGTGAACAGGGTTAAGCTCGATCCCAAATGGCTTAATGTAAAACTGCGGACCTATTCCAAAGGTATGACCCAGAGGCTGGGCCTGGCTCAGGCTATAATGTCACACCCTAAACTTCTTATTCTGGACGAACCAATGTCAGGTCTGGACCCAATGGGCCGCCGCGATGTCCGGTTGCTGATAGAGTCACTTAATCAGGAGGGCGTTACCATATTTTATTCCAGCCACGTGCTCTCTGATGTAGAGGCCATATGCCATCGTGTTGCCATAATTATACAGGCAAAGGTCAGGAAACTAGGCACAATATCAGATATCCTCAAAGGCGAAAACACTCAATATGCTGTTACTTTGGAACAACCGGTGGGGGGGCATCTCCTCCCGGAGCATATAACGGGCACGTTCGATGGTAAGGTTTTTGTATGCAGTCATAATGCCGATAAAGGCCGATTCATTAATTGGGCATCCCAGGAGCATTATGCAATTAAAACGGTCCAGGAGCAAAAGCAGAGCCTTGAGCAGGTACTGGCCAAGGAGGTAAATCAACCCCATTTATGAGAAACTTAACCTCCATTGCCCTTAATACCTTTAAGGAGTCCGTACGAGATAAGGTGCTCTATAACATCTTATTCTTCGGCCTGGGTTTTATACTTTTCTCATTATTAATGGGGGAGTGGTCGGTATTTGCCAGAGAAAAGGTCATGAAGGATTTCGCTCTGGCCATTATGAATATCAGTGGTCTCCTCATGGCTGTTTTTGTAGGCATCGGTCTTATTCAAAAAGAAATCCAACGTAAAACAGTTCTTACGCTTCTTGCCAAACCATTTCCGCGCTGGCACTTCATTCTAGGTAAATACCTGGGGCTTTGCATGGTTCTCAGCGTCAACATAATCATGATGACGGGTTTCTTTTATTTAATTCTCTGGCTTACTAACAGCAATCCTACCTGGGGGCTGCTGCTGGCCATATACATGCTGATTCTGGAAATGGGCATTGTGGTAGCTGTTGCTCTGCTATTTTCCAGTTTTTCCACTCCTTTTCTCAGCGCCTTATTTACACTGGGTGTTTATATAGCCGGCCATTTGTCCGGGGACATACTCCACTACATGGAGAATATGCAAAAATTTGGTAATCGTCTGCCGGGGGCCGTGCCCATGCCCTCATGGATGGTTAAGTTGGCAGAAGTACTCTATTACATCATACCTAACCTGGAGAACTTCAATATCAAGGGCCGAATCGTCCACCACCTTGCAGTACCCGGCAGCCTTATCGGTTTCTCTACTATTTACGCTATTTTCTTTATCGCCCTGTTCTTAACTATTGCCAGCCTCTGGTTTAATAAGCGGGATTTTATCTAATCAGTTCTTGTCTAAAATATGATTGATATCACCGTCACCATGAGCCTGTCGAAGGGGCGGCATCCTTCAAAATGCATTTCAAACGGATACTAATTAGACTATCCTAAACAGTTCAAAAGCGCCTTAATTATTATATTTAGGCCTTCGTAACATATCATTCATAAGGATTTACATGAAAACGAATGCTCCCAAACAAAAAAAGCGTAAACTGGTCTTAGGCATCCCCAAAGGCAGTCTGCAAAAGTCAACTCTTGAGCTTTTTGGCAAGGCGGGCATCCATATCAAGGTTCAGGATCGCTCCTATTTTCCCGATTGTGATGATCCGGAGCTAGAGCTCATACTCATGCGTCCTCAGGAGATCCCCCGTTACGTAGAGCAGGGGGTTATGGACGCCGGCATTACGGGCTATGACTGGACTGTGGAAAACCGCGTGAATGTAGAGCAGGTGTGTGAGCTGGCGTACAGTAAAACCTCACGGCAAAAGTGTAAATGGGTACTGGCAGTGCCGGAGGATTCCCCCTTTAAAAAACCCGCCGATCTTAAAAATAAGAGGATTGCTACAGAGCTGGTGGGTACTGCCAGACGTTATTTTAAAAAACTCGGTGTGCCTGTACAGGTGGAGTTCAGCTGGGGGGCCACGGAGGTTAAGCCGCCCAGGCTGGTAGATGCCATTATCGACATTACCGAGACCGGCTCCAGCCTTAGGGCTAACCATCTTAAAATTATAGACGTTATTATGGAGACCAGCACTATTCTAATTGCTAATAAGACTTCCTGGAAAAACTCAGCTCTCAGGCAAAAACTGGAGAATATTAAAATGCTGCTAGAGGGTGTTCTGTATGGGGAGCATTTTGTTGGTATTAAGTGCAATTGCGAGAAGGCTTGTTTAAAACAGGTGGTTGATGTGCTGCCGGCACTTCATAACCCAACTGTTTCAACCCTTTCAGATGAAAACTGGTCCGCCGTCGAGACGATTATCCGCATCAGCGAAGTTAAAACCATTATCCCTAAACTAAAAAGAGCAGGCGCATCGGGCATAGTGGAGTACCCGGTGGGTAAGGTTATTCCGTGATTATTATTTGCTAATGAGTTGCGGAACTGGCATTAGTTAAAAGTGAAAAGATAAAAGTGAAAAGTGGTTTAGGGGCTCGTTGTTAGTAGGTTTAATAAGTGGTCATTCCCGCGAAGACGGGAATCCAGATCGAATTATTGTTATACCAATAATACCATATACCAATTCCCAAATAGTTATCGGAAAAAGAGGTTTTCTATAATATTAATTTCCTGGATTCCCGCCTTTGCGGGAATGACCTGGAATCCACCAGCTGTCTCCTCTCACCACTTTTTACTTTTTACTTTTCACTTTTGGCTTTTCACTGCTTCTTAACACCAAATATCCTACCTTCAAGTTTATACCAAATCCACAAGCGAGGTACTCAATGACTGTTTCATTATTGGCAAAAGTTTTTGCTGTCGCTGCCTTATTATCTATTTTCACATTTTCCCAAACTCAGGCAGATTTTAATAAAGAGTTTAATCAGGGGCTAAATCAGTATAAAGAAAAGCAGGATAAGGAGTTCAAGGAATACCTGGAAGAGCAGGACAAAGAATTTATCAAATTCCTTAAAACCACCTGGGGTAAATACGAATTAACACCCACAAAAAAGCCTGATGAAAAGCCTAAGCCCAAAGCTATTCCCAAGGTTAAAGTTGTTCCCAAAAAACTTACGGCACCCATAAAGGATGAAACCAGGGTAGAACCCAAAGAACTTAAACCCCTGCCAGCGCCTCCGGCACAAGTTGAAGCGCCCAAAACTCCAGAAGGCCTTACAAATACATCTATCGATTACTTTGGCTCCAGGCTAGCTATTGCCTATGATGGCGGGCTTAAAAATATCGGTCAGTTCAAAGCCAGCGCTGAGGATATTGCCAGATTCTGGCTGGTGGCGGCATCCACCAATCACCGGCCCATTATGGAGCAAATGGCCTACTATTTTAAAGAATTGAATCTTGGCCATTGGGGCCTCTATCAATTATCAGATAAAATAGCCACCGAAATTTATCCTGATCAGGGTAACACACACACACTAATGGTGTGGTTCCTGCTTTCTAAAGCCGGTTTCCCTTCCAGGGTGGCTTTTGGTCCTGCAGGCAAAGTTTTACTATTTCTACCTCTTAAACAGCACGTTTACCAATCCAGCTTTTTTACCATGGAGGGTGTGCGTTATTATAATATAAGCGTAAGCCAAAGGGGCAAAGCAGCAGGTCAAATCCAGACCTATAAGGCAAAATACCCAACTCAGTATCCCAATCTGGATTTACAGATCAGGCAATGGCCGGGGCTCAAACCAAATCCTGAGCAGAAGGCACTCACCTTCCCCTATGCAGGCAAAATGTACACTATTAAGGTTAATAACGATCTTAACATCATTGATTTTGCCCGCGATTACCCCCAGGTGGAGCTTAATAATTACCTCAACGCCCCTGTACAAGATCAGGTTAGCCATCAATTACAGTCTCAGCTTAGACAAATCATAGCTGGTAAAACAGAGCGTGAAGCTGTAAACATATTGCTGGCCTTTTTGCATTTTGCTTTCAATTACAAAACAGACGACCAGCAGTTCGGCTATGAAAAATTCCTCTTCAGCGAAGAGACACTGCACTATCCCGCATCTGACTGCGAAGACCGCAGTATACTTTTTGCCCACCTTGTGCGTACCTTAACAGGCTTAGCGGTAGTAGGTGTAGATTACCCCGGCCATGTAGCCACCGCGGTCAGGTTTAAGGGCGTATACCCCGGTGACGGCGTTATGTATAAGGGTATAAATTACCTTATCTGTGACGCTACTTACATAGGTGCTGTTGCAGGCATGGAGCAGCCCCCTATGAAGGGCAAAACCCGTAAAGTGGTTGAAATAGAGCCGGGGTTACAATAAGAGTTAATTAGAGGCGGCAGGAAGATACCCGGAGACACTTCCTTTTGCAATGCTCTTATAAATGAAATTGAAGGAATAGGGGCCTTAGACCCTTAGAGACCCAGCCAAGTCGTTCAACACCGGAACAAAGCTCTCGCCAAAAATCTCGAAATAAGCTTTATCGCCTATCTTCTCTATAACACCTGATTCTGCTATAACATCTTTATAGCTGGCATAACATCCTAAGGCCTTTTTAAGTCTGCCCGGATGATGATTTGTTTCCCGTTATACGAGCATGCATTCCCGATTCGTTCTTATCTAAAAAACATAAATGAGATAAATATCGCAAGCACCCCACTACTAAAGTTGATAAGCTAAAGTGATATTTAACGCGATTTTTAAAGCTACAATTAAATTTAAATTTCACTTTAAATTCCGCTTAAAATTTCACTTTAAGTTTACTTATGAAATATGCTTTATATGATATATTTTCAAAGGTTTTTGATTTATTCTTAAAAAATGTTTAAGATTTTAATTCAGTCCGTCGAAATATAATGTATATCCGACAGATTTGAAGTTCAGCAAGGATGTTGGCACAGTGGCAGTAACAAACAAGGAGGTTTGCCATGCGGATCAATCACAATATTTCAGCAATGATAACGGAGAATTCTCTGCGCACACAAAACCGCGCCATGAGTAACTCTCTGGAGAAGCTCTCAACTGGTCTACGCATTAACCGTGCTTCGGATGATGCGGCAGGTCTTAGTGTATCCGAGCAGCTACGTACCCAGGTAAGGGGCATGACCCAGGCGCAATCCAACGCCGAAGACGGCATAGCGCTCTTACAAATAGCCGAAGGCGCGGCCAACGAGATACACACCATACTGCAGCGCATGCGTGAGTTAAGTATTCAGGCGTCTAATGATACCCTCACCACCACTGACCGCACCTATACCGATCAGGAATTTCAGTCCCTGATGCGGGAAATAGAGCGCATAAGCCGTGCCACTCAATATAACGGCATGACACTTTTAGATGGTGACTATAACGCTGGCAGTTTTGGCGGCGGGGGCACATCCGTTCTCCATATAGGCGCTAATAATAATAACGGCAGCACCACAGGTACTATAGACACCATTCGTATAGCCATAGATTCCCTGACCCTGGGAGCCCTGGGGATGACGCTCTCTGAAGCAGGAGGGACTTCGTTAACCAGTATTACCAATCAGGCACAGGCCTTTGCCGCCATCGACACTATTGATAACGCTATTGCTTCTGTGGGGGCCATGAGGGCCGACATGGGTGCTTACATCAACAGGCTGGATCATGCTATATCAAATCTGGCTAACCAGAAGTTTAACACTCAGGATGCTGAGGCCCGTATCAGAGACACGGACTTCGCCACAGAGACAACCAGGTTCACCAAATCCCAAATACTTACACAATCGGCCACGGCCATGTTAGCTCAGGCCAACGCTACGCCGCAATCAGTCTTGCAACTCCTTGGTTAGTAGGGGAGTCAGCCGCGGCGGCGATGTACTAAGTCCGAAAGCTTAGTACACCCTGCCAGAACTGCGACCTCTCCAACTGCCATCCATATCCCTGAACAAGGGCGCTCCCGGGTAACCGGGGCGCCTTTGTCTTTTTACCCCTCTACTCGTTGGCACAGTTCATGAACTGTGCCAACGAGTAGAAGTGGTTAGGGGACTGGGTCCTCCCATTTTTCCAGTAATATTTTACTCCAGGTTTCAAACTCTCCGAGGCAGATTTTGTCCCGGGCCGTTTTCATAAGGTCGCAGAAAAACTGTAGATTATGTATGGAGGACAACTGGAAAACCGCCAGCTCATGGGCCTTAAACAGGTGGCGCAGATACCCACGGGAAAAGTTGCGGCAGGTGTAACAACTGCATTTAGAGTCCAGGGGTTCATCAAGACTGTGAGCATAACGCGCCGCCTTGTAATGCAGCACACCCTCCCAGGTCCATACCATACCGTTGCGGGCGTTGCGGGTGGGAATAACACAGTCAAACATATCTACGCCATAACCAATCATTGTCAACAAATCTTTGGGAGTGCCCACACCCATAACATATCGGGGTTTATGCGCGGGCATAAGGCCCATACAATATTCGGTCATAGAGTACATATCGGCAATAGGCTCACCCACACTCAACCCACCCGCAGCATAACCTGGTAAATCCAGCTCTATTAGCTGCTCGACGGCGAATTTGCGTTCTTCTTTATACATACCGCCCTGAATAATACCGAACAGCCTCTGTGGATGGCCGTATACGGGGGGGTGGACGTCCAGCCATTCCTTTGCTCTTTTTGTCCACTTGAAAGTACGGGCGACAGAAAGCGCGACTTTGTCCTGGGAACAGGGGTAGGGGATACATTCGTCAAAGGCCATAATGATATCTGCGCCGATTATCTGCTGGGATTCCATTACGTTTTCGGGGGAAAAAAATATACGGGAGCCGTCTATGTGGGATGCAAATTCCACACCATCCTCGGTAATTTTACGGATATGTTTAAGGCTCCATACCTGAAAACCGCCGGAGTCTGTAAGCATGGGGCCCTGCCAGTTTATAAAAGGATGCAGACCCCCGGCTTCTTTAATAATGTCCAACCCAGGTCTTAAGTACAGGTGGTAGGCATTGCCCAGAATAATCTGGGCACCGAGTTCAATTAGATCTCGCGGTACAACTGCTTTTACACTACCCGCAGTACCCACCGGCATAAAAACCGGAGTTTCTACCTTGCCATGAGCCGTAGACAAAGTACCTGTCCGCGCCATGGAATTTGGAGACTGGATGCCTGGTAGAAAGAACGGGTCAGCCATCAGCGGCAGCCAGAGCATAAGGGCAATTAGTCATATACCTTTTCCAGAGCATCCTGCAAACGCTTAACTTGAATAATATCGCCCTTAACTGAGAAACGTTTACTGGATTGCGGTATAATAATACGGTTGAAACCCAGGCGAATGGCCTCTTTTATGCGAAGCTCCAACAGGCTTATCATGCGAAGCTCGCCGCCCAGGCCTAATTCTCCCATAACCAGAGTGCCCGCAATAGGTGACTTGGTTAAGTGGTTGGATGCAACAGCAGCGGCAATTGCCAGGTCGGCAGATGGCTCGCTGATACGATAGCCGCCCGCTATACTGATAAAGACATCCTGGAGACCAACCTGAACACCGGCGAATTTTTCTAACAGTGCTAAAATAATGGTAAGCCTTTTTGAGTCGAAACCCATGGATACCCTTTGCGCATTTGCATATGAGGAGCGGTTGACCAGGGCCTGAACCTCTACAAGTATGGGCCTTGAGCCCTCCATGGAGCAGGTAATTATGGAGCCAGGGTTCTCCCTGGCGGCATTCTCAATAAAAACTGTGGAAGGATTTTTGACAGGCAGCAAACCCTGAGCTGCCATTTCGAATACACCGATCTCGCTGGTAGCTCCGAAACGGTTTTTAACAGCACGAAGAATGCGGTATACATAATGACGATCGCCTTCAAAATAAATAACTGTATCCACCATATGTTCTATTAGCCTGGGGCCGGCTATTACGCCGCCCTTTGTAACGTGACCGATAATAAACACAGCACAATCATGGCTCTTGGCGTAGATCATGAGGGCCAGAGTAGCCTCGCGAAGCTGCATCTCGGCCCCTGGTGCTCCTGGTAATTCTTCTTTATATACTGTTTGGATAGAATCTATAACTATTACTTTTGGTTTAAGCTTTTCGGCCTGCTCCAGGATAGCGGTGAGACTGGTCTCGCTCATAACGGGGAGATCGGGGTGGGGGAGATTAAGCCTTTGAGAGCGGATTTTTATCTGCTGAAGAGACTCCTCCCCGGATACATATAGACAGGGTACACCTGCGGTGGAAAGCGTAATCATGACCTGTAAAATAAGGGTGGATTTACCGATACCGGGATCGCCACCTAAAAGTACCAGAGACCCTTTAACTATACCACCTCCAAGGACACGGTCGAATTCTTCCAGTCCAGTTTTAAGACGGACAGAAGATGAAATATCAACATCCTTTAATAAAGTAGGCCGCCCTGATGTGCTTAGCCCACGTTTTTCCGATGCCGGCTCTGAGGCCGCTTCTTCCTCCATACTTGACCAGGCACCGCAGGTAAGGCATTTGCCGTTCCATTTAGGGCTCTTAGCGCCGCATTCCCGGCAGAAGAAACTTTTTGATTTGGCTTTGGGCATCTTGAATGGGAAATTTAGTTAATGCAAGGCCAGTTCATGAACTGGCCTTACATTAACGACGCTCCAAAGCGTCATTGGCGACACTTTTGAACTCTTCCCGTGCTCTGTCGAGTACAGGGTCAGTGGGTAAAAAACGTTGCCCGTTAATGAACTGCCGCACATAAGGGTTTTCGGCGCTTTTCAGCTCATCGGGAGTGCCCACAAAAATAATTTTACCCTGAAACAACATCGCAATCCTGTCTGCGATTTTATAGGCTGAAACCATGTCGTGGGTAACTACAATACTGGTGACCTTAAGCTTGCGCTGCATGTCTACGATTAAGTCATTAATAACATCTGATGTGATTGGATCTAAACCAGTGGTGGGTTCATCATAAAGAATGATTTCTGGATTAAGGGCGATAACACGAGCCAGACCCAGACGCTTTTTCATACCACCGGATAACTCGCTGGGCATCTTGAACCTGAAATCGGGAGAAAGATTAATTATGCTCAGCTTTTCAGCAACAATTTCATCGAGTTTATCTTCTGACAGGGATTTATCATGTTCTCTTAAAGCAAATTTGATATTTTCACCTACATTCATGGAGTCAAAAAGCGCTGCGCCCTGAAACAACATACCCATACGTTGCCGTATGGTTTTAACATCTATATGTTTGGGGCTGCTGATAACAATATCGTCCACGATAACTTCACCGCAATCTGGCTGAAGCAGGCCGATGCAATGTTTGAGTATAACAGATTTACCACCGCCGGAGGTACCAATGACAACCATGGTCTCCCCTTTGCGAATATCCAGGTTAACACCCTGCAAAACCGCTTGAGGCCCGAATGCCTTACATAAATCGCGTAACTTTATCATTATGCCCGCTTCAGGTATTTTGGGATATACTTTCATGATTAAATATTACTCAGCATGATATAGGTTATAAAAAAGTCAAAAATAAGTATAAGCACACTGGCAGAAACAACCGCCCTCATAGAGGCCTGACCAACACCCTTTGCGCCTGCACCAGATGTAAGGCCATGGAAATACCCCATAAGAGCAACGATTGCGCCAAAGACCAGCGCTTTTACTAATGATACCACAAAATAGTACGGATCGAAAAGAAATCTTAAGCCATAAATGAAGGTATGAGTAGTCAGCCCCATCATGATGATAGCGTCTACCCAGCCGCCTATAATTGCCAAAAAACAGGCAATAATATTGAGAATGGGGAACATAGCCACACAGGTGAGCATGCGGGGCATGGCAAGATAACGCAATGGGTCCAAATTAAGAATGGACATGGCATCCAGTTCTTCTTTTTCCTTCATTGACCCGATTTCTGCGGCAATTGCGGAACTTGTGCGCCCAGCCAGCACCAAACCTGTTAAAACGGGGCCTAGTTCCAGAATAACAGAAAGACATACTGCTGTACCAACATAACGGTCAGAGATAAGGTTGCGAAATTGATAAGCCGCAGATTCCGCAGCCACTGCCCCGGTAAAGAAGGCTGTGACAAAAATAAGTGGAAATGCGGATATCGCTATCTGCATGACCTGGGTCATGGTAATAGCGGGATTTTTAAAGACAAGGGGGAATCGATAAAAAATACTGGCTGCCAGAATAGACACCTGCCCCACATGGCTGAGACTGGATCTTACAACCCTAAATAAATTAAGGATAGAGCCGATTATAATAATGCCAACATTGGATACAAATAATACTCCAAATGACGCGTTTTCGCTGCTTTTATTCAAAAGCCCTCTCCCTCCGGCATTCTTTCTGTATAATTCTCGAATGAAGCATACTCTTTAATAAAGGATAATTTTACCAGACCAGTTGGGCCGTTACGCTGTTTGGCGATAATAAGCTCAGCCAGGCCTTTGAGGCTTTGATCGGTATCATTATACATCTCCGGCCTGTAAACAAACATTACAATATCTGCATCCTGCTCGATAGCTCCAGATTCACGTAAATCGTGGATCATTGGCCGCCCGTCTCCTCCGCGGGATTCTACCGAACGGTTAAGCTGTGAAAGCGCGATTACGGGGATGTTCATCTCTTTGGCCAACCCCTTGAGAGATCGGGATATTTGAGAGATCTCCTGTTGCCGGTTTTCTACTTTGCCCGGAGAGCTCATAAGCTGAAGGTAATCAATAATAACCATGTCCAGCCCCCCGATCTGCTGGGCCAGACGACGGCATTTGCTGCGAATCTGTAGGGAACTTTGGTTGGCATTATCATCAATATAAATGTTTGTCTTGTGGAGCCTGCCGGCAGAATCTGCCAGCCTTGCATAGTCACGCTTAGGTAACCGTCCGGTGCGTAATTGCTGCAGGGGAATGCGCCCTTCACGACAGAGCAGGCGCTGAACTAATTGCTCTTTGGCCATTTCCAATGAAAAAAAAGCAATTGTTTTGCCTGCCTGAATAGCCGCATTCATCATCATACAAAGAGTGACAGCTGTTTTACCCATGGCCGGCCGGCCGGCTAGAACGATAAGATCTGACTTCTGAAAGCCGCCAGTTAAGTAATCCAGCTCCTTAAAACCAGATGTGACACCTGTTATTTCGGAGGAAGCATAGCTTTCAATTAAATTAAATGTGTCGTTGAGTATGCTTTTAATAGGTGATAAACCTTTGGATATCTGGGATTCACCAATTTTATAGACATAAGACTCAGCAGAATCAAGAATCTCATTTGTATCATTGGCGGTATCGTAACAGTCACGTAAAATATTGTTAGATGTCTCTATAAGACGGCGCCGTATGGCTTTCTCTTTAACAATTTCACAATGGGCCCCAACGTTGGCAGAAGACACAACCTCTGCAGACAACTCCATGAGAAAACCCTCACCGCCAATTTTACTTAAAACCTTTTGCTTTTCTGCCTCATCTGTAAGAGTAAGAATGTCAACTTCCCTGCCTTTTTCGCTCATTTTTAAAATAGCACTAAAAAGTATCTGGTGTTTTTCCAGATAGAAGTCCTCGATAATGAGCTTTTCTGCACATATGGCAATAGCATTAGGATCCAGCAGCATGGCGCCAATAACCTGGCGTTCAACATCTACCGCCTGGGGCGGTACGCTCATGCCTGAGTTGTTATTTCCGACTGAATCCATTGAAGGTCTTCCCAAGCTTTAAGTTTTAAATCTGGATAAGTGTTTAAGATAGTAGGATGATAAGTAACGATGAAACACTTTTGTTTAATATCAGGCTGGAATGGATGCTTAATTTTACGCAAATTGTCCATATCTTTGCCTGTTTTAAGAAGCAGTTGCGCGCATTTTTCACCTAAAATCACTAAAATATGAGTTTTGAGGAATTTTATTTCCTCAAATAAAAGATTCTTAAACCTGGTTTTATCTCTTTGATTAAGGGTTTTGCTGGCCCCTGCGAACTTTAACACTGAGGTACAGTATACCTGAGTTCGCTTAATATTAATGGCCTCCAGCATACGGTTGAGGTAAGCGCCTTCGGGACCTGAAAATAAACTTTTATCTGGCACATCTGTATTTGTGGGCTCCATGGTAATTATGGCCAATTGGCAGTTATCCGGCCCATTAGCGTTTATAACTTCTATACCTTCATGAGTGTTGCATTCATTGGAAATATACTGATACAGCTCCTGAAGTGAAGAAAAACTGGGTAAGTTTTTTGAATAGGATTGATGTGACCTAACGTTAGCACCTTTATCATCCTTAATTTGGGCTGGTTTATTTTGTGTGGACCGCTTCAACATGACAAGGAGCTCGCTTTCCGCTCCTGAAGGCGTGCCTTCCGGGTTGATATCCAGGTTGGGTGCTCCTGAAGGCGCGCCTTCCGGGTTGATATCCAGGTTGGGTGCTCCTGAAGGCGCGCCTTCCTTATTGATATCCCTGGTGGTTACTCCAAAAGGCGCGCTTTGCAGTGAAAGTGTTTTATTTACCTTATTAACAGGAGGGTTAATATTGGTAGGATTATATTTGGGCTGTATAGAAGAGGTTGCCTGATTGGGGGTTTCGGGTGATTGCGGTGATAAAGGTGTAAGTAGAGTTAATTTATCTTGCAGAAAGATGAGTTCATCCCCCCCCAGCTCTTGCTGCCAGGCCAGATATTTAATAATGCGAGCTGTATCTTGGGTCACTAATGCTCGTAAATGCGTTAAATTTTAAGCTTTTGGATTAGACTGGATGCCAGGTGATATTTATCCACCTTAGGAAGTTTGATAGTGCTTTTTGCCTTTTTTAAAGTTGATTGGATCTCTTTTTTAGAGTAAACAGAACCAGCGACATTGTCCTTGCCAAAAGAGCTGGGCGTGCCTTTAATAACCGGGGTATTGAGGACCAGATAATCAACACCATTATTTAAGGCCTTTTTGAGACCCTCGGTTTCGCAGCCCTGGTTCTCCAATGCGAAGCCAACGATTATCTGTCCGCTTTTTCGGGATTTAATAACTTGCGCGAGAGCATTGGGTGCTGGAATGAGCGGGATACTCTCAAGATTCCTAGAGCTTTTAATTTTGCCTGAAACCTGTTTTTTGGGGATAAAGTCTGCCAGAGCTGCAGACATTACTATGATTTGATATGAACCTGACTTTTCTTTAAGAACCTGGCAGATATCTGTTGTTGTATTTTGAAGAAAAAGGTCTACTCCTGTTACATATTCCGGTGAGAGTACTTCGTCAACACAACCGCAAAGCAGATTTACGTTGGCACCGCTGAGTTTAAGGGCCCTGGCAATGCAAAAACCGGTTTTACCGCTGGAACGGTTAGCAAAATATCTAATGTCGTCTACCTTCTCTTGAGTGTGACCTAACACTACCAGGCAGCGAACCCCCTGCAGGGGCAGCGCACTGTTACCTGCGATATTGTAATGGCTTAAGACTGATTGTAGATATTCTGTGAGAATTTCCGGAGGCAGCAGTTTACCGTAACCCTGCCGGCCACAGGCCAGCATACCCCAACCTGTGGGCAGAACAAAGCACCCGCAGTTAACCAGTATCTGAAGATTTGACTTAACAGCATGGTGATTAAGCATGGAAGTATTCATGGCGGGCGCTATAACTACAGGACCACTGAAACTTAAGTACACCAGAGACACCAGGGAACGCGTGAGGCCATGGGCAAGCTCTCCCAGAGTATTGGCCGTACATGGTGCAAGAAAAAATACATCCGCCCATTGGGCTAATTGTATATGGCTGATGGAGGGACTAGTGTTGTCTTCAAATATATCCCCATATACGCGATGCTCTGACAGAACCGCAAGTGCTGTTGTAGAAACAAGCCTGGCAGCGCTGGGAGTGACAATAACACGCACATTAGCGCCTTTTGATTTAAGGAGCCCTATTAGATCACAGGCTTTATAAGCGGAAATACTGCCTGTTACTGCAAGAAGGATGTTTTTATTACGTATGGGCACAGATATAATTTAATAAGAAACTATGCACATGGCTGACGGGAATTTATCAGGCAGCGGCTACAGAATCCTGAATATCGAAACCAGTAACTGATTCGTTGCCGGCTACGCCATGGTCAGTGATTTGCAGACGATCGAGCTTGAACTTTTGCATGGCAATAGTAGTGGGCTTTTCGCCCAGCTTGATAAACCCCAAATTTGCCTGTTCATTAATAAAACGGGCCTCTTGAGAGATCATAATAACTGCCTGGAATGTAGATACATTTTTTTTATGGATGACTTCCAGGGGGAGATTTTGGTCTTTTGACATTGTAACCTTCCGTTTAGCGGTGCCCGTGTACACTTGAATGACTATAACCGCCAAAAAGATTGCAGAAACAGCCTTGATACCCGAATGCAATAAAAAATCCTAGATGGGTAATTTAACTCAAAGTTGTTAAATAATCAAATAATTTAGCTATAAAATTCAATTTAAGGGCATAAATTTTAAAAACATAGCCAATCAAATGCCTTTCTCAAAAGCTTTAGCCAGACCTTGAGAAATAGTGTTCCCTGTCAGCTGTTTAAATAAAAAGACGGACAGCGTCTTTAAATTTATTTGTACGCCAATTAACATAACCCATATGTTAGCCATATTAAAATTAATTATTAAGAATCAACTGAGAAACAATTAAAACGAAATTTGTACATAATACCTTATATTTGTATAATAATGCTAAATTTAAGTCCAGTATGTAAATGATTTGTTTTTTAATGTGCAGAATCAAAAACCACCCCATGAGGTCCTAAATGA
>CAZRWX010000044.1:0-19691 GCA_964603925.1 uncultured Bifidobacteriales bacterium | reverse complement strand
CGCATACCATCAATCAGACTGGCATGAATAAGGCGATCAGCAAATATATGCTTAAAGTTCCCCGAAAGGGCCTGCAGAATACCCACATTAGCCATATAACCAGTACTAAAAAGTAACGCTGCAGGAGCCTCATGAACACGTGCAAGAAGATTTTCCAAGTCCCCGTGAATCCTGTAATTTCCGGTAAGCAGCCTTGACCCACTGCTTCCCAGACCCCAGCGTGCTACAGCTTTAGCTACCGAAGCTATAACCTCAGGGTGATTGGCTAAACCCAAATAATTATTTGAACACAGGTTAAGACATTTCCTTCCGCCATATTCCAGCCATAGCCCCGCTGGCTCTTCATTTACCTTGAGAGAACGGTACAATCCCTCATTTTTTATTGCTTTAATTTTATTTTCAAATGTCTTCATATGTGTTTCAGAGCACAAACCCCGCCCATTCATTTAATGTGGGCACCAGGCCATCTATCAAAACAGAGGCATCTTTATTGGTTAATGCGCTGGCATCGTCAATATTCTCCAGATAATTTATCTGCCCTAGATAGGGCATACCTGTATATGCTGTTATAGTGGAAACATTATCGGAAAAAATATCTGGTATTTGCTCATTGATGTGACACATGACATAAGCAGAAGACTTAATACCCAGACTCTTTAAGTAACAGTGGGCGGTAAGGGTATGGCTTAGGGTGCCAAGACAGGGTGATGATGCAATAATGGCTGGTATGGACATCTGTTTTATTAAGTTTCCCATAGTACAGCCATCAGAGGTAAGAGGAACAGCCACCCCGCCGGCCCCTTCTACAATAGTAAGGTCATGGCATTGGGCAATTTTAGTGTATTCGGTATTAATTAGGCCAGGGTCGACAATCACTCCCTGACGGCTGGCAGCCAGATGTGGAGAAACAGGCTCGAGGAAATTATATAAAGAATAAACCTCAAGGGGAAATGGGCACCTTGAGCTTATCCACTGGCTTTCCAATAAGCTCCTGCCATCGGAGCATTTACGCCTCCCGCACTGAATAGGTTTAAAATATGCTATAGATAAATTCCTGGCCCGGGCCCACAGTATCAGGGCAAGACAAAGAGAGCTCTTCCCTATTTCTGTGCCTGTACCCGTAATAAAAATTCCTGACATAATGACCCGTTTTACTAAAAAGAAAAATCTGTAAAATTATTCAATTTGAAATGATAAACATAAAAAATTACTTTCTTTACAAAATTGGACGATTAGCTCAGTTGGTTAGAGCACTACCTCGACATGGTAGGGGTCACAGGTTCGAGTCCCGTATCGTCCATTTTCTTTTTTTAACCTGGTCTTAAATTGGAATCCATAATTTTAACACTACCCGATAAAACGGCTCTTTCTGTAGATAAGGGCATATCTGGTCTCCAGGCAGTAGAAAAAATCGGGCCTGGGCTGGCTAAGGCAGCTATTGCCATCTCCCTGGACAACGTTATTATGGATTTAAGCCAAAGTTTAGAGGTGTCTGGCTCCTTTCAGGTAATAACCGGCTCAAGTCAAGAGGCCCTGGGCATTATCCGTCATTCAACAGCTCATTTAATGGCCATGGCCATTACCCAGCTCCACCCAGGAACCCTTCTGGCTATTGGCCCTATTATAGATAATGGCTTTTACTATGATATCGAAAGTAAACATATTTTTTCTCCCGACGATTTCCAGGATATTGAGAAGAAAATGCATGACATAGTAAAGGAAAAGCTTGCAATAAAACGTATGACAGTTTCACGGGAGCAAGCCCTGTCTCAATATCAAAACCAGGGCGAAATTTACAAAGCCCAACTCCTAGAGCAAATTAGCGACGATACAATAACTATCTATAAACAAGGCTCTTTTTCAGATCTTTGTCGTGGTCCCCATGTCCCGGATACTGGTAAGCTTGGGTATTTTAAGCTGTTGAGTGTGGCTGGCGCTTATTGGAGAGGTGATGAAAAAAACACCATGTTGCAGCGCTTGTACGGTACAGCTTTCCTTAATAAAAAAGAGCTTAAAGGTCATTTGACCATGTTAGAAGAGGCAAAAAAGCGTGACCACCGTGTTATTGGTAAGGCACTTGATCTTTTTTCTTTCCATGAAGAGGGCCCCGGCTTCCCATTCTGGCACCCCAAAGGCATGTCGATTTACAACAGTGTTGTCGAATATTGGCGCAGTATACATTTGGCTCATGGTTATGAAGAGGTTAAAACACCTATAATTTTAAACGAAGAGCTATGGCATACCAGCGGTCATTGGGAAAACTACCGTGACAACATGTACTTCACCTCCATCGATAAAGAGAATTACGCCATCAAGCCTATGAATTGCCCGGGAGGCCTTCTAATATATAAGAGCAGGCCCAGGTCATATCGCGATTTTCCTCTTAAGCTGGCGGAGCTTGGTTTAGTTCACAGGCACGAAA
Source organism: uncultured Bifidobacteriales bacterium (assembly GCA_964603925.1). Lineage (GTDB taxonomy): Bacteria > Fibrobacterota > Fibrobacteria > UBA11236 > JADFYW01 > CAZRWX01. The sequence continues at coordinate 17,269 of CAZRWX010000044.1, read as the reverse complement.
AATCGGGTGTATTGCATGGTTTGTTCCGAGTCAGAATGTTCACCCAGGATGATGCCCATGTATATTGCCTGGAGCATCAGGTAGAGTCAGAGATCATCAAAATAATTGAATTAACCAGGCAAATATACTCAGACTTCGGCTTTCAGGATATCCACATAGAGCTTTCTACTCAACCAGCAAAATCCATCGGTAGCCAGGAAATCTGGCAAAAAGCAGAATCAGCACTTAAGTCCGCTATGGAAAAGCTAAAAATCAATTTTCAGCTTAATCCTGGGGACGGCGCTTTTTATGGGCCAAAAATTGACTTCCACATTAAAGACAGTATTGGCAGAAGCTGGCAATGTGGCACTATCCAACTTGATTTTTCCATGCCTGAAAGGTTTAATGCTGAATATACTGGTGAAGACGGTAAAAAGCACAAGCCCATCATGATCCACCGGGCTATACTTGGTTCCCTGGAGCGTTTCATTGGCATAGTACTGGAAAACTATGCGGGCGATCTACCCTTGTGGCTAAATCCAGTTCAGGTAAAAATACTGCCAATTTCAAAGAAATTTCTAGATTATTGCAAAGATTTACAAAGCATGTTGCTAAATCAGGATATTAAAGTAGAAATTGACAGTAGAGACGAGAAAATAGGAAGAAAAATACTCGATGGTGAAAAATCAAAAACCCCTTATTTGCTAATTATTGGAGAAAATGAGGTAAAAGAAAATAAAATATCACTTAGGCAAAGAAAACATGGTGATTTAGGCTCTTTTTCTCTAGACGAAATTTTAAAAAAGTTTAAATTGGAAATCGAACAAAAAGGGAAAAAATAGGAGGATTTTGCAAAAAAGACAAAAAGGCCCCATAGTTAGGGTAAATGAGAGAATCTTGTATAATACGCAGGATGTGCGGGTTGTTGGCCCCAATAGCGAACAATATGGTGTTCTCCCCGTATCTCAGGCTCTTGCCAAAGCAAGAGAAGTAGGCTTGGATCTAGTTGAAGTCGCTCCTGGGGCTACTCCGCCTGTATGTCGGATCCTCGATTTTGGTAAATTTAGATATGAGGAAGCCAAAAAAACTCGGGCAGCCAAGGCCAAACAGCATATTATTAAAATTAAGGAACTTAAGCTGCATCCCAAAACCGATATTAACGATTACACTTACCGGTTAGAGAGAGGCAAAGAATTCCTGGCAAAGGGTTACAAATTAAAAGTTACAATTGTTTTTAGAGGAAGAGAATTAGCTCATGTCGAATATGGCTCCAGATGGCTAAAGCAAATGGAAACTGACTTAGATGGCATTGCCGTAATTGATTCACCAGTAAAAAGAGAAGGCAGAAGTTTCTCAGCAGTATTTTCACCCTCTAAAAAGGGTGTCAAACCAAAACCAGAAAAATCAAAAGAAACCGAAATTCAGGAACAATAGGATTTTTTATGCCAAAAATGAAAACACACAGCGGAGCAAAAAAGCGTTTTAGACTCACCGGCACGGGTAAGGTTAAGAAATATTCCTGCCAGCTAAATCATATCCTTGCCAAAAAATCACCCAAAGTCAAAAGGCAGTTAGGTATGCCTGGGCTAGTGGCTGATGTAGACGTGCCCAGAATAAAAAGGCTATTAGCCTGCTAATTTTAAACGGAGATAAAAATGCCAAGAGCAAAAACAAGAGTACCAAGCAGGGCCAGAAGAAAAAAGGTTCTAGAATCAGCCAAAGGCTATTACGGTAGAACCAAGTCAAACCTTAAGCTGGCCAAAGATGCTGTAGATCATGCTGGTCAATTTGCCTATGCCCATCGTAAAGACAAAAAAGGTGACTTCCGTTCTCTTTGGATCATCAGGATAAATGCAGCAGCCCGGAGCGTTGGCACTACCTATTCCAGGCTGATAAACGGTCTCAAAAAGGCCGGCGTTACACTGGATCGCAGAGTTATTGCTGACCTGGCCATTACAGATACCGCTGCTTTCGAGAAGCTTGTATCTATCGCCAAAGCAAGCTAGTTTTTACCTTATGTTGATATCAGGCATTGATAGATTTCTATCAATGCCTTTCTTTTTATTTTAAGCACCGGTACTCAAATATGCATGACCAAATCAAAAACATACAGGAAGACCTCGAACAAAGCCTAAATCAAGTTCAGTCGAATATTTCCCGAGACACAATTCATAAATTCAAAATTGATTTTCTAGGAAAAAAAGGAAAAATTTCTGCTTTATTAAAATATATGGGTAACTCCACACCTGAAGAGCGCCCCATACTGGGTAAAGCTGTAAATGATCTTAGAAACAAAGCTCAGGCTGCTTTCGACAATTTGGAAGAATGTCTCCAGGAGCGGGAGATTTTACGTTCTGTTTCAGATTCCAACGTTGACCCCACCCTGCCTGGTATGCAAATTGAACCTGGTTCAATCCACCCGCTTAACCGGGTCAGGGCAGAAATAATTGATTTCTTTTCACGAATGGGTTTTTCTGTTGTAAACGGAAGAGAGATAGAAACAGACTGGTATAATTTTGAAGCCCTGAATATTCCTGCAATTCATCCCGCAAGGGACATGCAAGACACATTTTACATAGATAAAAAAGTTGTATTGAGAACTCAAACTTCAAACATTCAAATTCACGTAATGGAGGAGTCAGAGCCTCCGCTAAAAATCCTTGCCCCCGGGCACGTTTACAGGGCAGACAACGATGCTTCCCATGCTCCCATGTTTCAGCAGGTTGAGGGCCTGGTTGTAGATGAGGGGATATCTTTCGCTCATCTTAAGGGCATTCTATATCTCTGGGTCCAGCACATTTTTGGTAAAGACGTAAAACTAAGATTCAGACCAAGCTATTTTCCATTTACAGAGCCTTCAGCAGAGATGGATGTATCCTGTTCCATTTGTTGCGGCAAGGGGTGCCGGGTGTGCTCCAATACTGGTTGGCTGGAACTGGGTGGTTGTGGGTGTGTAGATCCTAACGTTTTTGAAAAAGTTGGGTACGACTCAGAGAAATACACCGGATTTGCCTTTGGTTTTGGTATAGATCGTATCACCATGATAAAATACGGCATTCCTGAAATCGGACTGCTCACTCAAAACGATAATCGTTTCTTAAAACAATTTTAAGGTAGACAAAATGCTAGTAAGCCAAAATTGGATTCGGCGCTATGTGGATATATCCAGGCCGGCGGAAGAAATTGCCGAAACGCTCACATTTCTGGGTATTGAGGTTGAAGAATGGAACCGTCAAGGTGCCGATCTGGAATCAGTTGTCAGTGCCCGTGTTAACAACTGTATCCCCCACCCCGATGCTGATCAACTCAAAGTTTGCGAGGTATTCGATGGTAAAGACACCAACATTGTAGTGTGCGGTGCGCCCAACGTAGAAGAAGGTCAAATTGTTCTATTTGCCAAGGTTGGCACCACACTGCCTGGTGGTCTTAAAATTAAAAAGGCAAAGATACGAGGACAGGTTTCTCTGGGAATGATTTGCGCTGAAGATGAGTTGGGACTTGGGGACAATCATGAAGGTATAATTGTACTACCCGATAACATACAACCTGGAGTCATCCTTCCAGACCTGCCAGTTTGTGATACAATTTATGACTTGAGTATTACACCGAACAGGCCCGATGCCCTCAGTCATATTGGCATTGCCAGGGAGATTGCCGCTCATTATAAGCTCAACCTGAACAAGCCGTCCTTACACAATAATTATAATCATGCTTTACCCCTATCTGGCGCCATTTTAAAAGTAGAAAATCAGGAGGCATGCCCGTTCTATACCGGGCGTATCATTACTGGAGTACAGATAGGTCCAAGTCCGGACTGGCTTAAAAATTATTTAACAAGCGTGGGGCAAAAAAGCATTAACAATGTTGTTGATATAACAAATTTTATTCTGCTTGAGTTTGGTCAGCCTTCACATGCTTTTGATCTTGATAAAATTTCCGGTAAAACCATAATAGTACGTAAAAGTCATGAAAACGAGAGCCTCACCATGCTGGATGGTGAGAATATTAACCTGCACACAGATGATCTGATTATAGCCGACGAACAAACCCCCCTTTGCCTGGCCGGCGTTATGGGCGGTATAGAATCAGGTGTTGTACAGCACACCAAAAATATTTTCCTGGAAGTGGCATATTTTGATCCTTCTGTCATTCGCAGGCAAGCTAAACGCCATGGTATTACCACGGATTCCTCCTACCGGTTTGAGCGAGGCGTAGATCCATTAAATATTGAATGGATAAGCGACTATATCTGCCAGTGGATATGTGAGCTGACAGGCGGTATTCTTGAGGAAGGAATGCTGAATATAAAAAGTCCTCACTTACAAACTTCACCTGCAATAATTGAGTTGCGTCAATATCGCCTTCGCAACATTTTAGGTGTAGATATCCCTCTGAAAGAAATTATTTTACTTTTTAAGGGTATCGAAATTAATCTGCATAAGATAAATGAAGACGGTCAATCAGCTTCATTTCTGATTCCTGGTTTTCGTCCCGATTTGGAACGTGAAATTGATTTAATTGAAGAGGCTGCCAGGTTATTCAATTTCAACAACATACCACCACAATTGCCCAGTTTTACCATTATGCCGGTTCAACTGCCACCCCTGGAGACACTGTCTGCCAAGCTCAGGTCTCATCTGAGTTCCAAGGGTCTCAATGAGTGCATAAGCCTGCGGTTTACATCTACCAGCCAAATAAAGGGCCTTTTAGCCAATGAAGCTGATAAGATATTAAAAGTGGTAAAACTGCAAAACCCTCTAAGTGAGGACTGGCAATGTATGCCTACCTCGCTTTTGCCTTCACTTTTCAACTCCATTAAAACCAATCAGAATAATCAGCAGAAAAACTGCCGTTTTTTCGAGATTGGCAAAGTATTCTTCAATCAGGAGGATAAACGTTCTGACAAACACCCTGGTGTTGAGGAAGAACACACCCTGGCACTGGTATTGTCGGGTGACTGGAACAACTCCCACTGGCAGGTGCCAAAGTGTGAAATGAACTTTCACTTGTTTAAGGGCATTATCGAAGGTTTATTTCAGTCTCTATTTTATCCTGTCAAGCTCAAATACAATCATCCCGCGCCTTTTCTTCACCCCAGGGAGCAGGCACAGGTATACATTAAAGATATTCTTATTGGATCATTTGGCCTTCTAAACCCCAGATCTGCGGCATTTTACGAACTCAAATCCAGATGTTTCGCCGCAGAGTTTTCTCTGAGTAAGGTCCTCCAATTGCCGGAGGCTTTACCTTATTTCAAGCCTTATAGCCAGTTCTCTTCGGTATCCAGGGAAATGAATATTCTGGTTGATGAAAATATTACTCATGAAGATATACTTACCTTAATTCCATCACGAGTTAAATATCTGGAATCAGTACGCCTAAACAGCATTTATCGCGGTGAAGGCATCGCCGAGGGTAAAAAAGCCATGCACTATAGTTTTTTTTACCGGCATCAAACCCGGACGCTGACTGATGATGAAATCAACCGAATACAGGTTAAAGTTGCAGAAGCGTTAGCTCAAAACTCACATATCAGTTTTAAATAAGCCCTGCTCATTTTGAGCCTTTGTATGGCAGTTTATATTTGCCGGTCACTGCTTAATTGGTAATTGCCTAAAATAGATCACTTTTAGTTTGTCATTCACTGTATCAAAAGAATCACAAATTACTTAGATATGAATATGTAAAGACGTTGGCTGATAACTGACAGTTAAAGTATTGCTTAAGACGATAATATATTCTTGACTTACCAATTTCAGTAATGTTTTTTGTTAATATCAATTACCTAATTAATTATAGGAGCATAAAATGGTATCTGCCGAATTCGAAATTTTAGAAGAAAAAATTATCCTGGCTCTTAATGTCATTAAAGACTTAAAAGGCAAAAACGACTCACTGGCAAATGAGCTAAAGGGTATAAAAGACAGCTCAGACAACCTTAATCAGCAACTATCCGCCAAAAATGAGGAAATTGCACGACTTCAGTCTGAGCTGGAAGACAAAACAAACAATATGGTTTTAGCTGGTGAAAAGGTACAATCCCTGATAGAAAAACTTAATGAAGAACATTTGGAGGAAGTCCTCCAATAGTTTTGAAGCGATATAAGTGATGGAGTGTAATTAATGAATAAAATGAGTCATTCCCACAAGATTAATATCTGCGGAGAGAACTTTCAGATTAAATCAGACGTTCCAGCCAATACTATTGAAAAAATTGCAGGATTCGTTGATTACAAAGTTAAAGAAATTGGAGCTTCCTCTGTTAATGGCGACAAATTGAGGGTCACTATACTGGCAGCAATGAATATCGCTGGAGAATTGTTCGATGCCAAATCTAAAATTGAAGAATATGAAAAATATTCTGACATAATAAAAGAACGGGCTAAATCTTTAAGTGCCTCGCTGGATATGGTCACAAATACTACATTAGATTAGGCTCTGTCGTTCGGTACAATATGCGTCCGACCTTTACTCTCTTAAAATAAACATGGTATTTTCAGCCGACTAGCGCATGCCTTCATTTTTGAGGGAAACGCAAACCGGTTGGAGTCCATTAAACGTTTCGATCCGGAAGGCTCGAGACCCATAAATACCGGTAATTCGGCAGAGCTTTTTCTCCTGTATTCATAAATCTTTTATGGTGTTTTTAATAAGCTCGTGCCCGTTAAATTTTTACTCCTGCTAGTTATTCACTTCTTTAAGTGTACCTAATTCTCATTTTATGCTATTTTGTATCTGGCAAAACACATGACAAAACCTGTTGATATCAAGAGCTATCTGGATAAAATTAGCCTTAAGGTTAATCATTATCTTGACAAACATTTACCTGCTGTCAAAGGTCAGGGTCACGAGCTCATAGACTCCATGCGTTACTCAATTTTTGCAGGGGGCAAACGTATCCGCCCGGCATTAGCCATTACATCCTTCAAGGTTTGCGGGGGTAAAGGTGCCAGTATTTATCTGGCTACCAGCGCCTTGGAGATGATCCATACATTCTCTCTTATTCATGACGATTTACCATGTATGGACGATGATGATCTCCGACGGGGCAAACCCACAAATCATAAAATGTATGGTGAAGCAGTAGCTGTACTGGCTGGTGATGCTTTGTGTATACATGCCTTTGATCTTTTATCACGCACAGGTAATGCCAGATGTGTAGAGACATTAGCTCAATCGCTTGGAACCAGCGGCATGCTTGGGGGGCAAATGGAGGATATCCTGGCTGAGGGGAAGAGCGTTGATATACAAAGGGTTAACTACATTCATACCCATAAAACTGCGGCACTTATCCAGGCATCCCTTGTAATTGGCGCCCAGCTTGCCAACGCTAATGCTTCCGTTATCAGCATTCTATCAAAATATGGCTATAATATTGGTTTGGCTTTCCAAATTGTAGATGACATTCTCGATTTAGAGCAAACAACAGAGGCCTTAGGTAAGGATGCTGGTTCAGATCAGCTAAACAAAAAAGCCACCTATCCTGCAATAATAGGCTTGGCAAAATCTAAAGAAAAGGCCCAACACCTTAAAAAAAAGGCTATTAATCATCTACTTACAATTGACAAAGATATTTCCATACTGCAAGCGTTGGCAGATTTCATAGTAAATCGTGTCACATAAATACTAAACAAATGCCTCAATTACTCGATCAAATATCCAGCCCCAAAGATCTTAGGAACCTTAAACCAGACGATTTAAAAATCCTGGCTAAAGAGATTCGCAGCCTGATTGTAAGTCAAGTATCAAAAACTGGTGGGCATCTGGCCCCAAACCTGGGCACCGTAGAACTCACTTTAGCACTTCATTATGTCTATGACACGCCAGTAGACAAAATAATTTGGGACGTTGGACATCAAGCCTATCCCCATAAAATTATAACAGGCCGCTACAAGCAGTTTTCCACCATTAAACAATATGGCGGAATAAGCGGTTTCCTGCGCCGCTCAGAAAGCGAATACGATACTTTTGGCGCTGGGCACGCATCTACCTCCTTGGCAGCAGCCATGGGGTTTGCCAAGGCCCGCAGACTAAAAAACCAGAATCATCATGTTGCAGCTGTAATTGGAGATGGCTCACTTACCGGTGGTATGGCCTTTGAGGCTCTTAACAATTCCGGGGTTTCCGAGGAAAACGTCACATTTATACTCAATGACAATAAAATGTCTATTGCCCCAAATGTTGGTGCAATCAGCAAATATCTTAACCGGGTCATAAGTAACCCAACATACAATAAACTAAAAGAGGATATCTGGGACTTTACTGGGAAATTACCAAATGTTGGAGAAAGCCTGCAAAAATTAGTGCACAAAATTGATGAAAGTGTAAAACATTTAATTCTGCCTGGAGGTTTATTTGAAGATTTAGGTCTCAGATATTTCGGTCCCATCGATGGTCATAACCTGGATAACCTTATAGAAATTTTAAAGGGGGTTAAAAAAATAAACGCCCCCTGTCTGATTCATATACTTACCGAAAAAGGGCATGGATGGGACAAATCAGAAAAAGATTCTCAAAAGTGGCATTCAGCTACACCTTTTGACATTGAGTCCGGACAAAAAAAGTCCAATACAAGTCCTCCCAGCTATGCTAAAGTTTTTGGGAATGCTCTTCTGGAATTAGCCAGAGAGGACACCAGGATTACGGCAATCACGGCCGCTATGGCAGACGGTGTAGGCGTTGACATCATGCAGAAAGAGTTCCCCAAAAGAGTTTTTGATGTTGGTATAGCAGAACAATACGCTGTTACATTCGCCGCTGGTATGGCGTGCGAAGGTATAATTCCTGTTTGTGCTATATATTCTACTTTTTTACAAAGGGCAATCGATCAAATTATTCATGATGTTGCCCTGCAGGATCTCCATGTGGTATTTGTATTAAGTCACAGCGGTCTAGTTGGCGCCGACGGGCCCACTCACCATGGCACCTTCGATTTAACCTACTTGCGCATGATCCCAGGTATGGTAATTTTAGCGCCATCCAATGACATCGAACTTTGCGAGATGCTTAAAACAGCCATCCATACCCTCAAAGGTCCAGTAGCTATTCGCTATCCCAAGGGCAATGCTAAAATCCAGCAAATTTCACAGAAGCCTGTCACATTAGCTGTAGGCGTACCTCACATCATGGTTCAAGGTCAGGATTTACTCATTTTGGCTGTGGGGCATATGGTTGGTTTTGCCCAACAGGCTGTCAAACTTCTGGAAGAGAGTGGTATTAAGCCAACCTTGGTCAATGCCCGCTATGTTAAGCCATTATGTGAAGTTGCATATTCAGACCTCATCAGCAAACACAAGTATATTATAACTGTTGAGGACAACGTTATTTCCGGTGGTTATGGCAGCGCCATATCTGAGCTGGCCTCAAAATTAAAAATTAACACTTCTTCCATACGCCATTTGGGGCTACCCGATCAATTCGTCCCTCATGGCAATTTAGCCAGGCTCTATAGTGATCTCAAACTAAACGGAGAAGGTATATATAATGAGGCACTGGAGCTGGTAAACTTTAACAAATAATAATATTCAAACTTAAGATCTTTTACATTTAATAGAGCGTATATATGAGAGCACAATTTCAAAAAAGACGTGACAGCAAATCACCTTCCACCCAACCCAATGAGGTCGACAGGCAACAAGGCAGAAGATCAGAATCCAATAAGGTTTTTAAGGATTGGAAGCCGGTTTTTAACCCACTTCACAACAATGACGCTTCAATTGACAAACATAGCAGACAGTTATCACCCGCTGCAAAAAAATATCTCAAACTTAAATTTGAGAAAGGCAGGTTGGCCCAGTCCCAATTTCTGGTTGAAGGTGTTAAATCAGTATCCGACATTGTTCAGGTTTCACCAGGTATAATACATGAGGTTCTTGTATCAAAATCATTCGATCAAAAACCATTTCTCAACCAGCTTAAATCTAAACATGTAAGGGTAGAGACACTTGAAGACTGGGAAATAGATACCTTAGCGGATACTCAGACCAATCAAGGCATAGTGGCTGTAGCAAATTTTTCCACCCTCAAACCCAATTGGGCAACATGCCGGTATGTCACCCTTCTGGATGGGGTACAGGATCCTGGCAACGTAGGAGCCATTTTCCGTACATCCCTGGCTTTAGGTATGGACACGCTTATTCTGGGTAAGGGTACTTGCGAAGCCTATAATCCCAAAGTTGTCAGAGCTTCTGCTGGGGCATTTTTACGTATTCCTTTTGAGATGGGTGTCGATTTAAAAACTAAAATCAGCTTTTTGCGACAAAAAGGGTTTACAATTCTGGCAACTTCAAGCCGGGGTCCTTATTTACCAGACCAGGTTAAACTTCGGAAAAAAGTTGCAATTATTATTGGTAACGAAGGCAATGGCGCAGACCCACAGCATATGGCTATGGCGGATGAAGTTATACGCGTACCTTTACAGAATAAAGTTGAATCTCTTAATCTTGCAGTTGCTCATGGTATACTTTCCCATACCATAATATACGGCCGTAAATAATTTATCGGCCCCTTCACATACTTTGCCTGTTTCCAGGCTATAATGCCTGACCAATCTTAATAGTTCCCATATACAGCACAGGGCTGTGTAACTGAAGCCCTCTCTCTGGTGGTATATATTGACTCTTGTACAAGCATGTATTTGCGAGTTTAGGTATGTCAATTGAGCAAACCGTATATAAGAAAAGAGTTGGAAATGGGGAATATGTAAATTTTACTAATAATTTAAAGTGAATTTTATATAAAAGTTGCTTTAAAGGCAATTATAATGACTACTCCCATCCATGTATTGTTGATTATATATCTACAATTACATGATTTTTTTACCATTTTATTAAAAAAGCTTTGGATAGCAGGCTTAAAAACTTATAATTAATCTTATTCACCTATACAAGGAGATCCTAATGGCAGTTAAAAAGAAAAAAGTTGCAAAAAAAGCCGCTAAAAAAGTGGTTAAGGAGAAAGTAGCGAAAAAGGCCGTTAAAAAAGTTGCGAAAAAAGGTGCCAAGCTTATCAGATACAATGACGCCCAACGCAAACAGATTCTCGATCATATTGCTTCTGTTAACAAGCAAAATGGTAAAGGTGGTAAAGCCGCCGCTATCAGGCGTTTTAAGGTCACAGCAATTACTATTAATCGCTGGATCAACAAAATTTCAAAAAAGAAATAATCACTTGTTGTTTATTGAAAAAGGAAGCTTGCAAAAAGCTTCCTTTTTTTTGCCCATTTAAAATTTACTACCCCATCAGACTGAGGAATAGCTCTTTCCCTTTATTAAAAAGAGCTTCAGTAATTATAGAAGAATCAGCTTCCGCATATACACGTACCTTGGGCTCCGTACCGGAAGGCCTGATTAACAGCCATGATTTATCCTCAAACACCCATTTGACACCATCAATATCAATGACATTAACAAGAATCTTTGATTTGCCGCCAAATTCGATAGAATCACCAGCCTTAAACATTTTTTTAAGTTTTGACATTGCTTTCTGCATAGGAGCGCCCATTTGCTGCATGTCGACCTCAAATCCATAACGCATGGGGGAAAATACTCCGTATTCTTCGTATAAACCCTTAAGATATTGTGTAAGAGATTTTTTAGTACGCCCTGTTATTTCTAAAGCCAGCAGGAAGCCTATATGGGCATCCTTCTCCAGTGTATTACCATAGCCTGATATACCGTCAGATTCTTCAAAGGCGACAACTGCTGGAGTAGATGTACCAGGTAACAAGTTTGGCCGAAAATTTTTAAAACCAACAGCAGTTTCGTAAATATTTCGGCCCAGGGCATGGCCAATGGCATTGGCAAGATTGCTGGTTGCAACCGATTTGGCTACTCCGCCCTGCATATTTCGGTATTTTACCAGATAGTGAAATGCTATTGCTCCAAATTGATTCATGGAAATTTGAGATTCGCCATCATAAAACCTTACCCTATCCCCATCGGGGTCCATAATAGATCCAAGTTTAAATTGTTGTTGCTGTTTGTTTAAATATTCCACAACTTCAGCCATATTTGACTCTGACGGCTCAGGCGCCATACCCTTAAACAAAGGTTCTTCTTTATGCTTGAATTCTTTTAAATTGCCTGGGGAATTCAGCAAAGCTGAAATATGACCCATTGATGAACCATATACAGCATCATGAGCCAGGGCAATACTGCCCGAATGGGCAAACTCACGACAGAAATCCAGATCCGCAAAACCCGACGCAGCTACAAAACTTTTATATGCCTCAAAAGCATCATAAGGCTGCCAGGCATTATCTAACAGTTGATGGGGTTTAAAACTTATTATTTTCTTAACACATTCCTCTATTTTTGCTGTAATTTCGCTGCCTGCGGGGCCACCATCTGCCGGGTTAAACTTGTAGCCGTTGTAATTACCCGGATTATGGCTGGGAGTTAAATTAATTGAACAGGCAAAGTTCCCTGCCGGTACGGCAGCAGAAAGCTCCGGAGTTGTTGCTACACCAGCGTAACAAACCCTGACACCATTTTTTTTAAGCTCAGAAGCAACACCTTTGGCAAATGTATGCCCTAAAAAACGAGTGTCATGCCCAATCAAAACCCCCCGTCGAGAAAATTCTGAAAAGCTCGAAACACCTAAAAGAGGAGCAAGCTCTCCGCTATATAGCCTGTAAAACTCTACAATAGCGGATGTAAGTTTTTGAACATTGTACAATGTAAAGTCATCACCTATTACACCTCTCCACCCCGAGGTTCCAAAAGTAATTGGGGTGTCCTCGGATTTTTCCAAGGCATTTGATTGTATGTTCTTTAGAAGTGCAGGGTCAACATGTTCAGTTCGTGCCTGCCGTAATACCTCTTTCCATATAGCTTGCATTGACAACTCCATATAATTTGATAGAGAAATAGGTTACCCACTTTCACAATATAAGGTAAGGGTAGATAATTTATCCTAAAATTAAGAAAAATCATTTTTTCTGGCCTATAATGGTTACCTCTAAATTTTTCAAGTTTTCTATATTTTAAGGAAATATGGCTTTAATAAGGGGTTAGTTTGCCTGAGATCACCATTGACAAACTTATGAATTTAAGCGGTGTAAAGTTCGGCACCAGCGGTGCCCGCGGTCTGGTAGTTGATATGAATGACCGTGTTTGTTTTGCTTATACTCTAGGTTTTATTCAGCATTTAGAGTCTATTGGTGATCTCAGCCAAAAGGGTTCATCTATCGCTGTGGCTGGTGATCTCAGGGCAAGCACAGACAGGATAATGACAGCAGTAATTAAAGCTATCGAATATAAAGGCTATAAAGCTGTCAATTGCGGCAAAATTCCTTCACCGGCAGTAGCGTATTTTGGAATACTTAACCATATCCCTGCAGTTATGGTAACTGGCAGCCATATACCAGATGACCGTAATGGTATCAAATACAACAAAATAGCCGGAGAAGTTTTAAAATCAGATGAGCAGAGTATGAGAAGCCAGGTTGTCGTCATCGATGACACCCTTTTTGATTCTCAGGGCATGCTGTTGCCTGCCCATACTCCCATTCAATTATCGGTCAATGACGGAGCTGAGGCTCTTTATAATCAGCATTATGTTGAGTTTTTTCCTCACGATTTCCTTCATGGTCAAAAAATCGGTTTCTATCAGCATTCTGCTGTTGGAAGACAACTTCTACCACAAATTCTCCAGCAGTTAGGGGCAGAGGTTATTTGTTTTGGCCATTCGGACACTTTTATGCCTGTAGACACAGAGGCTATACGCCCAGAAGACGTTAAAATAGCCGCGGAATGGGCACAGCAGCACACTTGCGACACCATATTTTCTACAGATGGAGACAGCGATCGGCCTTTAATAAGCGATGAAAAAGGTAAATGGCTGCGGGGTGATATAGCTGGTATATTGGCTTCCATTTTTCTGGGGGCCGATTCAGTTTCTACACCAGTAAGTTGTAATACAGCCCTGGAGAAATCTGGTAATTTTAAAGAAATTCGCCGTACGCGTATTGGTTCACCTTATGTTATTCAGTCACTAAACCAGGCTGTAGAAAATGGGGCTACAGCAGTTGTGGGGTACGAGGCTAATGGGGGCTTCCTAACCAATACAGACATTCAAATTGGGGATAAAATTTTTAAAGCCCTTCCCACTAGAGATACCCTTATAGTACTACTGAGCATACTGGGTCTAGCCAAAGAAAATTCTCAAACAATTTCCCAGCTTGTAAGTTCTCTTCCTTCGCGTTTTACTTCAAGTGGCAGGCTTAAAGAGTTCCCCACACAACGCAGCCAGGAGTTGCTTGCAAAATTTAATCCAGGTAATTCGCAGGACGACACTTCCTCCCTGGAGCAGGCATTTGGAGACCAGTTTGGTAAAATCAAAAGCATTGATTACACTGACGGAATCAGGATTGTATTCGAAAGCGAAGAAATTGTCCATTTACGGCCCTCAGGTAATGCCCCGGAGTTTCGCTGTTATAATGAGGCTGACTCTGAGGCAAGGTCTATTGAGATGAATAAAATTTGTCTAAATATAATGAAAACATGGAAGTAACTTATTAAAGGAGTATACATTGACTAAAACTATTACCAGCGCCGGAGATTTACAGGGAGTTTTCCCAGCCCTGTTCACCCCTCTTAAGGACGATGACCCCAAACGGCTAAACAATAGTATAGATTACGATAAAGCAAAGAAAATCATTGATGACCTTATTAACATGGGAGTTAATGGTTTAGTACCTGTGGGTACTACAGGGCAGAGCGCCACACTGTCTCCACAGCAACATGTAGACTTCATTAAATTTTCCATAGACTATATAGACGAACGAGTGCCCATTATTGCCGGTGCTGGTTCCAACTGTACTCGCGAGTCAGTGGAGACAATTCTCAAAATACAGCAGTCAACCAGATCTCTAACATTCCTTTGCGTAACCGGTTACTACAATAATCCTCCTCAAGAGGGCATACGCCAGCATTATGAAACTCTTGCAGCTGAAACCGGTGCAAATATTATCATTTATAATGTACCAGGCAGGACTCAGAGTTATATCGAACCGGAAACTATTATTCAGTTATCCTCTAATGAGAAGATTATCGGTCTTAAGCAGGCCGTAGACTTTAAGTCCCCCGGTAAAATGAGAGAAGACCTCCTCAAAATTCTCAGCGAGGTTAAACAGGATGAGTTTTCTGTTCTTTCTGGAGAAGATGACGCCCTATTTTCTATTCTAAAAATGGGTGGTTCAGGCATAATCACAGCCACTGGGAACATTCCTGAGGCTTCACAAAAATTCATTCAGATTTATTCGCAATTTCAGAAGGGCAAGATAAACGAGGCCGAATGCACTCAGGATGAATTAGCACCTTTTATTCGAGCCTGTTTCATACGCAAGAACCCCGTACCCCTGGCAGCACTTTTTAATTCACCATTGTATCAGCCTTTAATTGATGTAGAAAAGACAAATGACGGTGCTCAGGCCCACCAGGAGCTTATGACCCTTATCAATGAGAAAGCACCCAGCTTAAAAAAATATTTCTAATTGATATCTGTTCAACTTAAAATATTAAGATATTACACGGTATTATCAATTCAGAATTTATACCAGCTTTTATTGATTTACCCGGCACCTCTGAGTTTCCGTTTTTTATCTTCACAAAAAAAGCCTAAAACCGGGAGAACTGCTGAAAATAACACTAATATTGATAGGTGAACGTATATGATTAAAAACTCTGTTATAGGCTGGCGTGAAATAGTTTCCTTACCCGATTTGGGTATCAGGCATATAAAAGCCAAGATAGATACAGGCGCACGCACCTCAAGTCTACATGCCAAGGATATAAATATTATCCAAAAGGGCGGCAAAGAGTATATCCAGTTCTGGACAAACCCAATTAATAAGGGTAAGGGAATATTATTAGAAGCGCAGCTACACTGCCGTCAAAATATTATTAACCTGGGAACTCAGTATAAACAACGCCCTGTTATACACACCTGCATAAGTATTGGAGATATAACATGGTTCATAAATCTAAATCTGGTCGATAGAGGCCCAATGGATTACAGGATACTAATAGGGAGGCAGGCTATATCCGGCAAGTTTTTGGTAAACGCGGGCAAATCTTATACCCTTTTAAGTCAACCCAGTCGGAAGTATATATAATTTTAGAAAACTATATGAAAATCGGTATACTTTCACAAAATCCAAATAGTTATTCTACCCACAGGCTGTTTCTTTGCGCTCAAAAAAAAGGTCATGAAGTACGACTGCTTAATCCTCTTAAATGCTACATGAGCATCACATCTTCCAAACCTACTATCAAATATATGGGAGAAATACTGGAAAGTTATGATGCCATAATCCCTCGTATTGGGGCCAACGTTACCTTTTATGGTACAGCCGTAGTTCGGCAGTTTGAAATGATGGGTATTTTCTGTCTTAATAAATCGACAGCCATCAGTTGTTCAAGAGATAAATTACATTCCATGCAAATCCTAAGTCAGCGGGGCATCGGCATGCCCATCACTGGTTTTGCCCATGCAACCAGATCTACCGGCGACCTTATTAAAATGGTCAACGGCCCTCCTTTAATAATTAAACTTCTTCAAGGTACTCAGGGCAAGGGTGTCGTTATGGCAGAGTCAAAAAGAGCAGCCGAGAGCGTAATAGATGCTTTCCGGCAGCTTGATGCTTATTTTCTAGTCCAGGAGTTTGTTAATGAAACAAACCTTATGGATATTCGCTGCCTGGTTATAGGTGATATAGTAGTAGCGTCCATGGCGCGGTATGCCAGGGAGGGTGATTTTCGCGCCAATCTCCATCAGGGCGGCCATGCCCTGCCTATTAAAATTACACCCCAGGAGCGCTCTACAGCAATTAAAGCTACCAAAGCCATGGGGCTGGATATTGCAGGCGTTGACATTCTACGATCCAGCAGGGGGCCTCTGGTTCTGGAGGTAAATTCTTCTCCGGGTTTAGAGGGTATAGAAAAGGTAACCCAAACACCAATTGCAGAAAAGATATTAGCCTATATCGAAAATAACAGGCCCATTCATAAAAAACCTAAAAATGTCATTATCTGAGCCTGTGCTGCAGCTGTAGCTGCAGTTGCAGTTGCAGTTGCAGTTGCAGCGCAATTATTGTTTCATTGCAGAAATTAACTGTAGCACATTTTTATGAGCAAGATTAGCCTGGCCTAAAACCGCCATGGTAGATTTCAACAGTATTTGACTCTTGGCAAATTTTGATGTTTCCGCTGCAATGTCAGTATCTCTTATGGCAGACTCGCTAGCCGTCGTGTTAATGGCTGAGTTTGTCAGATTATTAATAACATGC
>CAZRWX010000043.1:0-19738 GCA_964603925.1 uncultured Bifidobacteriales bacterium | reverse complement strand
CTTCTAAATTGCCAATTATTTGGGTATAACTTTTAATACAGATCACTAGTTAATACTTCCTATTTACAGGATAAATTAGCAAAATTCACATATTAATGATTGCCGGGCGGATATTATCAAGTGAAGTTTTAGTTCTTTTGACTTTTTGGCCTGATTTTTCTGGGAATTAAGCCCCATTAATAAAGCTCAATTGAAAAACTGCCGAAAACATAAGAGAGGTCTATTATGGAGAATCGTGCTCAAGTTCAGGAAATTTACAAATACCAGCGGCATTTAAGCAGATTGAAGCATAAATATGTGAGTTTAGAAACTGCGGCCCTACTCTGGATTAAGAAATATGCCAAAGAATGGAGAAAAGAGCAATCTGTCAGTCAACGGGGATTTAAGGGAGAATTATTACTTTAGGTAATAAGCTTATTCCAATGCCCCTGATAGCTTGGTAACTGACTGAAATATCTTAAAAAAGATTGCGGGAAAAAAATGAACCCGCGATAGCGCCGGCGAGTATGGTAAGGCCGATAATGATGAGCAAAACTTTTGCCCACACAGGCAGGGGAGAGAGTTCTTCCTCCTCGTCTGCCTCGCCTTTGGGAATTTGGGATTTAACAAGGGGGATTTCGCCTGTAAGCTTTTTTATAGTGCGCTCTCTACGCTCTTTTGCAGAGAGCTCCACATCAGGTTGTATATCCTGGACATCTTCATCATCAAGGGAAAACTCTGGCTCTGGATTGCCAGATTCAAGGGTTACTGGATTAAGGGGGGATGCATCCCCTGCGATGTCGTCCTGAAGAAAAGGAGCCTGTGAATCTTCATCATCTGGAACATTTAAAACATCATCGCCTGATATGACTGTAGCGGCCTCAGTTAGAGGAATCTCGCTTTCAACAGGCTCCCCTGGAAGATCATTGTCCTGGGGTAATGGAATGATAGTGGCCCTGCGCAGGGTGGTATCCTCAATATCCTCTGAGGTTAAGTGGTTTTCGGGTATAACTTGAGGTGTTTGTTTACTGTTGTCGGCTGCCTCGGATAGAATATCGGACTCACTATAACCTAGTACGGTAGCTTTTTCGGGTTCTCCTTTTTCGTATTCCTGTATAATACGAGTGGCCCGGATATCTTTCTGGGAGGCATCGTTGTTATTGTCCTCAGCCTGTTGAGAAAATTCATCATCAACCTGCAGTGAAATTGCAGCAGGATTTTGTTCGATAGAGTCAATGTCTCGTAGTATTTCGCTGTCCCGTTTTTGGTCATCAACATCCGCGTTGCCTGTTTTGTTGAGCAGTTGCAGAAGGGTTTGTATTGCCATTTGCATGTCAACAGCTGATGTGTAACGATCTTCGGGAGATAGTGCCAGGGACCTGTCAATCATAATATCAAAGTCTTCAGTGTAAAAGTTGGAGCAGAGACTAGGCTTTAACAGGGTACCAATAGGAGGGCGGCCTAAGAGTATTTCATAAAGCAGGGCGCCCGTACCATATATATCGCTGGCCTGGGAAAATGTGCTCCAGTCGTCTTTAACCTCCGGGGCCATATATACCAGGTAGCTGCCGGCTGCAGGGTTTATGCTGAAATCACCAGGTGGAATAAAGCCCGGGATCCAGTAATCTGAGATAATGGGACGCTCCCCGGAAATAAAAAGATTTTCTGGTTTCATGCATGCAAAATGGCCATTATCGTGGAGTATTTGTACTGCACTCAGGTATTGAGAAATAAACTGCAGACCCTTGATCACCCGCTCCTCAAAGGAGAAGGTGTGCAGAAGCCACATGCGCAGGGTATACCCTGGGATACGCTCCATGGTGTAATAAGAGCCCTGTTGGCAGCGGCCAAAATCCAGAATACGGCAAATGGACTCGTGTTTGATGGAACCCGCTGATTTGGTAAGCATGGAAAATGAATTGATGAACCCTGGCCTGTCGTTATAACGCTGGTGGATAAGTTTAATAACAAACTCATCTGAAGGACCGGTTGTGTTCTGGCAGATGTAGGCACAACCCAAACTGCCTGTACCCAGATGCTTTTTCAGCTGGAAACGATCATCGATAACGTCTCCGACTTTAAGACCAGGTATCCTGGTATTTACTTGGAGGGGGTGTTTATTATCAGGTGCAGATTCCAAAATTAGGCCTTGAAGAAAAAATTTACTGAATATGCCTTAGATGGTAAGGTATCTTTGATTTCACAAAATAGCCACTATACACAAAGCGTACAAGAAGAATAACCTTCATAATGGCAGTTGGAGCCAAACCTTAAATTACAATATTGTGTTCTTTAATTTTACGCCACAGGGTAGAACGGGATATGCCCAGCTTTTTTGCTGCATCTGTTTGATTGTTTTTTAAAACTTGCAGCGCATGGACAATGTGGTTTTTTTCCAGTTGGGCCAGGGACTGTAAATTATTGGAAGAATGCTCGATATTATTTGATTTTGGCAGGGAAAGATATGCTGCGCTTCCCCCGATCTCACCGAGGCGTTCGGGAAGATTACTTTGCATAATATATTCACCCTCGCACATTACAACTGCATGTTCAATAATATTTTCCAGCTCTCGGATATTACCGGGATATTCATAATTCAGCAGGATGGATTCAGCATCTTTAGCCATACCTTTAATATGTTTTTCATTGAGACTGGAGTGCTTTTTTACAAAAAACCTGATGAGGTGGGGGATGGTGCCTCTGCGGTCACGCAGTGGGGGAAGCAGCAAATGGAAGATATTAAGCCTGTAGAATAAGTCTTCGCGGAAGGTACTATTAGCCACTTCACGGGAAAGGTTTTGATTGGTAGCGGCTATAACCCGGACATCCACAAACCGGCTCTCATTGGCACCCACCCGGCGAATTTCTTTGTCCTGCAGGAAGCGCAGTAGTTTAACTTGCAGATTTAAGGGCATCTCGCCAATTTCATCTAAAAACAGGGTGCCCATATCTGCCTCTTCAAACAAACCCTTTCTGTCTGCAGTAGCTCCTGTAAATGCGCCTTTTTTAGCTCCGAACAACTCGGATTCCATCAGGTTCTCGGGGATAGCGCCGCAGTTAATGGCTACAAAAGGGTCGTCGGACCTGGTACTGATACGGTGTATAAGGTTGGCCACAAACTCTTTACCTGTGCCTGTCTCCCCCTCTATGAGTATGCTGGAATTTGTAGGTGCCACCTTGTATATGGTTGAAAGAATCTTTTCCATGGCCGGTGTAGAGCCTAAAAGGTCTACCATGACATGTTCTTCTAAAAGACGGTGGTTCTGTTTACTAAGAGCGCGGGCAATTGCCTTTTTTACCAGACTCTCCAGCAGCGAAACTTGTATGGGCCTTACCAGGAAAGAATGGGCACCCCTTTCAATAGCCTCTTCTGCTTTGGCGGTGTCCTTTCTGTCTGAAAGAATAAAAATTTCCACACCCGCGTTATGCTCTTTAATAAGAGTGAGAGTGTCGAGATTGTCTATGTGCAGAAAATCTGTAGAAAGAAAAACTGCGCCCAAACCACTCTGAGTTATAATCTTGATGGCATTCTGCCCGCCTTTGCTGTCCAGTAATTCTGTATCAGGCACAGACCAGCTTTGCATGATCCTTTCTTTACATTCTCTGTCGTTGTCCAGAATTAAAATTTTCATTTGTGGTTGGTATGTATAATTAATAGCCCAATAAATTATGAGAAAAAGTTTTTAGCTTTATCAAAGAATGACTTATCAACTGTCTTGGAGCGCTGAATTGTATCAAGCTCCTCCAGTAAAACCCGCTCTCTGGGTGTTAAATTATCGGGAGTATAAACATGGATTTTAACATATTGGTCACCACGTTGTGAGGTGTTAAGATCTGGTAGACCTTTGGCCCTGAGGCGCAGATACTTTTCAGATTGAGTTGCAGCTGGTATTTTTAGCTCCACGTCTCCATCTATGGTAGGAACGCGAATTTCCCCGCCTAAAGCTACTACGGAATACGGAACCTCAACTTGACAGTAAAGGTCGGCCCCCTGCCTTTCAAAAAACTGATCTTCCTTTTCCTGGATGATGGCGATAAGATCTCCAGAGGCACCACCATGTATGCCTTTATGACCTTCTCCTCTCAAGGTTATGTAATTGCCTTGAGCAACACCGGCGGGTATGTCGATGGATATGGTTACCTCTTTCATGAGCCGGCCCTGACCATAACATTCCGGGCATTTGCGGCGAATAACTGAGCCCTCTCCTTCGCAATCAGGACAGGTGGTTACATTTACCATGGTGCCGAAAAGAGAATTCTGAGTTTGCCTTACCTGGCCCACGCCGCCGCAAGTGGGGCAGTTCTGTTTGCCAGAGCCCCCGGCCCCATTACAGGGTTCACATTTATTGTATCGCCGTAGCTTAACCTTTTTGGTAACGCCAGAGGCAATTTCTTTTAAGCCCAGGACAATTTTAATTTGTAAATCCTGCCCGCGGGGGGGGCCGGATTTACGAGACCTTTGGTAACCGCCCCGAGAACCACCTCCGAACATATCTCCAAAAATATCACCAAAACTGCTGAAAATATCATCAAAGCTACTGAAACCAGGACCCCCGCCCCCACCAAACCCCTGCATACCCGCATGACCGAACTGATCATACTGGGACTTTTTCTGGGGATTGCTGAGTACGTCGTATGCCTCGGCTGCCTCTTTGAATTTATCTTCCGCTGCCTTATCACCGGGGTTTTTGTCCGGGTGAAATTTGATAGCTTGTTTTTTGTATGCGGACTTAATCTGGTTGCCGGAGGCATCTTTAGGAACTCCCAGCACCTCATAATAGTCTCTTTTTCCTGCCATTTAACTGCCGCCTTATTAGTCTACAACTTCGTAATCGGCGTCAACAGCACCGTCTTTTTTATCATTCTTTTTTTCCTGCTCCGGCTGGTCTGGAGACTCCGGCTGCCCCCCTGGTCCCTGGCCTTGCTGCTGTTGCTGACCTTGCTGGGCTGCAGCCTTATACATGGCCTCAGAAATTTTATGAGAGGCCTTCTCCAGAGCTTTAATGGCTGTATTTATCTCCTCAGGATTGTCTGAGTCCTGAACCTTTTTAAGGTTCTCAAGAGCAGATTCAACTGACTTTTTCTCCGCCTCATCTACTTTGTCGCCATGCTCCTTAAGGAGCTTTTCGGTGGCATATACAGCCTGCGCAGCCTGGTTTTTAGCTTCAATTTTTGCTTTTTCGGCTTTATCTGACTCTGCATTGGCTTCGGCCTCTTTAACCATTTTTTCGATGTCTTTCTCACTCAAACCTGAGGAGCTTTCTATACGGATCTTCTGCTCTTTGCTGGTAGCTTTGTCTTTGGCGCTTACGTTAACAATACCATTGGCGTCAATGTCGAAAGTAACCTCTATTTGGGGTATGCCACGGGGGGCCGGGGGTATTTCGGTAAGCTCGAACCGGCCCAGGGTACGGTTATGACGGGCCATCTCCCTTTCCCCCTGGAGTACATGTATGCTGACAGCGGGCTGGCTGTCTTCGGCTGTGGAGAATACCTGACTTTTGCGGGTGGGTATTGTAGTATTCCTCTCAATAAGCTTCGTCATAACGCCTCCTAAAGTCTCTATGCCCAGAGAAAGAGGAGTGACATCTAAAAGTAGAACATCTTTAACAGCATCGTCCCCTGCCAGCACACCGGCCTGTATAGCAGCGCCTATGGCTACAACCTCGTCGGGGTTGACGCCCTTGTGGGGCTCTTTGCCAAAAAGCTCCTGTACACGCTTTTGTATGGCAGGTATACGGGTGGAGCCGCCAACCAGGATAACTTCTGTGATTTCTGAAAATTTAAGACCGGCGTCCTTAATGGCAGCCTCGCAGGGGCCGATAGTGGCCTCAATCAGCTGCTCGGTGAGTTGGTCGAATTTGGCCCGATTTAATGTGAGATCCAGATGTTTGGGACCTGAAGCGTCAGCGGTGATAAAAGGAAGGTTGATACTGGTAGTGGTGGTACTGGATAGCTCGATTTTTGCCTTTTCCGCAGCCTCTTTAATGCGCTGCATGGCCATTTTGTCCTTGGAAAGATCTATGCCTTCGGATTTCCTAAACTCTGAATAGATCCAGTCCATAATGAGTTCGTCAAAGTTGTCACCACCCAGAAGTGTGTTGCCGTTTGTGGATTTGACCTCAAATACGCCATCCCCGATTTCCAGAATGGAAACATCAAAGGTACCGCCGCCAAGGTCGTATACAGCTATGGTCTCGTTGTTCTTTTTGTCCAGGCCGTAGGCCAGGGAGGCTGCTGTAGGCTCGTTAACAATACGAAGTACCTCTAAACCGGAGATACGACCGGCGTCTTTGGTGGCCTGACGCTGGCTGTCGTTAAAATATGCAGGAACAGTGACAACTGCCTGGGTTACTTCTTCACCAAGGTAGTCTTCAGCGGTTTTTTTCATGGATTGGAGTATGATGGCTGAAATTTCTGGAGGTGTGTATTTTTTGTCGTCGATAGTTACAGTGACCATGTCATTGCCGCTGCCTGTAATTTTATAAGGCATACGTTTTTCTTCGTCGGCCACCTCCTGGTGACGCCTGCCCATAAAACGCTTAATGGAGTATATGGTTTTCTCCGGGTTGGTAATGGCCTGCCTTTTGGCTACCTGACCCACCAGCCGCTCACCGCTTTTTGTAAATGCCACGATGGAGGGCGTGGTACGGTTACCCTCTGCGTTTGGTATAACTACTGGCTTGCCGCCCTCTAATACTGCTACGCAGGAATTGGTTGTGCCTAAATCTATGCCTATAATCTTGCCCATTTCTTAGTCCTTTGTTGATTGTTTTAAAACTCTTTTACTCTTTGCCTTTGGATATGATGACCTTGGCATGCTGTAATATTTTTGATTTGACTTTATAGCCTTTCTGAAAAACTTGAATTACATAGCCCTCTTCTACTTTGTCGTGGGGCTGCTGCATCATGGCGTCATGAAAATTGGGGTCAAACTCTTCACCCTCTGGGTTGATATCCTCCAGGCCGGACTCCTCCAGGACGTCTTTAAAGTTGTTGAATATCATCTTGATACCGGCTTCGAAATCTTCCAGCTTTCTGGCTTTGTGCTCGGGATTAAAGGCCCGTTCAAAATTCTCCAGAGTGGGGAGAAGTTTTGTGAGAATATCGGCATTTGCGGTTTGAATAAGATCGAGACTTTCTTTAGCCGCACGCCTCCTGTAGTTATCAAATTCAGCGTAAAGACGCAGATATTTTTCGTTTAAGGTTTTATACTCGGCGTTGTCCTTAATGTTGCCGGACTCCTCAATTTTATCCGGGGATTCATCTTCCTGGGAGTCACTGTCAGAAACCTCGCTGTCTTCTGAAGCAAACTCCTGATCATCTGGGAAATTGTCTTCTGAAGGCCCAGCCTCATTGCCTGGAACCCCCTCTTCAGAAGCCTGCTCCTGGTTTTCATTTTCAGTCTCTGTGGTCTTGCTTTTTTTCATTAAATAGCCCCTATAATTTGCTTAAATACTTAGCTGTGAAATCTACTACACTGATAAGCTTGGAATACTCCATACGCGTGGGCCCGATAACGCCAATTGTGCCGGTGATGCCGTTAGCGTGAAAATTTGAAGTAATAACCGAATGTGTTTTAAAAAGATTCAATGTATGTTCCTTGCCGATGGTGACACAAACGCCATCCTGTAATTTCCTATCTTGCAAAAAGTGTACCAAAGTTTTTCTATTGTCAAGGATCTCAATAATTCCCTCAATATCCTCGATTTTTTCAAATTCTGGCTGGTGGAAAATATTTTTAGTACCAGCTATCTGGATTTGGTTGTAATCTGAAATAGTAAATAGTTTCAAAATAGAACGAGTGAAAATTCTTATTGTGCCTTCATACTTTGAGCTCAGAGATGCTGAAATCTCATTAGCCAGGGCTGTGTTTAATAATGAAACAGGTCTGCCAGACATTTTTTCGTTAATAACCTGGGTGATCTCCTGAAGTCTGCGGGGCTTTATGTCTATGTCCACCTCCAGCATGACGCTTCGGATTAGACCGTGGCTTAAGGAAAGTATTAGCATTAGCTTTTTTTCGGCAACAGGCACAAGGTTAATTCTCTCGAAAATCTCCTTGCCCGTAGGTGCATAAACAGCAATGCCGAGCAGATTGGTGATACGGCTTAAAACACCCGCTGTTATACTCAGAACCTCCTGCTCTTCTCTGATATTTCTTAACTCCCCTAATATCAGGTTTTTTTCGGTGACGCGGATATCTTCCAGTTGAATAAGGGAATTGATATACACACGATAACCAAGGTCGGTAGGCTGGCGTCCTGCTGAGGTATGGGGCTGCTCAATAAGGCCTAATGACTCCAGCCTGGCCATGGTATTGCGGATAGTGGCACTGCTGGCATTTATGTGGGTATTTTCTGCCAGGTATTTAGATGAAACTGGTTCTGCCCTGGTAATAAAGGACTGGACTACACCTGCCAGTATCTGTTTTTGCCTTTTATTTAGTTCGGGTAGCTCTTTTATCATGTGTAAAAATTAGTTAATTACTTTTCGAGATTAGCATTTTCAGCCTATTGAGTTATTCCGGGTATTAGCCGGAGTCCACAAATTTTATCATCTTGTGGTTTCAGGCTCCCCCTGCCTTGCCCGCTCATCGGGCCAGAATATGCTTTAAGCATATTCTTTAAGCTAATCCGAAAGGACGGATTAGCACGCCTGCCGGGCCGAAGTCCGCCGTGGCGGACGCAGGCCGGAGCGTCCCGCTGTAAGCGGGATAGTCGAAGGAAGTGGGCAGGTTTCGGTTGGAATGAGGGTGTATGGCAAACGGCTAATCATAAATTATCCAGGAAATAAAAATCCCCTGGTATCGTAATGATACCAGGGGAAAAGTGTAACTATGCGAAATAGAAGCTGGGGCTGATTACATCATGCCGCCCATGCCTCCCATACCGCCCATACCGCCCATGCCGCCCATATCTGGGGCACCATGGCCGGATGATTTTTCTTCTTTCTTATCTGCAACGAGACAATCTGTGGTCAATAACAGACCGGCAATAGAGGCTGCGTTGCTCAATGCTGTGGTTGTAACCTTAGCTGGGTCGATAACGCCGGTTTCAATGAGGTTTTCATACACATTGGTACGAGCATTGTAACCATAGTCACCTTTGCCCTCTTTAACCTTGTTAACTACAACAGAAGGCTCCTCGCCAGCGTTGGCGATGATTTGACGCATGGGCTCCTCGATGGCGCGCCTGATAATGGCCGCACCAATAGCCTGGTCACCCTCGAGCTTAAGGGAATTGAGAGCGGAAGCTGCCCTGATGAAGGCAACACCGCCGCCGGCAACAACACCTGATTCAACAGCTGCGCGAGTGGCGTGCAGAGCGTCTTCAACTCTGGCTTTCTTCTCTTTCATCTCTGTCTCGGTGGCAGCGCCAACATTGATAACGGCAACACCGCCAGCCAGCTTGGCCAGACGCTCTTGCAGTTTTTCTTTGTCGTAATCAGAGGTGGTCTCATCGATTTGACGTTTGATTTGAGCGATACGGCCTTTGATGTCGGCTGTTTTGCCAGCGCCTTCAATGATGGTTGCGGTATCTTTGTCCACGCGGATAGTCTTGGCTGTGCCGAGATCTTCGATTGTGGTATTTTCCAGCTTAAGGCCTGTTTCCTCTGAAATAACCCGCCCGCCAGTGAGGATAGCGATATCCTCCAGCATAGCTTTGCGGCGATCACCAAAACCAGGAGCCTTAACAGCACATACCTTAAGTGTGCCGCGTAGTTTGTTAACAACCAGAGTAGCCAGGGCTTCGCCTTCAACGTCCTCTGATACAATCATAAGCGCTTTGCCCGACTGAGCTGTTTTCTCCAGAATAGGGAGGAGATCCTTCATAGAGCTGATTTTTTTGTCGAAAATGAGGATGTACGGGTTCTCAAGTTCGGCCTCCATACTGTCGCCATTGGTAACAAAATAAGGAGACAGATAACCGCGATCGAACTGCATGCCCTCAACAACATCTAAGGATGTCTCCATGCTTTTGGCCTCTTCGACAGTGATAACACCGTCTTTGCCGACCTTCTCCATGGCCTGGGCGATAAGATCGCCAATTTCCTGCTCATTATTGGCAGAAATGGAGCCTACCTGAGCTATTTCTTTTTGCCCTGTAACAGGCTTGGCCATTTTATTTATTGCATCAATAATGACTTTTGTGGCTGCATCTATGCCCCTTTTAATCTCGATGGGGCTGGCACCTGAGGTGACATTTTTAAGGCCCTGACCATAAATAGCCTGAGCCAGAACAGTGGCGGTTGTTGTACCGTCACCGGCAGCGTCGGAAGTTTTGGAAGCGACCTCTTTAACCATTTGAGCGCCCATGTTTTCATAGGCGTCTTCCAGCTCAATTTCTTTAGCGACTGTAACACCGTCTTTAGTAATAGTGGGAGAACCAAAACTTTTGGCGATGACCACATTACGGCCCTTGGGGCCCAAAGTTACTTTGACAGCATTAGCCAGGATATCCACGCCGTTTTTGAGCGCTGTCCTGGAACTTGTACCGAATTTTAATTGTTTAGCCATTTGTAAACTCCTTATTTATTTAATTAAATGATTGCCAGAATATCGCTCTCACGCATGATCATGAGCTCTTTGTCGTCTACTGTAACCTCTGTGCCGGAATATTTACCGTAAAGTACAGTGTCGCCCTCTTTAACTTCCATTTTGATAAGTTCGCCGGTATCGGAGGCTTTACCAGGGCCTGCGGCTATGATTTTGCCTTTTTGGGGCTTTTCTTTGGCGTTATCTGGAATATAAAGGCCGCCGGCGGTCTTTTCTGCAGCCTCTAAAGGCTCTACCAGGACTCTGTCTGATAAGGGTTTAATTGCCATTTGATTCTCCTTGTAAAGATTTGAAGGTAATGTGATAAGGCTTTTAGCACTCTACCTACTGGAGTGCTAACTCCGGTAATGTACTAATGTTTTTTTTTTTATCAAGTTTTTATTACCACTTAATACAATCCACGGAATATCGGGGGTAATAAGCTGGAGTTTTCTAAATTTTATAAATGCTCAGTCACAGTTTCTTTTCCCGAAACAGGCCATTATTAATAAAATTTATGGCAGTTGGGGTATTAACGGGTCTGTTTGAAGGCCTGTTTGTGCTTTATTTAAAATACTTAACCGGGAGCCCTTACCTAACCCGGGTATTTACCAGCAGTCAAAGCTTTAATTATCAGGGCTTAATGGGTTGGGTCCTGCCCCTTATTATTATAGTTGCAGGGCGCACGCTCACTCACTGGCTTGGCTGTAAAATTCAAATCTCCGGGGTATTTAATTGGATTGAGCAGGAAAAAGGTCGTTTTTTTAAAGATTTAGAAATTAGCGGTCTACCCCTGCACCGGGGCGCCATCAGGGGTTTCCTCCAGGTATTTGGTACCCATTACGAAAAGGTTAAACAGGGGGCTTTGGCTTATCTCAATTCTGCCTTAAGTCTTATCCAGTTTATTTTGTTTTTACCTCTTCTGTTTTTTTTCAGCTGGCAGCTGGGTGCAGGTGTACTTGTAGTACTTTTACCAGTGGCTGCTATATCAAAATTAAGGGTTGCCATACTGGGGCAAAAGGGCGGGCGTTGGAATACCTCCATGGCCAGCTCCAGGCTGGATTTCGCTGCCTTTACCCGTGATGTTGAGTTTACACGCCCCAATGGTCAGTTTTCTGATTCAATTAAAGATCTTGGCAATACTCTTAATATGCATGAAAAAACCAGCCGGTCATGGGAGGTCTCCCGGGCCGTGTTTCCCATATTTATGGAGCTGTTTTTTTTCCTGTTGCTGATGGGGCTCACAGGCCTAATGTGGTCTAAGGGCTTGCTGTCTTCGGGTCAATCCTTTGAATTTGTTCCTTTTG
The DNA here is from genome assembly GCA_964603925.1 of uncultured Bifidobacteriales bacterium. Taxonomy (GTDB): domain Bacteria; phylum Fibrobacterota; class Fibrobacteria; order UBA11236; family JADFYW01; genus CAZRWX01. The sequence goes on along the minus strand of CAZRWX010000043.1, from coordinate 7,915 downwards.
CTGTGCTTCTTATCATGATGTACAAGCCCGTAAAAGAGTGGTCCCGGCATTATCCTGTTTACAAACTGGGGGAAGATGCCTGGGAGACCTGGTCTGTCATGTCAAAGAGCCTTCATAAGCATACACCACCTCCTTCCATAAATTGGAGCTCCAGTCATGAGATGATTTTTGATTGTGTTTCATTCGGTTACGATGATGATGCAAAACCAGTCCAGGGGCCGTTTATTATTAAAAACTTGTCGGTGTGTATATCTTCTGAGGACACCACTCTGATACAAGGTGTTAATGGTGCTGGTAAAACTACTCTGCTGCGGCTTATTACCAGGCAGGAGTATCCCGGGCAGGGCAATATTATTTATCCCTCCCGTTGGAGCTCCGGGCAGGGTCTGAGCTTGTCGTATCTCCCCCAGAACTGCGCTCTGGGCCACGGCCTTATATCAGGTCTGCAGGGGTTTAAAAAACAATACCCGGCTGCATGGGTTGAGTTGGATGATATTTTGTGTTTAGAGCCGGTACTTAATTCTCTTTCCCAGTCAAGCCCGGCAATGTTTGATTATGGGCATGGTCAGCAGTCAATGCCGCTATCGGGGGGGCAGGCTCAAAGGCTGTGCCTGGCCCGGGTGTTTACATCAATGGCCGCCTACCTTGTCCTGGACGAACCCACAACCTGGCTGCCTGCGCCAGACCGTCGAACTATCCTTTCCAGGTTATTCTCATTCTGGAAGCAGTCCCCCCACCGGGCCGCTTGTGTGAATTCGGGCATAATGCTATGTTCCCATGAAGATAATTTAACAGGCTTATGCGACCGGGTTTTAGAGTTATCTCCAAAAGGCATTAAGGAAAAAAACTATGAAGAACTTTTTTTCCAGGATGATTCTGAAAATGACATTAAACAAACCACTAGTATATAAACCCAAGTTTTCGTTCACTGAATATTTGCGCTGCGGCCTTGTACTGCTGCGGGTTTTCCTGTGCTCTCTGGTTTTAAGTAAACGCGCATTGACAGCCACCGGCCCCCAGGTTAAAGCCTTCCAACCCAGCCGTCCCCGGAGTGTTCTTTTTGACGGGGGGGCTGTGGATGCTGCCGCCGGCGCCCTGCCTGGAACAGGCGGTTTTTAGCTGTCATGAAATGGGCGGGTTCTTCATTTGCCAGTCATGCCTACAGGTACCGGGGGTGGTACCTCTTTGGCTATTTCGTTCTGCTATGGGTACACCGGGTTTATTCGCAAAGGCCCTTATGGTATTGGGCTCTGGGCCTGGTAGTAGCTGGAGGCATATTTCGTCTGGCAGCGGCCTCGCATATCGGCGCCCATACCAGCGGCAGCCGCCTGGAGACCCCTGAGCTGGCCTATACCGGACCTTATGCGCGCTGTCGTCACCCCCTGTATTTTGCCAATATCCTAATCTCTATGGGTGTGCTGATATTTTCCAATCCCGGCAGTTTACTGGTTTATTGTCTGTTTGTTTTTGTAGTTTTAGCGCACCATTACTTATTGGCAAAATCCGAGGAGTTCTGCTTGCTTAATGCCTTTGAGCAAAATTACAGTGACTATGTGGCCCGCACACCATTCTGTCCGGGTTTCAGCCTTTTTTCAGAGTTCAGTTCCTGGTTGCCAATCCAGCCTTTTTTACCGGTTTTTAAAAGTCAGCTTTCCCATTTATGTAAAGCCGCTGCCGCGGTTATTTTAATCTGGGCGGCAGCGTAATGCTTTGGTTATATAACCTTATCTGGTATTTGATACACCCCCTGCTGCGTGTCATGTATATTCTGGACTTTCCCGCCAGCCTTTGTCTTCGTGAGCGCATGATGAGCGGTGGTTTAAAGCACCAGACTCCCGCCATCTGGTTCCATTGTGCGTCTCTGGGTGAGGCCAAAGGTCTTACAGGCCTTATCTCCCATCTAAGCCTGCCCGGGCAGAAGATCCTGGTAACAGCTAATACAGTGCTGGGTTTGGGGCAACTGCTTCACGATCTGGAGCATTTTGACCCGGATCAAAGGGTGCGTGTACGTATGGCTCCGCTCGATCACCCCCTTGCAGTGCGTAAGTTTGTAACCCGTTATCAGGTTAAGGCCCTTTGTTTATTCGAGAGTGAATTATGGCCCAATTATATTCTGGTCTGTCGCAAACGTGGGTATCCGGTTTTTTTGGTCAGTGCCCGTATGAGCGTCAGGGCTTTAAAATTGTACCGGTTGGCAGGCGGCGGTTTTCGGCGTATAATGAACTCGCTTTCCTGGGTTCAGGCTCAGGATACCGAACAGGTCAACCGGCTCAAGGTTTCCGGAGCCCGCAAAGTGCGCATTGGCGCTGACTATAAGGCTGCCTATTATCTCAATAAAATAGGCCCTTTCCCCGAGGATGATGTCGATAATACCCTTAATTCTGCAGGTATTGGCTCAATGCTGAAAATGGGTCAAGGTGAGGGGTTATCAACTGAATATAACCCTCAAAGCCAGTCAGAAGACCTTATGCCGGGTAATGCTTCTTCTCTAAATACAGCAGAAAATACAATAGCTTTTGTCTCCCTTCATCTGGAAGAATTTCTAAACCTTTTGCCGGTAATTAAGGTCTTGATGGAGCGGGGGCCCATTATAATATTTCCCCGGACCAATAATGAGATGAAACAGTTTCGTAAGTATCTGGAGCCTATGGGTTTTAAACGTTATACCCGTGATACCCATGCCCGTTATCTACTGGTCGATTGTTACGGTAAGGTTTCCGACTATCTAAAATTTTGCAGCGCCTGTTTTATTGGGGGGAGTTTCACCTCTTATGGCTGTCACAATCTCTGGGAGCCTTTTTTATCTGGTGTATTCACTATATCGGGCCCCAATATTAACACTCAGGTCCATCTGGCCCGTGCACTGGTAAAAAACAACCTGGCTGTCATTATTCGCCAGCCCCAGGACCTTCTCAAGGTCGAAATCAAGGATATTCCCATGGTGGCTTTTGACACTCTTCGATTAAGCTACCGTAAGAGTGTAGACGATGCCCTGGCAGAGTTCGCGCAGGAGCTAAATAGCCGTGGCTTAAAGTGTGAGCTTAAGGCAATGTTACCCCCCAGCCAGTAATTATTAAGCCTCAGTTTTTCTCGTGATTGAATACCTTTAAAATCAAAGGCATAATTTTTAAATATGGGTTGTAAATAAACAGGCCTCCCTGAGTTAAGGTTATGGAGCAAGGGGCCATACATTTTTACTTTTTTTCCGGCTGAGTTACACTTGTTCAAAACAATACTCCTAATTTTAATTTTCACATGGGCACATGTATTAGCTGCAAATTCTGCCCATTCATTGGACAGGGTGGGGGTACACGCAGCCTATGAAGACGGTGAGTTTGAGCAGGTCACAGGTATGATCCAGGAGTTTACCAGCAAGAGCAAGGTTTATAGCCATGCAGACAGCATATTTATTGCCAAGCATCTGGCTGTTGTATATTCGGCCAACCCCGATACCAGGGAAAAGGGCAAGTATTATATGTATAAAATGCTTGAGCTTATGCCCTCGGCCCATCTTATAGATATGTATGTCAGTGAGGAGATAGACCGTATTTTTGAGAAGATCCGTATGGAGTTCGAAATACGCCAAAAGTCCCTTGGCCGTTCTGCTGTAAAAGAGGTCAATGGTGAATCTTCAACCCAGCCCTTGCAACCAGAGTCAAAACCCTCAAAGAGCTACAAAAAAACCATATATTGGGTGGCTGGCGGTGTGGGTGTGGCCGCTCTGGTAACAGGTTTCCTTTTACTTTCCCGGGATGAGGAGCCCAAGCCGGCGCTTACTTTGTAAATTTAGCAGTGAGCGGTCAACAGTCAGTTAACCATTAGGGTAGGGTAATATGAATTTTAGATTTAAATCCTTAAAGTCCGGTTCGGGGCAGGGCTCACGTTCAATAATTACGTCCCTATCACCAATCTCCAAACTCATCGCTCACTGCTCGGCCCAGGTTGTCAAAAAGCAGTTTGCGCTTAATTTAACCTCCAGCAATCTGACTAAAGGTTCAGTTAGCAATTTTCCCGATGTCACACTGTACGATTATGATACACAGGTGCAGATCACAGCCACCCCGGAATCAAATGCGTTTTTTAACGGCTGGAGCGAAGATACGTCAGGAACCACAAATCCGCTGGTTGTTACGGTGGATACGGTGAAGAATATTATTGGGAATTTTTTGCATAAGGCGCCGACGAGTGTTAGTTATCCATTTACGGATACAACGTTTTTTCATGGTGTTTCTATTTCTCCCATCGTGCCTACTGTAACAGGTAATTCTGCCAGCAGTTTTTCGATTAGCCCCAGTATTGGTTCAGGGTTATCATTTAACACTTCAAATGGGTGGATATTTGGTACAACGAGTCAATCAAATGGTACAACTTACACAATCACTGCTTCTAACGAAGGTGGAACGACAAGTACTCAAGTAACAATGAGAGCATATACATTTATTATCACTTCTCCACTCGTTGGCAGTTCATACAATCGTGGTCAGACTATGAATGTCAAATGGTTGGATAGCCCTAATGTAGATTGGCAAGCGATGGTTTGGTTATCAGTTGATGCAGGTATGACGTGGCATGTTTATTGTACCTATTCTATTACTACCGATAGTGATGAATGGGCTGATTGGAATTTACCAGTACAGTCAGAAGTAAATGGCATCCCAAGTACAGTATCCGATAGCTGCATGATAAAGGTGACAGGTTTTTATGATAGAAGGTTACACGGGCAAACATTAGGTTTTTTTAGTATCAAATGATTGTGGTGAAAACACATAAAATGCGAATGGCCTTTTTATAAAATTGCTTTATTGCCATTATTATTAAGTCTGAATAGTTTTTGCGCACCCAATATTGGTTTTTGGATAAAAAACAGGTTTTTTAGGTGCGAAAAAGCCCATAATAATATCAATTGCCAAATTGGTCGTTAAAATCATTTGTATTTTTTGAGTATAAGCATAACTTATTTATATTGGTTACAAAGGAGACATTATGCATAGTTTTTTTATGAGAATTGGGTCAGGGTTTGTTTTTCTGTTAGTGTCAGCAACGTGGCTTTATTCAGATTTTACAATTACAGCAACAAAATCACAGATAAATACCTTTTTAGGCAATAAACCTGCGAAAATCGTTTTTTCTGAAGCTATTTTTAATCCTGTAACAGAAAAAATTGATAAGAAGAAACTTTATTTGATAGACCTTTCGCAGGCCACTCTAACGGCACAGGAGATAAACACACCCATTGACTTACCCGATCAACCAGCATTCTCACCTAATGGCAGCTATATCGCTTATTCGGATAATAATGATGGTGGCGGCGGCACAGGTGGTAAGGGTTTTATTTATAAGTTGGCAGGTGCCAGCACTCAGCCTATACCAGGTGCCAGTGTGGCGGTACCACGTTGGTGGGTGGATCCCTGGAGTACTGCTAAAGACACAAACATAATATTTACCACCGAAGTACAAAATCATACAATCTATTATTGTTCCGAGGCCCACCTCGATCCAAATAATAGGCTATACAGAGCAGAGTGTGCGGGCAAACAGGTGGGCGATGAAAGGTTCAACCCCTTCAACCTCGATATTTTTGTTAAAAAGATTAAGATGACGGCAGGCAACCTTGAGGATACAGCTACATCCATTGCCCGTGGTCCATTCGAAGGCGGTCTCACCCGGGACGGTAAATATTTGGGCTCTGGCCAGGGGCCGGGCTTTTATATCAGAGATAATGTATTTAATACCAGGGCAAGGCTTTTTGATTCGCTCCATAATGGCGTGCTCGGTATAACAATGCAAATTTGTAATCCCTCTGTATCACCCAGTGTAACACTTCCTCAGGAGTATATGATTTTAGACTTTGGGTCTAATGAAGTTAGCTCCATAGTTGGGCGGGCATATGCGCAGCATGAAGTTATCTTTATTGTTAACCAGTCTAATATAGTGACCAAGTGGATAGCGGCCCCGGATTTGGGCTATCAAATGGACTTTCCTGAATGGTCCACTCACCCCGACTATGCTATTACGAATTATCAGAGTGCTCAGGGTACAAAAAAGGACCTTGTTCTCATTGATATAAAAAACAGCGAGTTTCTTAAAATAGGCAGTTCTTCAGAGACGGTTTCAGGCTCTCATTTGTGGGTAGAGTATACTGGCAATGCTACTCCTGTAACAGCTACTTCTCCATTTACCACCCCTGTTTTAGATCCTGCAGTAGTTGGGGTTAGGGGACAGTATTTTAGTGAGGATCTAAGGTCCATCAATGTGCCAGGTATGGCTAAAACGGTTGAAGTGCCTGTTGGCGATATCTTGAACATATCGGTATTTGACCTTATGGGTTCCAGGCTTATTTCTCAGGGGGAGGCCCATGCAAAAACCGATTATCTGCGAAAAGGTATTTATTTTATGGCTGTCAGCTATAAAAACAGAGCAGAATTCGTTAAGAAGATCGTTAATTTGCAATAAGCTACTTATCTTATTAAGATTTGGACTAACAATTAAAGGGACAAAATATGAAGTGGATTCTTAGTGCGGTTAGTTTCGTTGCGTTAATAGGGCTTTTGTCCTGCGGTGGAGAAGGCGCAAACGGTATTCCTTCTTGGTGTGAAATAGATTCTACCTCTTGCGATTGTGACGCTACTCAAGCCAAATGCATCATCGTCGATGGTGTTGCGCATAAAGCAGGGCTTATAACAAATTCCGTTGTTGCTCTCCCCACTGGTCTTACTATGGCAGTCACTACCAAACAGATTCAAGACTTTCTGGGTGTAACCCAATTCAAGCTTGCATTCAGACACCAGCTCAAGCTTTACCTGCTGTTACCGGCTGCCGATGTCAATGTCGCTCCAGAGGTTATTAAACTTTCTCAGGAGAATGAATCTTTCGATGGCACCCCGGGTATTCCCGCCGAGCCGATTTTTTCACCTGACGGCCGTTATGTGGCTTATGCTGGTACCATTGGCTCTGCTCCTAAAACTGTTCTTTCCTTTGTACATGTTGCCGAAAAGGGCTCCGTATACCGCCAGCCCATAGATACCACACTTAATAAAAAGGCCTACAGCCCCCATTGGTATGCCTCTGGCAGCGATTTATACATTGTTTACATTGATAAATTCGGTATTAATTCCTGGAACTTTGAGAGCAACAGCTACATCGGCGAAACCTACATGGTAAAAGTGATATCTGACTCCACCATGGGTGTGCCTGAAGAGGCTGTTATAAACGGGGCTAATATACCCGGTGCCTTCAAAGGCGGCGTTTCTAAAGACAGCGGGTGGGTTGGTTCAACCTATGGGGCCACGGTTCTTTTTAATACGGCCACCCAAACTTCCATTGTGCTAAATAATGGCAACCAACAGTGTAATGCCAGTATGAACCCTTTCCCCGCCGGCGGTATTAATAACGATTATATGATGATTTTAGGCTTCGGTGGTGAAGCCCCAGTACCAGCCATAGGTGGTAATGTCCTAGAGTCTCAACACCAGCATCTTTGGGTTTGGGATAGCGACAACAATGCTGTCTGGAAGGCCGCCTTACCTGCTGGGTATGAGGGTGGCGAGTGGCAGAAGCCAGAATGGTCCACCCATAAAAATTTCGCTACCTCTATCGCGGCCAAGGCCCGTAGCAGCGTATACGATCTTTTCATAGTTAAAATGACGGCTACCGGTGATGAACTAGTAAATAATACTGAGAGCGCGCTTCTTACTAAAGCTGGTGAGCTTAAGGTTATCGAAGGCAACTTCGGTGGCTCGGACTGGCAGCATCTGTGGGTTGGGAATTAACAATAAATTTTTAAAGGGGGATACTAAATGTTCAAAATTGAAACGCTTTTAAAATCAGCTATTGCTGTATTTGTATTAGCAGGTCTAGTCTATATCTCAGACTTTTCCGAGTTAATTTCCATAAGTTCCGCAGATGATATATCTCT
>CAZRWX010000042.1:18206-19808 GCA_964603925.1 uncultured Bifidobacteriales bacterium | reverse complement strand
CATGCCTATCCGGTTGTTGCACAAATCCCATTTTTTTGTTATTTTGGGGCGACCAGGAGGCATTTTCTATGGCAAAAGACATACCGAAGTCTTTACCAGATTTTCAGCGAGTTTTTCCAAATGAGGAAGCATGCAGTGCATATATTTATGCGGCTCGTTTTCCGAGTGGTTTCGTATGTCCATACTGTAAATGGTCAGGAAACGCATATCGTTTTCACAATCGACCGGACATGCTACGCTGTAAGCATTGCAAGCGTGACACTCGGCTTACTGCCAATACCATAATGCAGAAAAGCAAGATGCCATTGCATACTTGGTTCTGGGGGGCTTTCCTTGTTACATCGCTAACACCAGGTATATCAGCACTCCAGTTTCAGAAGATGCTAGGACTCAATCGCTACGAAACAGCATTCAACATGCTGCACAAACTTCGTAGTGCAATGGTAAGGCCTGAACGTGATGCAATCGGTGGGGAATGGCCAGTTGAAGTTGATGAAACGTATGTGGGAGGTGCAACACAAGGAGAGGGGCGGGGGCAACACCATAAAACGATTGTAGGTGGTATTGTAGAGATTCGCCCAAGGAAAAATGCACCCGGACCCGATCCTAATTTACCATCTGGCAGCAGGCGTTCTAAACATCGTGGCGGGCATGGCCGTGACATTATTGCAGGTAGATTGCGCCTACATATTCTCCCAAACCGCAAACAGGAAAAATTAGAGCCGTTTGTAATGGCTAACGTAAAGTCTGGAACTGAAGTGCGAACAGATGGATGGACGGGTTACGACAACTTAGGGAAATTAGGTTACAGACACAAGGCCGTATTGATACAGGGTGACCATACCAAGACGGATCAGCATTTGCCAATGATTCACGTTGTTTTTGGGAACTTGGATGCATGGCTTCTGGGAACTCATCATGGAGTTAGTCCCAAACATTTGCAGGGATACCTAAACGAGTTCACATTCCGGTTTAATCGCCGATTTTGGCCATTAGTGGCATTCGATAGTGTACTTAATATTGCCTCCCAAGTAAATCCACCCACCTATGAGGAGTTGTACAAGGGTAAGTGGGGCCATCCGGGGTAGGCATTTTGATGCTAATTATGATTTGTGCAACAACCGGATAGGCATGGTATGAACTAGTTCATTCTTTTTCTTAACTGAGTAAAAAACATTTTAAAAACTGCCAGATGTCACTCTGCTGGCGCCACCAGGGCCCTGGCACCCTCACCCCTGCTCCAGGTAACGCTAATGCTGCGTGTATTGGGCTTAAGACACAGGAGGTTGCTGCAGGGCTGGTAGTTAATAAGTAGCTCAACGGGGAATGATTTTGCTGTGTCCAGGTAAAAGTACCCTGTTAATTTAACATCCCCTTGGAAGACGCTTACATCCTTGCCCAGAATATGTTTGATATCAGGCTGAGGGTAATGGGCTTTTACCAGTATGCCAGAGGCTGTATCCTTAAGTTTTAAGGCAGCGGGTGTAAGGCCGGGGTAGCTTACGGAGTCGGAGTATATATACCAGGGGTCGGGTATTATTAAAGCGGCTTCAACTTTAAGAATAGAACGAGGTTGATTGAAATCTGCTTTAACCTCCCCCA
>CAZRWX010000042.1:13641-18106 GCA_964603925.1 uncultured Bifidobacteriales bacterium | reverse complement strand
AATATTAAAATTCGACTTCTGAGAGCGTCTTCTGAATTCCTGCGATTTTTTCTTCACTGGTCAAGGAATCGTCGGTTGAAGTATCCTGCAATTTTTGTAATAAAGCACTATATGAGCGGGAGACCTGATTACATGAGGTCATTAGTTCATCCAGGTTATCGTTATCCCTTAAAGTAACCCGGTGTTTAAAGTTACCCGCAAAAACATTCTCCGCCCAGCGGCGGATTTTAAAAAGCGGCAGGGCTATTTTACGGGATGAATAAAGGCTTATACCAAGACCCAGCAATATAGTGCCAAAAGCAGAAAAAACAAAACTGGGAAGAAGAAGCTCCCATATATTACGGCGGATTAGGTCACCCTCCATATTCTGAGAGAGGTAATAGAAATAACCGGATTTATATTTAAGAGCATATACCAGGGCCACGCACAGGATGGTTAAAACTGTTGTAATAGCAACCATCAACATAACGCGCCGGATATACTGCCATTGCACCCTGGACATCATTATGAAATGCTTAATGGGGCGCCGTTTATAATCACTGGTTTTCATAATCCCCCTTTGTTTATTTCAGGATCTAACTTGGTCAAACTTATGGAAGTACTGGGCCTATTATACTTTTTTGGATTTCGATGAGCTCCATACAACCTTTGTGGGCCAGGCCCAGTAAAGAGTCCAGGTCACTCCGGCTGAACACAGACTCTTCGCCTGTGCCCTGAATTTCAACAAAATCGCCTTTATCTGTCATGATTACATTCATGTCTACATCAGCGGCCAAATCCTCTGTATAACAAAGATCCAGCAATGGTGCGCCACCCACCATGCCTACACTGATAGCCGCAAGCCAGTGTTTAAGGATTTGTCCCATGTTTGGGTTGTCGGCTTTAAGTTTTTGCAGGGCCTTGGCTAAAGCCAGGAAAGCGCCTACAACAGACGCCGTGCGGGTACCGCCGTCTGCCTGGATAACATCACAATCTAGTATGATATTTTTATCACACAGGTTTTTAAGATCACAGACACCCCGCAGAGAGCGGCCGATTAGGCGTTGGATTTCCTGTGTGCGCCCGGAAACTGAGTTGCGCTCCCGCTTTACGCGTGTGTCCGTACTCCTGGGAAGCAGACTGTATTCGGCCGTTACCCAGCCTTTGCCGGAATCTTTAAGCCAGTGCGGTAATTTTGTTTCTATGGTGGCATTACATATTATTTTGGTGTTGCCCATCTCCATGAGAAAGGAGGCCTCCGGGTTGCTTACAAAATCTTCTGTAATTTTTACCTGACGGAGTTGATCAGCCAGGCGTTTATCAATTCTTTCCATTTTTACTCACCTTTAAATAATTTTTAAACATAAAACTTTTGTGCGCCGGTAATTGCCAGCCAGAAGACTATTCTGCAGAAACACCATTAGTGTGCGCGCACTTACCGGGTAAATTGCACAGTGCATAAGCTCCCAGAACCTGTATACATATATCCATCCGGGCTAAATGGTTCATGGCGCTGGCAACGTGTTTTTCCTGAGGATGACCCTCAAAATCCAGATAAAATAAGTATTCAAAAGTACGCCCTGGTATGGGCCGGGACTCAATTTTAAAAAGATTGATGCCGCGCTCAGCAAATACACCAAGAATTTTAAAGAGAATGCCGGATTCCTCCTTATTGGGTGTAATACAGATGGAGGTTTTAACTCTACCCTTAGACCTGATAAGCTTCTGACTGCGCGTAATACCCAGGAACCGGGTATAATTATTATGATTGTTCTCCACATTGCGCTTAAGCACTTTAAGACCGTATAACTTGGCAGCATGCATGCTGGCAATGGCGCCAATATGCTTTGACTCATGTTCGGCTACATATTTTGCCGCCCCGGCGGTATCATAATAAGTATAGGGGGTAATTGAACGCTTTCGGGAAAAAAAATTGCTGCACTGAGACAAAGCCTGAGGGTGGGAACGTACCTGAGTTATGGAACGTAGCCCGGTGGATGGGTGACACATAAAAATATGCTCCACCCGCAGATAGGCCTCAGCCATAATTTTAAGATTAAAAGACTGTAGCAGGTCGTAATTCTGGTGGATGCTGCCAGCCAGAGAATTCTCAATAGGAATGACAGCGCGGTTTGCGCTTCCCTCTTTTACCGCCAGAAAAACATCTTCAAAATTGATCTCGGGTATTGTTTTAATGTGGGAGCTGAACATACCAAAAGCCGCGTACTCACTGTACGCTCCTGGTTCCCCTTGAAAAGCTACTTTTAACATAAAATACCTGAGTTTTCCTTTAATTTAAATCATTATGGGGCAATTAAGAAGATAATTGACCGAGCCTATTTTATGTACCGCCTGGCGCCCTTATACCTTTTTTGGAAATAGTCACTCTCCAGCTCTGCGTAAGTTACGCCTTTTAAGGAAGACGCATGCAGGAACTTGCCATTATTTATATAAATGCCGGCATGATTTACTCCGAAAAAATTGCCGAAAAGTAAGACATCCCCCTGCCGCAATTTAGATTTAGAGATACTTTTACCAGAATTTTTAAGCTCCTTTGTACTGTGTGGCAGGGTTATATTAAATGCGTCTTTATAAATGCGCATGATATAGCCAGAGCAGTCCAGCCCGGACCTGGTCTCCCCCCCCCAGCGATAGGGTACGCCAATATAAGACTCCGCCGCTTTCACAAATTTACTGCCTTGAACAGACCTGCTGCCTTTGAGACTGAGGGTGCCGTGCCTTAAGGGCGAATTGCGCCAGGTTACTGATGTTGATGTAGTATACCCGCCTAAAACCCGTGAATAATGAGGTCGGGGGCCACGGGCACAGGACTGCAGAAGCAGACAAATAGAGCCTGCAAAAAAAATTAGCCTAGGCAGCACAGTGCTCAACAGCCCGGGCGACCTGAAACAACTCACTCTCCCCGAAGGGACGGCCGATGAGTTGTATGCTGGTGAATAATGAGCCAACTTTATCTACTGGTAGCGAAATACCCGGCAAACCTGCCATATTTACACCTACAGTATACACATCAGACAAATACATTTCCATAGGATTTTTCAGGAACTCACCTAATTTGGGAGGGAACTGGGGTATGGTGGGAGTGACCACAGCATCACATTGCCTAAAAGCTTCAACATAATCGTCTGTAATTTTTTGCCTTACTTTTTGGGCCTGCATATAATAAGCATCATAAAAGCCGGAGCTCAAAACATAAGTGCCAAGGAGTATGCGCTTTTTGACCTCTTTACCAAAACCCTCGGCCCGGCTTTTTTTATAAAGATCTACAATATTGGAAGCGGCAGAAGAGCGGCTGGTATAACGCACACCATCAAAACGTGAAAGGTTGGAAGAGGCCTCCGCAGTAGCAATGATATAGTAAGCGGCAACCCCATAATGTGTATGAGGCAGGTTAATTTCTTTGAGAATGGCACCCTCCTTCTCCAGCTTTGACAGACACCGCTCCAGGCTGTATTTAATTACTGGATCCAGTCCCTCACCAAAACATTCCCTGGGTATACCCAGCACCTTGCCTTTGATACCCCGCTGCATAAGGCTGGTAAAATCCTCCCTGGGACGGTCAGAAGATGTTTGGTCTTTTTGGTCATGGCCGGCTATAACATTGAGCAGGCAGGCAGCATCTGATACATTGCCGGCAACGGGACCGATTTGATCCAGAGAGGAAGCATACGCCACCAGACCATACCGGGACACCCGGCCATAGGTTGGTTTTAAACCAACTACACCGCAACAGGCAGCGGGTTGGCGAATAGAACCGCCAGTGTCCGAACCCAAAGCCAGGGAAACTGTACCCGCTGCTACCGCTGCAGCAGAGCCCCCCGAAGAACCACCTGGTATCCGTTCAATATCCAGAGGATTCCTGGTACTGCCAAAAGCGCTATGCTCAGTGGAAGTCCCCATGGCAAACTCGTCCATATTGGTTTTACCAACAATTACGGCATCTGCTTCCTGAAGTTTTTGAATAACAGTGGCATCGTAAGGGGAGGAAAAATTAGACATTATTTTACTGGCGCAGGTTGTTTTGCCCTGGCTCATTACGATATTGTCTTTAATTGCCAAGGGTAAGCCGGCCAGCGCACCTAAACTGGCGCCCTGAGCCCTTTTTAAATCTATTGCACGGGCCTGAGTAAGAGCTTCTTCTTCAAAAACCGAGATATAAGCATTCAGATTACTGTTTTTAGCAATACTTTTGAGGCTGTCGGATATCAAGTCCTCAGATGTGACTTCACCGTTTTTTAGTTTTGCTAGGGCTTCTAATGCATTCATTTTAGGCCAAAATCCTGTTAAAAAGCCATAATATAGAAAAGATGAAGTGTAATAGAGCAACATATCAAATCGCGGTCACCCGATAAAAAATCGCTATCACTATCGAACGTCGCTGTCGAACGTCGCTATCGAGCATCGCTATCGAGCATCGCTGTCGAGCGTCGCTGTCGAGCATCGCTGTCGAGCGTCGCTGTCGAGC
>CAZRWX010000042.1:0-13541 GCA_964603925.1 uncultured Bifidobacteriales bacterium | reverse complement strand
AGCATCGCTGTCGAGCGTCGCTGTCGAGCATCGCTGTCGAGCGTCGCTGTCGAGCATCGCTGTCGAACGTCGATTTCAGAAGCGAAGGATCGATATCAGAATCCAGTAAATGTTTGCTTTTCCTGGTTTCGATCCCGACAGCCGACAGCGATAGCGATGCTCGACAGCGATTTTTGGGGGGCTTTGGATTTGCTCTAATCAGACCGTCATGGGGGGGCCGTGAGCCCTTGACCAATACCGGTAATATCAATAAAACTTAACCTGAGTGATAAGAACGGCCTATTTTGACCACTTCATAATATACAGACTGGTAAGCATGCCCAGGATACTGCACAGGTTAAACTTAAAACCGATGCCCAGACGGAATTTAACCATATATAGATCAATTATTTCGTTTTGATAAATACCAACACTGGGCTCAAAAGCTTTGACAAACAGATTGCGTACAACGTTGTCCTCCCCGCTACCGGCATAGATACCGATATCGCCAAGTACTTTACCCAGAACCTCACCCATAATACCGCCAAGTAACAGGCCTAATAATATGAAAATAATTAGACGCAGAATAGATTTTTGTTTTTCCATTGTTGCCCCCTTTGCTGAATGTTTGCTGGAACCCTTTCAGCCATTTTTATTTTTTCTCCTCAAGAAGCATTTCTGTTTTCCGTTTGGTTTTCTGCCGAATAAAATTAATCAGCACTCTGTCACCTACTTGAAACCTGCGGAGGATCTCGGTAATATCATGTATATCATTAACCTTATGACCTGCTATTGAATATATTATATCTCCTGACTTAAGGCCAGCTTTATCGCCAGGAGAGCCACGCTTTACCTCTGATATAATGATACCCGTTAAAGCACTTTCACTGGCTGATGTGTAAGGGCTGGTATATATACCAGTGGTCCACTCCCGAATGTACCCGTAATTAATCAGCTCTTTAACCACCCTCATTGCTTTTTGGATAGGTATGGCAAAGCCTAAACCAATAGAACCCTGCTGATTGGACTGCCCGGTAAAAATAAAGGTATTAATGCCGATAACGTCCCCCTCGGCATTAACCAGGGCCCCTCCGGAATTACCGGGATTAATGCTGGCATCGGTTTGAATCATATTATAAAACCCGATACCTGAGCCTTTGGTAAAACTACGGTTAAGGGCACTGATTACGCCAACTGTAACGGTGGGCTTGGAATCGCTCATAAGATACCCGAAGGGGTTACCAATTGCCACAACCCATTCACCAGTCATGTTGTCCTCCACCTTTTGTATGCTGGCAACAGGCAGGCGTTTACCGGTAATTTTAATCACGGCAAGATCATTGTCCCCATCCTCACCAATAACCCTGGCGGAGAACTCCCGGCCGTCAGGTAAATGAACCATAATATCCAGAAGCTTTTCCCCGGGACTGGCGCCTATTACATGGCTGTTGGTAATGATATAACCATTTTTATGGACTACCACCCCGGAACCTATACTGCTGACAGACTCCCAGGACCCGCCCTGCCTGCCATAGAGGAATAAATCAAAGAATGGATCCCGATAAAAGGAGCTACCGCTGCGGCGCGTGCGCGTAACCGTGATACTGACTACAGAAGGAGATATTTTGCCGGTAGCTTTTACAATTGCATTATGCCGGCTGGAGGATATGCTTTCTTCTGAATTAACAGTGGCCTCAGACATGACACGCTCTGCGCCAACCGGTGCGGAGGCAGCATTGGGCGCTAGTGCGTCAGCTACTTTGGATTGCCCGGAGTGTGGCCTAAAACCTGAAATACCGGGCCGGTAATATTCAATAAACCGCAAAGCTGCCACACCCAGCATAATGCCCGAGGCTATGATAAGTATATCCCTTTTAGAACTCATAATCGCTATAACCAACCTTTTCCAGACATAAACCTTTGGCTGGAGCCCAGGTTCGCTCCCCATTGAAAGTACCTTTAAAAATAGAATTTACCAGGCCGGGAGGAAAACGCTTACGCGCAACATCTACACATGCACCCACAATTGATCTAACCATTTTGTGCAGGAACCTGTCCCCTTCTATATGGATGAGGATTAATTCATCTGCTGATTCCAGACTGGTCTTATTGATTTTACACATGGTAGATTTGCCGTCATTCCTGGGTATGGAAAAGGGTAGAAAATCGTGGGAACCGTTAATACATTCAAGCTCCCTGGCCATAAGACCGGTATCCAAGGCCTTACATGGAGGCTCCCACACCCAGTGACGGTTAAGGGCCCTGGGCCTTAAGGATATGCGATAAATGTAATGCCGAAACAAGGCCGAATACCTGGCGTGAAACTCGCCCTGGCAGGGCTCAAGCCTCCTGATACATATATCCTTCGGTGTAAGGGCGTTAACCGAGTTAATTGTAGAAACGCAATCAAGATTACCTTCAAAATCAAAATGAGCCACCTGCCCCAGCGCATGCACCCCGGCATCTGTTCTGCCAGCACCAGTAATGCATATTTGGATCCTCAGACAGGTAGACAGGGCCTTTTCTAAAGTTGACTGGATACTGATCTCATGGGGTTGGACCTGCCACCCGCAAAAACAGCCGCCATCATACTCTACTGCAAACCTGTAACGCTGCATGGCTAGGCAATTAAATCAAGTTTGGAACCATCACTGGCAGCCTTATGAGGTAATTTGAAATTATTACCGAGCGATGTCTGGTTCTTAATCTCCGGAAGCAGTGCGTAATGCCAATCCAGTATTTTTATACCCAGATGGGAAAGGGACTGTTCCAGAGTATTTATTTCATCGCCCATGAAAGACTTAACATCCACTTTTTCGTTCTGAAAACCAATTTCGGCTCCGTCTTTAGTTAAGGTTGCCTGCACTTTAACCCTGCCGATATGCTCTGCAAAGGATTCAATATTTAATACGACAGGCTTCTGAACATCAGCAGGCCCTCTGCCTTTTAAATTGTATCTCATTTGCAGCCGCTTATACTCCCCGCCCTGCCATGTGAGGCCGGTATATACGTCCCCTGGAGACTCCTTACTCAGTTGTTGATCTGATAATACAGCCTCCAGCACAAACTTCTGTAATTTACCATCCCCACTGAGCTTGCCTTCAGTGTCTAACTGTTCCATTAACTGATACAACTGAGGCAGGTTAAATTGGCTCTGGCCGCCTGCGGAAAGGGCCTCACTGCCTTTAGGAGTAAGCTGAAAGGCTGTTGTGCCGTTAATGACAACTTCCCGTTTATCCTGAACTTTACTATCAACCTGGGAAGAAGAAGTATCCGGTGCAACCGGTTCTAACCAGGAAAACAACTGGTTTTGCACATAAGGCATTTTTATAAACCTGGACCAGATTTGTGCTTGCTCAGCTCCCAGCTGGGTGTCCTGCTTAAAATTGAGAAAGATATTAAGCAGCCCTTCTACCTGCTGAGCAAATTGCGTACTTGGGCGCAGGGAAGCAGCACTCACCCCTTCACCGGGACTGCCAATGATGTCAGCAAAGACCGGCGGTAGAGACTGGTTTCCAACCTGCTTAACCTCGTTCTGAAGCTGTGCTGCCTTGGAAGTATGCAACTCCTGGTCTGAAGCCAGGATTCCGCTTTTTATCAGAAGGTCACCAAAATCAATAACTGACTGATTAAAATACGGTTCCCCGGACAGGCCCTCAAATACGCTATACGCGATACTGTATGCCGGATGATAGGCAATGTTACCTGCAGATAAAATGGCACCCAACCCCCGCCCTGCCTGCTGATTGGGGCCTGCTGGTATAAGCGTTATCTCCTGCCCTTGAGAGCTGGGAATAAAATGAAGGAACTCCCCTGCCGGTACAGGCTTTTTAGAATAAATATTTATCTCACCTTGAAGAGACTCCACAATAATATTAAAAAGACCTGAAACCGGGCCGGGAACAGTCAAACCAGACTGAAGACTTGCGGCTGTATTTGCATCAACAGGCAAAGATGCTGTAACTTTACCAACAATAACCTCAGGTACAGGAGCGCTTGGGGTTGGCTGCCAGTCCACCCTGATAATATCACTGGCAATAAGGGATGCGCTTACCACTGAGCTGATACCAGCTGGTTTTAACACACCTGAAGCCTCTTGCCTGACATTGCCTTTTGCGTCATGAAGTAAAGTAAGATTGAAATCAAGTTTACTTTGACTTCCGGCCCCCACCCCAGCTTGAGATTGTTGCCCACTCAGGAGTTTAACGAGGATCATACCGGAAGGCTCAATTATAACCTGTACTTTGGAACCTACAGCAACCTGTGGATCCAGGGGAACTTTGATACGGCCTTGATCCAGCTGAACCACCATCTCCTTGTCTGTATGCTTGACAATTATGCCTGTAAGCTTTTGCCCTGGCTTAAGAAACCTGTCAGGCCTTGATGACGAAGATGAATCGGGATTATTTTCAACGCGCACTGTGGTACCGGATTATGAATAAGCCCATAGGCTTGGAAAGTCTTAGGATTGTTCTCTATTAAGACGAATAATTAACTCAACCTCTTCCTGGCTTATTTTAAGCCTTCTGGAAATCTCTGATGAAGTACTGCCCCGCCTCGCCAACTTAATAACGGCCGCTTTTCTTTGCTCCTCCCGTTCGTACTTTTCCCATTGCGGTGAATTATTACCTGAAAGCTCAACCTCTGGAGCAGATGAAATTTGATCTAACCGCTCTGATTGTGAATGATCCATAACCGAAACAGTGTTAAGACTCACTGTCTGCGGAGAGGGTATGGGCTTTCGCGCAGAAGATGAAACAATAGGACGAGGTTCAAATAAGCCGCCGGAAGGTTTTTGACTGGGGGTATTATCATCTTCCTTATGGGGGATCTGACTTAATTCGGGGGAAGCCTGACTGTGTTCCCGCTCCTGCTGCGGCTTTGGCTGCGGCTCCTCAACTGAACTGGAATTGCCAGAACTTGGGGAATCAACATCAAGGTGATGATTATGTGAAATAGCTGCGATACCCTCTACTGCTCTTCGGAATTTATCTTCTACGTTGCCCTGGCTGCGAGTAGTACTTACCAGTTTTTTATTTTTACGTACCGGCCTCATTAATCTCAACCAGATAAAAATGGCCCCGCCTAAGACAATAACTATAAGGCCATAGCCATAATCTACTCTTCGCAGGACAGGGGATAATGTTTGCCAGAGATTTGGACGCTTCTGACTTTTAATACCTGAAGCCAGGTTCTGACGTGCTTCCTCGTACTGAATTTGAAGCTCATGCCTGGCCCTATGTAACCCGGAAACTTCATTATTAAGGGTGTCTTCACTTGTAATTTCATGAATTTGAACGTCTAATAATTCCAGAGAATCCGACAATAAAATCAAACGTTCGCGCAAAGCGAGGATTTTACCCTCATTATCAAACACAGGCTGCTCGTTATGTAGAAGCAAATACCCGCTCAGGAAGCAAATGACAACAAAGCATCCTCCCCATATAATTACCCTTTTCATATTAAAATTAAAATAAAGATTAAGGCGAGCAAAACAATGATTTAATGCGATTTTGGTCAATTATTTACCGCAAAATGAAATTATTATGGGAAAAGAGCTATATTTGGTATTAAATGGCAAAGATTTCAGTATACATAAACGACAAAAAAATCAAAGACGTCAGTCTCAAACCCGGTCTTACATCAATCGGCCGGGCCGCAGACCGTGATATCCATTTACCCGACGACAATGTTTCCAGAAACCACGCCCGTATACAGGGCGATATTTCTGAGACTCATTTTATATTTGAAGATTTAAAAAGCCTGAACGGCTCTTTCCTGAATCAAAAAAAAATTGGCAAAAAGCTGCTGGAGCCCGGTGACAACCTGAATTTGGGCAAGCATATCCTCAAATTCAGTACCGAGTAATTTTCAACCTGCTATGTCACTCTGGTCCTGAAGAGGGTAAATTTTTTGTGCTGTTATTGCGCAGAAAGCTTGAATACCCAAGCCTTTGCCAAAATCTGTTAGCCCCTCACCTGTAGTCGCCGTAATGCCGACATCGGCTTCAGAAATCCCCAGACATTTTGCCAGAGATAACCTGATTGCGGGTATTTTTGAACTGAGCTTTGGCCTCTTACATTCTACGCTTACTGAGCAGTGAGACAGCTTATATTTCATTAGAGATAAATCTTCTAACCCTATGTTTAAATAGGCTTTACTGTCTTTAACTCCATTATTACATAAAGCATCGGCGACTTCACCTAATATGGGTTTACCCGTAACACCTGATATAGCGTTTGTAATTGCGTGCACAATGACATCAGCATCGCTGTTCCCTTCAAGACAATACTTTTCATCAAAACATACCCCACCCAATATTAAAGGTTTATCTCCACCATTTTGAACATTTTGAACATTTTGAACATTGTCTGTTATACGGTGACTGTCCTGCCCAATTCCAACCTTAATCATTTAAGCTCAGCCCTCCCTCTTTTAATTGCCCGGCCACCCACCTTGCCCATGACAAATCATAGGGCCCGGTAACCTTGCGTAATAACGGGTGCCCCTCCACCCAACAAACTTTATAACCCAGAAACTCTGCTAACCCAGCTTCATCTGTCTTAAGATGAGCAGGACATGCACTTATGTCCTGGGAATAAATAGCTTCCATAACTTCCCTGGGAAAGGCTTGAGGCGTTTGAACTTCAATCAATTGAGTCCGGTCCAGAGTTTTTCTAATATCCCCGCCGGAGACCTTTTTGATAGTGTCGGTAGCCTTAAGGGCGGCTATTGAACTTTTCCCCTCATTTACAAGACTTATACTCCGCCTGATTACATTCAAGGGGACAAAAGGTCTGGCAACATCATGAATGAGAACACCCTTTATATCAGCGCTAAAAGACATGAACCCATGTTTAACAGACTCCCAGCGCTCATCACCACCCGCTACAAGCTTCACCTTGGAATAAACTTCCACGATACCGTTAAAGTCATTGATGTAACCGACTGGAAGGACAAGACTTATCTCGGTAACCTCTGGCAGAAAATTAAAAACTTCCAGAGAATACTGAAGCAGACTTTTACCTTCAACATCTAAAAATTGCTTAGGCTGGGAAGCGCATAATCTTTTGCCTCCCCCACCAGCCGGCAGAATAACGCCGATATTCATTGGCTTTACCGCAGGCTGTACCGCAGGCTGTACCACAGGCTGTACCACAGGCTGTACTACAGCCTTTATCCTGTTGCCTTGGATTTAAAACAAAGCAATAACATTAAATTTTCAGCTTGGAGCGTTTACCCAATAAGAGAGCCCTGGTTTTAAGAGGCAGCCCCAGACAGCGAATAAAACCCTTGGCATCTGCCTGGTTATACATTTCTACATCCGAAAACCCGCCAAGATCTTTATTGTAGAGTGAATAATCACTGTCCATTTTAGCTGTAGTTATATTGCCTTTATATAACTTAAGGGTGACTTTGCCGGTAACCACATTCTGTGTGCTGTTAACAAAAGCATCCAGCGCCTGCCTGACAGGTGTGAACCACAGACCGTCATAAACAACTTGTGCATATTTTTGAGCAATCAGCCCCTTATACTGAAGGGTGTCTCTGTCTAGAACCAGCTGCTCAAGAGAACGATGGGCGTGATATAGGAGAGTGCCTCCTGGAGTTTCATATACCCCGCGGGATTTAAGACCCACAAGCCTGTTTTCAACCATATCCAGCAGACCGCAGCCATGACGGCCGCCAAGCTTATTCAGGGCTTCTACCAAAGCCACCGGCCCCATCGGCTTATTATCCAACCCTACAGGTAAACCCTCGACAAAGTCAATTTGCACATATCCGGGCTTGGAAGGGGCTTTTTCCGGGGTTGTACTTATGGTGAGCATATCAAATTTATGTTCGGTTTCAACATGTTCCAGAACACCGCCCTCATGGGACAAATGCCAAAGATTACCATCCTCAGAATAAATTTTCTTTTTAGACACAGTAATGGGTATGCGGCGTTTTTTAGCATAGTCTACAGCCTCCTCACGGGAGTGAATATCCCATTTAGGGTCCTTCCAGGGGGCTATAATTTGCATATTTGGATCCATTGCCATATAGGTAAGTTCAAACCTGACCTGGTCATTGCCCTTGCCCGTAGCGCCATGTGAAACCGCTGTTGCCCCCTCTTTTTGGGCAATAAGTATTTGATGTTTGGCGATTAAGGGCCTGGCCATAGAGGTGCCAAGCAGATAAACATCCTCATACCTGGCGCCAGCTTTAAGAGTGGGCCATACATAGTCTGTAAGAAACTCATTTTTTAAGTCCTTAACAATGCACTTAATTGCACCGCTGGCCAGGGCCTTTTTTTTAAGGGTTTCAGGCTCAATTTCGCCCTGACCAATATTAGCGGCAAAAGCAATTACGTCCATATCGTAATTTTCGATAAGCCAGGGTATAATAATGGAAGTGTCCAGCCCCCCGGAATAAGCCAGTACAACTTTATTTTTTTTGCTCATATATCGGCCTTTTTTGGTGAATAATGCGAAAAACTAATTGATTTAGCGCTTTTAGTCAGTGCCAGAATACACTAAAGGCATATTATTTCCCCTTAAAGATCAAGATCGCGGAGTAATTGATCCGTTTCATCAAATATCTGGCTCAGGCCCCCGTCTGCAGCGGGTTTGGCCGCAGGCGCAGCCTTACGGCTTTCACCAACTACAAACAGCCCCCCGGTATCACCAATACCAGTGGGCTTTTCGCCCATAGCCCGGCGCAGCTTCTCATTGGTAAAACGAATACGGCTGACAAGGAGCTTAATCATAGTTAGAACCCAGGTAGGCAGCTGCTGCAGCTGATCGTTAAACATTTGCCTGGTAATAATGGTGACACGGGTGGGCTCTACGGCCTTTACGGATGCAGAACGGCGTTGTTCGTCTATTACCGCCATCTCCCCAAACATACCCTTTGCACCTATCCTTGCGAGCTCCAGCTCCTGTAGACCATGTTTGCCCTGCACAGTTTTGTATACAACCACCTGACCGGATTGAATGATATACATACCATCACAATCGGAATTTTCGGTAAAAATTACCTCCCCTGTTGAATAGGCTTTTTCAATTTTACGATAATTTTTTGCCATGAGATGCGATACCCGTTATTTGTGCCGGAAGTTATACACCTTTATTAACAGCCTGATTTAATTTATCGATAACTTCTTCTATCTGTTCGGTTGTAATATTTAAAGGAGGCAAAAATCGTAAGACATCACTGCCCGCTTTGCAGATAAGTAACCCCCGCTCTCTGCATTCTCCTATAAAATCCAGGAGTTTACCAGTGTATTTTATACCCAACAAAAGACCTTGACCCTTAACTGGCACACAAAAACCGGATTTTTGATGTTTTTTAGCAAATTCATGGAGTTTGGCTTTAAATTCCTGGCTTTTAGTTTTTATGTGCTCAAACCTGCCTGGTTCAAGGACCTGTTTTATAACCTCAATACCAGCAGCACAGGCCACGGGATTACCACCAAATGTGGTACCATGATTACCAGCGGAAATTGCCTGAGCCACATGATTCTTTAATAAAACAGCCCCAAGAGGCAGCCCACCACCTAGAGATTTAGCCAGGGTAACAATGTCGGGTTGTAATTTAAGGCCTTCTCCTGCCAGGAAATAACCCAGCCTGCCCAGACCAGTCTGAATTTCATCTGCTATTAAGAGCACACCGGCATCCTGTACTTGTTTTAGCACAGAAGCAAACGCCTGTGTGAGTGGAAGTACCCCCCCCTCAGCGAGCAAAGGCTCAAAAATAATAGCGGCAATACCACCATCGCAGGCGTTTAAAAGCGCATTACAGTCATTAACAGGCACCTCTATAAAACCTGGTACCATGGGGCCAAAACCTGTTTTTAGTGATGCCTGACCTGTGGCCGAAAGAGCCCCATAGGTTCGCCCGTGAAAAGAACCGGATAAGCAGATTATATTCACCCTTTTAGGTTCGTCAACATCTTTTTCGAACCAGTACTTCCTGGCAAACTTAATAGCTGCCTCGTTAGCCTCGGTGCCGCTGTTACAAAAAAAAGCCTTGTCCAGATGAGTATTTTCTACCAAAAGCCTGGCCAGGATCTGCTGGGGCTCCAGCAAAAAGTAATTGCTGCCGTGAATTAACTTCCGGCTTTGTTCGGTAATAGCCTTGACCACTGGAGGACTGCAATGACCAAAGGCATTAACCGCTATCCCGCTGATGCAGTCCAGGTATTTGCGCCCCTCGCTGTCCCAGGCATACATACCATCACCCCTGGTGATGTCGGTACCCCTTTCACCATAATTCTGTAAAAGATATTTTTGGTCATTGTCTTTGAATGGTGATGTCATAAAATTCAGCCCTTTGAAATAATGGTACCGTGATTTTGCATGCCTGTCAACTGAGAGACAAGATCCCCCTCACCCTGCCAGCCGCAAATATGGACCTCCTGTACACCCTGAGCCAGTACCCGTACACAGGCCCGCAGCTTGGGAATCATGCCACCCTTTACAACCTCTGACTTAATTAAAGACTCCACTATACTGGATGGAATTGAAGACATTTTAGCACCGGACCCGTCTAAGACTCCGGGTACATCGGACAAAAACAACAGCCTTTGCACCTTTAGAGCTGCCCCTAGAGCACCTGCAGCCTCATCAGCATTTACATTGTATGACTCAAAATTACTACTAATGGATATGGGAGATACCACAACCATATAACCAAGTTGCAGGAGGTCTACAATATAGCCCCCATTAACTGAAGTGATTTTGCCCACCCTCCCAAGCTCAGCGGACACTGGCTGGCATGTTAGAGTATTTGCGTCCACCCCGCTGAGACCAACTGCCCGGAACCCCTGAGCCTGACAATTAATTAAGCGCACAAGCTGCTTATTAACCTGACCGCTTAAAGTCATTTCTACCATATCCATGGCGGCGGGCGTTGTCACTCGAAGCCCTTCAATAAACCTGGGAACCTCATTAAGCAAGCTCAGATTCCTGCTGATGGCCTTGCCGCCGCCATGTACCAGTACCAGTGGAAGCCCACCTGCCCGGCATTTAACTACAGCAGCAACAATTCCATGGAGGGCTTGTTCGTCTTCAGCGATGGAACCGCCTATTTTTAGCAATATGGGGGAATCGATCTGCGTCATAAAGAATTAATTATTAACAAAGACTTGTGTCTTCGGGGAACCCGAACATAAGGTTCATATTTTGCACAGCCTGCCCGGAGGCGCCTTTGACCATATTGTCTATAACCGATAAAATTATTAGGGTATTGGTATTAGCGGGCTGATAAAGGTGAATGTGGCAATTATTAGTATGCCTAACATCGCCGGTTTTGGGGGAATGAGGAACAATGTGAACAAAGGGGCAATTTTGATACTGACCCTTTAGGCAACTATCGGCAGCATCAATACCCTTACCGCCCTGAAAAGTGCAATAGATAGTAGAAAGTATGCCCCTCTCCATAGGCACCAGGTGAGGCGTAAACAGGATACTGACGGCCCTTTTACTGGAGACATTAAGCTGCTCTTGTATTTCGGAAAGATGCCTGTGCTGATCTCCAAGTTTATAGGCGTTTATGGATTCGTTGCAATTTGCATAATGGGTTGTAGCAGAGGGTGACCTGCCCGCCCCGGAAACCCCGGATTTGGAATCAGCTATAATGCCAAGCTCAGAAATAATGCCTGCTTTAAGCAAGGGCATAAGGGGCAGTAATATGGATGTGGGGTAACACCCTGGGTTACCCACAATTTGCGCTGAGGCTATTTGCTGCGCATAAAGCTCTGACAGACCAAATACACTCTCTTTGGCATACTGGGGGAAAGGGTGCTTAAGACCGTAAGCCCCCTGATATGCGGCCATATCGTGAAGACGATAATCGGCGGATAAATCTATAACACGGCACTTGCCGCTTATTATAAAATCACTCAATAATTTGGCTGAGGCCCCATGAGGAAGGCAGGAAAAAACCACATCAGGCACCTGGCTTTTGAGTTGCTCCAGCTTATTAAGAGTACTTACGGGCAGCTTGCCCGTGAACTCCGGATAAATGGTGGAATAGTCTTTACCGGAAAATGACTCCGATGAAAGCCAGAGAATTTGCGCATATGGATGTTTTAATAATAGCCTGATGAGCTCCCTGCCAGTATAACTCGTAGCACCAATAATGCCAATATTTGCCTTATTCATGGCTGAAAAATTAGAAAATATGCTTAAATATTGGTAGAAAAAGAAGATTTCCAGGTCAGCGACCCTTGAAGGAACTTGATTTTTTTAGCCTTTAAATAGTGACCCCGGTATTCTGCCAATGCTCCCGGTAATAATTTTAAAATATACCCCAAGTCTGTAGTGCTTGTGATCTTGTTAAAATTTTTATTTTTATATGTCATACTGATTTATATATTTTCATCATAAAAGAGCCATAATCAAAGATTTTTAATTTCGGCTTTATAATATCTTTTCACCAGAGTCTTTGTTTAATCTGACTTAAAAAAAGGAACAATACAGTGAAAAAAGTACCATTAATTATTGTCAGTTTCCTTATTTCTTTTGCCTTGGGCACCAATTTTTCCAGCCTTCACGGCAACCTGCAAATTCAAGCAGCTAAAAGCCTGGAGGGCGTGGGTAATGTAGACCAGGTTTACGGGCGTGCTAACCTATGGTGGTCTTATGAAGAGGACTCCACCTTCAGTTCAATAGTCCAGGTTCGCGCCTACCCGGCGGGTTTCGGTTACGAGCCATTATTGGGTGGTTCATTCAGGGAGGGTGATACTACACGTTACCAGTTTAATTCTGTCACTCCCGCTATTCCCAACCAATGGGCAAATAATCCATCCAACGCTACCATACAGGTTTATCAAGCCTGGATCCGCTATCGTTTTCCAGATTTTGATATCCGCGCCGGCCGTCTTATGACCAGTGACACCCGCAGCCTGCATTTCGGCAATTATCTGGATTTCGCACCAGGCGGTCACCTTACCTTCTCACGGGACGGTATCCATAATGCGGTAGAGTTTTATAAATCATTCGGTATTTTCCATACCAAAGTTCACCTGGGCGTGGCCGATGCAGTTGGCGACAGGGGTTTCATCAGGTTTTTCGAGACTATCACCCCCAAAGAGGGTGTTAAAGTTAACCTTGGTTACAAAAGCAATGTCTTTAACATTATAAAATATGATTTTAATGACGATGCTAACCTTCAGCTTACAAACATTGTAGATGCCTCTATGGATTATGAAATTAATCCCTTTCTTAATCTGTTCCTGGAGTCTTCATGGAGCCACATAAAAGGCAATGAAAGAGACCCTATCCCTGTGCTGTTAGCTGTAGATGTCCAAACCTCATCCGTATTCAAATCTGTTGGGCTCCCAGTCCTTGTTAAGTTTATGCGCTTCGAGGCCGAGTATCTCCAGAACAGGTCCAAATTCGCCGGTCCTTATGCTGGTGTAGATCAGGATATCCTCTGGAATGTTTATGGTGAGCAGACATGGCTCAAACGCATGCGTTTTCAGGGCGGCCTCTTCGCAGCCCCCACAACTACTGATGCCTACAATGTGGGCATTGGTTTGCGTTTTACATCAGACATAAATTAAGATTAGGCCTCGA
>CAZRWX010000041.1:0-19938 GCA_964603925.1 uncultured Bifidobacteriales bacterium | reverse complement strand
ATGTAAGGGGTGCTGCGTTTCCCCAACAATTACACTGACTGAATTTATCTATATGATGAGATATTTGCTTAAAACTTATAAAAGGGAAATTTTTCTAAAATTTATTACCTATCCAATGCGGCCGCATCCACAATTTGAAGGCAATTATTATTGCCGTTTTCAATCTGAAAATGGGTATTGTGGTCTTCATGAAGGTAGAGCATTAGCCTGCCGTCTGCATGGTTTACCAGTTATCGAAGATTTGGGTATTAAAAACCTGGAAAATTGCACAATTATGGATAAATCTGAGTGCCCTCAGGTTAATGTTAAGGAAATAAACGGGTGGATTGATGAATTGCTTTTATGTAATCAGGAATTGCGGCCAGATTATGGTGATGAATTTCATCACATAATTGGGCTTAATGTGGAATGCTGGCTGGATATTGCGTTCTGGGACAATATTTCGTCAAATATTATCAGGAATTTACAAAATTTAATCAGGTCTTTGCTGCCCGAAGATCTGATCATAAATGGTTATTTGCCGCATACAGAAATCAGCGAAAAAATTGATGCTGTTTCGCTTTTGGAGATGTTAATAAATAGTGGTGACAAAGATGCCGTGGAAAACATTCTGGATCATCTCCAAAATAAATACCCTACAGCGGGCACATATTTCAGCGATGATGCCAGCTGGATTAGAGAAAAGCTGAAGAAACCGGAATATTAATTCCTGTAAATCATATCAAGGTTATTTTCGATATTGACCTTGTTGATATTATCTTTGAACCATTGGTCTTCAATATTATTAACAGACAAAACCTGGTTATCAGGAGATAAAGGGCTTGCAGAGGGCAACAGGCTCTCAATGTTGATGTCCTGTTTTTCTGTTACTATTGCTGTAAGTACACCGAAGTCGGAAATTATTGGTTTACCCCATTGGTTTAAACTCTGGGTGAAAACCTGAGAAATTGAAGGGTGATCGTAGCCAAAACCCGATAACCAGGATTTTGCGCTAATTAACCCTGACGAATCCAGTTTAGCTTTGAATAATTTATCTGGAAAAGATGTATAATTTTTATCTTTAAGAGCTGTAATTACTTTACCAATTTCCGCTTTTGCGGCTTCAATTTGTTTTTCCTTAATGAGGGCTTTAAAAACTTTGTTTTTATCCCTGTTAAAATCTCTGCCCTTGGAAAATATTTTTTGTTTTCCAAATAGAAAAATACCTTTATCATTCTGTAAAACTTCTGAGATAGTTTCTTTTTCAGAAAGCTTTCCAAAAGCAAATGAATGTAAGCCCGGGATATAATTGAATTCTCCCAATGGTGAATAATTTCCTTTAAAAATTACATCTGTCTCCAGGTAATTCTGACTGTTTTGGTTGGCGATTTGCTTAAAATCCTGATGCTCAAGTGCCAAGTTTCTTATGTTTTCCATCTTTTCTACTAAACTGTCAACTGTCTCTGGTGTGGGCTCAATTTTTATCAGGATATGACTGGCATCTACTTTCTTGATACCGTTGTCATTTAAGGTGTCATTACATTTTATTAAGTGATATCCGAAAGGCGTTAATACAGGATCAGAAATATCTCCGGGGCTAAGATTAAATGCAGCATCTGCAAATGGCTCAACCCATGATTGGCGAGGCTGGAAACCTCCCAGACTTCCACCATTTTCAGCTGAGCCCTCATCGTCAGAGTAGGAAATTGCCAGTTCAGCAAAGTTGCTGTCTGATGATATTCGTAATTTTAAGTCGCTAATTATTTCCAGAGCCAAATTAGTGTCAGCTTTGGAGGGCTTTATTTCGAAATGGATATATCCCAATTGTGTAGAGGCCTGATTGGAAATAAAACTGTCGGGATGGGCAGAATAATAAGCCTTTGCCTGCTGGTCTGTGAATGCCTCTTGTGAAATGGGGAAGGAGTCAAAAGGACATAAATAATAATAGAATTTTGCCTTGTTTTTATTCCTTAAATCTTCAAAGGCAGTTTCCAGGCTTGTAGGGTGATATTGAACGCTAATAAGCTGTTTAAACTGCTGCTCGGGAATAATTTCCTGTTTCATTCTTTGCTCCATATACTTCATATATGGAAGATCCAGGGTGTTATCCTGGTGAAGCCAGGATTTATATTTCTCAATATCGAATTTCGAATTGGTTTGAAAAAGGCTTTCTTTTTGGATTGCTGGATCGGGGTTTTGCTCCAGGAAATTCCACATCTCTTCGCCGGAAGCAATTAACTTATAATTTTGCTGAAATTTTGAAAGAATAATAGATCTAACCTTATAATCGAACAGGTTCTTCCTCATTAAGGCAAGTTGAAGCCCCTCAGGACCTTTGCCTGTACGGTTGCGCTCCTGCTCCTGCATATTTGTCAACAGCTGCCGGAACTCCTCCAGAGATATTGGTACGCCGTCTATAGTGCCTATATTGGTTGCCATTCGACCATTATTTTGGTCAAAGGCCCCCATCATTATCAACCCGACGAGAAGAAGAAAACCAAAGGTATAAATGACGTATTTTGCGTTTTTTAAAATCCAGGTCATGGTCATAGGTAAAATCTCCAAATAAGTAAATCTGCCGAGTGCTAAATTTACCTTAGGCGGATAATTGGTGCAAGCTCATGAAGCTATATTTATTATGTCATTGATTCTTAAGGGGTTGTTGATTTTTTCTAAAGGGACTGTTATTTATGAAATCATATGATTTTATCGTTGTGGGTTCGGGTATTGCCGGTCTCAGTTTTGCTTTAAAAGCTTCTCATCATGGCAAAGTGCTGGTAATTACCAAATCCTTAACAACTGCAGGGTCTACAGGCAGGGCTCAAGGGGGGATAGCTTCAGTTATGGCCGCCACAGATTCAATTTCTAAACATATAGAGGACACTCTCCTCGCTGGAGCCGGGCTTTGTAAGAAAGATCGGGTTAAAATTCTCGTATCACATGGGCCTTCCTCCATAAAAAACCTGGTTGATTGGGGGGTGAGGTTTTCCAAGCATGGCAAACAATCAAATAGCGATTATCATCTGGCTCGGGAAGGAGGGCATTCAGATTCCCGAATTTTGCATGCTGAAGACTTAACCGGTAAAGAAATATTAAGAGCTTTACTGGAAGAAGCAAAACTAAACAGCAGTATTATTATAAAAGAAAATTTTATGGCTATAGACTTAATCACTGACAAACATCTCAAACGCAACAATCTGCAGAATAAATCCTGTTATGGCGTATATGCACTTAACATTGCCAAGAAAAAGGTTGAAACTTTTGTAGGTGCTTCTACAATACTTTGTACGGGGGGGGTAGGCCAGGTTTACGCTCATACTACCAACGATGAGGTTGCGACGGCCGATGGCCTGGCTATGGCATTCAGGGCAGGTGTAAAAGTGGAAGATATGGAGTTTATGCAATTTCACCCTACAAGTTTATATGATCCCCGGAATCCTACATTTTTAATTTCCGAAGCTTTGCGTGGGCATGGCGGTATATTGCGAAGCCAGAAAGGTGTTCGTATAATGGAAAATATCCATAAAATGAAAGATTTAGCTCCAAGGGATATTGTAGCCCGGGCAATTGACGCGGAAATGAAAAAATCAGGGACCCCATGTGTTTATCTGGATATGACTCCATTTCCAAAGAGTGAGCTTATAAACAGGTTTCCCAATATATACAGTCAATGTTTAGACAGGGGGATCAATATAGCCAGAGAGTGGATCCCCGTAGTGCCTGCTGCTCATTTTATGTGTGGTGGTATTCAGGTTGATGATTATTCCGCCACTTGTATCCCCGGGCTATATGCCTGTGGTGAGGTCGCCTGTACAGGTGTACATGGTGCCAATAGGTTAGCCAGTAACTCTTTGCTGGAGGCTATTGTATTTTCTGAAAGGGCTCTGGACCATATCCTTAAAATGTCACCGGCTAATCCTAATCCGTCTGAAATAAGTTCCTGGGATGCCTCCCATGCCCAAAAACCTCCGGAATACAGTGTTTATACCTCCGGCCTGGATACAATTAAATCAACTATGTGGAATTATGTAGGCATTGTGCGCAGTAATCTCCGGTTGGATCGAGCCAGGGATTTTATCGATTTAGTATGCAAACAAGCTTTGGCTGATTACTGGTCATATATCATGGAGCCTCATCTTATTGAGTTGCGCAACCTTGCTCTGGCAGCCAGGCTGATTGTGGAAAGCGCCAGAAGAAGAAAAGAATCTCGGGGTTTACACTATAACATTAACTATAAAAAACGCAGTAAATATGCCCGGCATACAGTTCTTTGTGATAAAAACACCAGGCATTGAAACCAATCAGGCGTTAACGCTAAATAATCGTAGAAATAAATGTATTCAATTGAATTTTCCGGTTCGTATCTTTACCTGCTTATTATAATTCCTGGCATTTGGATACTCTGGTTCCAAATTCCCAGATCTAAAAGCGATTTGGCTAATAGCCATGAATATGCCAGGGGTTGGGTGAGCGTACTTCAGATTGTTGCATTGCTGCTACTGGTGTTGACTTTACTGGAGCCTTTGCTGGTAACAAAAACAAAAACATATAATGAACCTTTGATACTGCTAATTCACGATAAAAGCTCCAGTTATCAGGCGGGAAGATCTTTAAAAATTGGGGGAAAAAGTCTGATATTTTCCAAAACTATAAAACGCCATTACCAGGAAAAAGGCTTTACTGTGCGGGACTTGTTTTTTAATGAAAAAGTATGGTCCCCTGAACATGAATATATGCACGGTTCTACTGAAGACGTCAGTCTTACCAATTTTTCTTCCCTCTTTAATTACATTACAGATTCTCTATCTGCTAATAATTTACAGGCTGTATTTCTTTTTACCGATGGTCACAACAATGAGGGGCTTGTAGATAAACAATTACAGATACCGCAGGTTAAAGTTTTTCCAATTGTTTTTGATATTGACTCAATTAATGATATCCAGTTGGATTCGGTGGTGGTTAGTTCTGTAAATACACCTTATGGGATAGCCACGTCACAAGTATATGGCCAGTTTATTGGAGCGCGGAATAAATCCATTTCGATATCCTATTTAAAAAACAATGTACCTTTTTATACACATACTATTGAGCACTTCTCCGATAGCGCATCTTATAGCTCACGTTACTTTTCGTTTAGGTTTACAACCCCCGGTATTGATAAACAGCAAATGAAAGTGGGAATCACAGCAGTTGTAAATAATGGCCTTCATAACATGAATACATATAATGATACGGTGGTTGTCAAATTTAGCGCCTTTGGTACTATGCCGAAAATTGTATTTGTCAAACCGCTTAGGCTGCTTGATGAAAAATGGATGGTAGAATGTCTTAGTCAGTTGGATTCAATTAATGTGGTTTTTTCATGGGCCAAAGATCTTAAAAAAGTGAATTTTAATTCGGGGGATCAGTTGTGGGTATCCGCGGATAATTTTTCCACTGATTATCATATATATGAGTCTCTTAACATTGGAAATATAATGCCGGTTGTATACTTTAACTCCCAGGTCAACCGGTTAAAGCCAAATCTGCCGCTGCAAAATATCTCTATTCAAGGTGAGGCTCATGTAGAAAAAAGGGCTGGTCAGTATTTTAATTTTAAGCAGACTTCTTTATCAAATTTAACATCCAGCGAATTAAAGCTCCCTCAAAGGGATGATACGGCTAGCTGTCTGGTTTCTGCTCATGAAAATAAAAAATATGGGTGCCTTTTTATGAAAACGAAGTTAAAGGGAACTCCGGTTTATGCAACTTTTTTGAGAGATTTCTGGCAAAATATGTTTAACCATGACAATAATGCTTCCATACAGCGTACTATTGGCGCTTTCTGGCAAGGTATTGCAAAATATGTTAAAACTGAATCTGAGGATTTTACTTTTTCTTTTCCAGAAAGTATTTATGATAATCGCAGGTTTAAAGTTTCCGCAGTCATTAAGATGGGTGAAAACAGCCCTGAGGCAGTTCTACATATTCGTAATGGGGGCTTTTTTCAGGAACTTACATTAGCAAAATCCAAAGGGTTAAGCTCTTCACGGGTTCTTTTTTCAACCCAGATCGCCATATCCATGGGTAAATACGGTGCAGATCTGATTGTTGGCAATGATACTCTATGGTCTGATTCTGTAACTGTTCATAATCGAGCGTCATTAGAGAATTCTAAAATCGGCTACAATTTATCCTTTTTGAATAAACTGGCAGAGGTTACAAAGGGCTGCATTCTTAATGCTGACATAAAAAGGCCGCTACTCGATTACCCGGATTTTTCCTCTGGGCACATAATGGAGACGAAAGAAGAGAAAAAGCCCTTATATAATAAAAAATTGGGTTTTTTCCTGATTTTAGGTCTCCTGTCTATCTCCTGGATAACCAGGAAGTGGATGCAAATAGATTAATCTGCACTATTTATGTCTATTGTCCTGGTAAATGGGTAAAAATGCTCATTTAGGCCCATAAACTTATCGCCATAAATTTTTTTCCGGACAAGATCAATTTTTTTTATTAAATAATTGCAAGATCGTGGGTAAAAGTGGTACTTTTATGGTAATTATGGTTAAAAGTTATTTATTATGGTAAATCCTGTCGGATTTATAGGAGCAGCTTCAGTTTCTGTGGATGCTAAAGGCCGGACAAACCTGCCCCGGGAGTTGAGAAAACAGCTTCCTCTGGAGGCCCAAGGCGTTATTATAGTAACCTTGTTTGCGGAGCGTACTCTGGCTTTAAGACCATTGCAGGAGTGGAACCGGTATGTAGTTGAAGAACTTGAGCCGCTTGCCAGGAAAGATAAAACTGGGGCTCAATTTGTAATGAGAATAACCTCCATGGCAAAAATGTCTGAATTAGATGCACAAAATCGGATTGCGCTTTCTCCTGAATTAATGAAATATGCAGGTTTAGAGCGAGAGGTAACCTTTGCGGGTGATGGAGCCAGAATTCGTTTGTGGAATCCAGCCAGATTTGAACGAATTATTGCCGTAACTGATGAAGATGCTGATGGCTTTGAAAAGTGCTTTTATCCAGGTTGAACCTATATAATGCCTGTAGTTTATCATGTACCCGTTATGCCGGCTCAGGTGGCTGCGTGTCTTATAAAAGGTCCGGATGGCCTGTTTTTAGATGCCACTCTGGGAGGAGGAGGGCATACCCATTACTTGCTGGACAGGTTAGGTCCCGCAGCCAAAATAATCGGGATGGATAGGGATGGTGATGCAATTTCCCATTGTCAATCCCGTTTTAAAGGGGAAAATAGGCTTAGCTTGATACAAAGTCGATTCTCTGAATTAGGTTCCCACCTTAAATCTAAGGAGTTTTTGGGAATACTATTTGATTTAGGAGTAAGTTCTTATCAAATAAACACGCCTTCCCGTGGGTTTCGTTTCGAAAATTCAAATCTCCTGGATATGAGGATGGATCAATCAATTGGTCAAACGGCCATGCAGTATTTAAAGTCTGTGAATGAAATATCATTGGCAGCTGTTTTTTCGCAGCATGCAGATTTACCTCGTTCACTGACTCTGGCAAAACGTATTAAGGCTATGTTGCCTGAATACGAAGAAGGAGATTTACTTCAAGCTGCCACCGACAGCGTTTTCCGGGTTAAAGGTCCCAAACGCAACAGTATTCTTGCCAGGGTATTCCAGGCAATTCGTATGCAGCTTAATAGTGAAATAGGAGAAATTGAAAAAGCTCTTAAATCTGCAGTGGATTTACTTCAAATACAAGGTCGGTTATGTGTTCTGACCTATCATTCCGTTGAAGACAGAATGGTAAAACAAACCCTGGCAAGCTATGAAAGAAAATGCATTTGCCCTCCCGAACAGGTTATATGTAGTTGCGGGGGTGATAACCGCAGACTAAAAAAAGTTTATAAGAAACCGCTGCTGCCGGAAAGAAGTGAAATAGCTGTTAATTCCAGGGCTCGTTCTGCCAAAATGAGAGTTGTAGAAAAGATAAAATGAAATCAATTGAAGTAAAACTACGCAATATAATATTATGGCTGGGAATATTGCTTTTGGCCGCTGGTCTTTTTGTAGCCCAGGTTTGGCGTAATTATACATACATTAAATACACGAAAAATACTGTGGCCCTTAAAAGCAGAACGTCGTGTCTGAATAATGATATTGTACACATAAAACTGGATATTGAAAAATTAAAAGATTACAAACGCCTGGAGAAGCTGGCTAAAGAGCGGTTCTCTCTGGTATATGCCGGTGTTCCTAATTTTATTTATCGCCAGGATAATAACCCGGTGCAGAGCAAACCCTCCTATGAATAATAAGAGGATTATAACTATTGGTTGTATATTTTTGCTGGCCTGGCTGGGCATAGTGGCTAAAATATTTGTATTACAGGTTGTGAAAAGAGAATACTACACACAGTTAGCTCAGAAGCAATCTCTTAGAAGAAAGATAATCTCTCCCCAGCGCGGAGAAGTTTTTGATAATATGGGCAACAAGCTGATTATGAATGCCAATCTTGATGTAACCTATGCTGAGGGTAAAACCAAACACCAGAGGCATTTGCGCAGGGTGTGCCCTTTTGGCAGCCTGGCGGGTCAAGTTCTGGGCAATATTGGCAGAGACGGGTTTGGCCAACTGGGTTTGGAATACGAACAGGATAAAATACTTCGCGGTGCTGATGGCTGGCGTTATTCCCGATATGATGTTGGCAGAAAGTACTATCCCGGTTTTCAAGAGGAAAAAAAAGAACCGGTTAATGGCGTAAATTTGGGTACAACCATTGATGTAGATATACAGCAAATTACTGAACGGGCACTGGAGAAAGGCGTAATCCGCGTTCGGGCCCGGAAGGGTATCGCTATAATTATTGATCCTCATTCGGGGGATATTCTGGCTATGGCAAATTATCCTTTTTATAATCCTAACCGCCGAACGAAAAATGATATAATGGGATGTAGAAATCAGGCTATATCTAAAGTGTATGAACCCGGGTCTACCTTTAAGATCATAACGGCGGCATCAGTATTGGAAGAAGGACTGGTTAATCCGGAAGATGTGTTTTATGCTGAGAATGGACAGTATAAAATTTCCGGAGCGCTGGTCAGAGATACCAAACCCAAGGAGAATATAACTTTTCGCGATGCCATGGCATATTCCAGTAATGTGGTTATGGTAAAGGCCTGTATGAAACTTAAGCCCAACGTGTATTATCAGTATCTGCGATCTTTTGGTTTTGGTATGAAAACGGGTATTGAGCTTCCCGCTGAAGAGAGCGGTTATCTGCAAAATGTCAGTAAATGGAGCCGACGTTCACAGGCAACTATGGCCTGGGGCCAGGAGATAGGAACAACCCCTTTGCAGATTATAATGGCAGGCGCCGTTATAGCTAATGGTGGTATTTTAATGAAACCGCGTCTTATTAAGGAATGGCTGGACTCTGAAAATAAGGTGGTTGAGCAGTTTAAGCCACAAAAGGTAAGGCGTGTCATTTCCAGTAATACAGCCTCAAAGGTAAGGAATATGATGATGGCGGTAGTAGATTATGGTACAGCCAGTAATATTAAATCATTAAAATATACGCTGGCGGGCAAAACCGGAACGGTAGAAAAAATTGATCCTGTTACCGGTCAGTATATGCAAGGCAAGTTCCATTCTTCATTTATTGGTATGACGCCGGCAGAGTCTCCCAGATTTGTCGGGTTAATCCTGGTTGATGAACCGGAAAATGATAAGTATGGTGGCTCCAGTGCTGCTCCTATACTTAAAGAAATTCTCGATCGTATGGCCGCTATGCCAAAGTATAACCTTAATGAGTCAATTCTGGTTCAAAAGTCAGAGCCTGATGAGGGTTCTTTATTCCGGGGAATGCAAGCAGCATCAGCGGAGTTGGGTCGTGTAGGCGGTGGTGCACTTAAAAGGATGAAATATATGGCTGGAGGCACAAATGGCGGGAATAATGAGACATTGGCGGCTTCAAACAAATCAAATATCGAAATAGCTGATAACTGGGTAATGCCTGATTTGGAAAACCTGTCGTTAAGAGATGCATTGTTAAAGCTGCGGGATATGGAAGTAAATGTAGCCTACAAAGGTGTGGGCAAAGTTAATGAACAGCATCCTGCTAAAGGCAAGATGTTAGAAAGGGGCACCCGTGTTGCCCTTAACCTGGAGAGGAACAGGTAAATGTTACTCGGAGATATTTTAAAAAACACCGGCCTTAACCAGGATAAGCATCAGGGGTTAGATGTAACTAATATACATATTGACTCCAGGCAGATTAAGCCGGGGGGGTTGTTCCTGGCTTTGGCCGGGACCAGGACACAGGGCAGCAGGTTTCTTGACAATGCCCTTGCCAATGGCGCGGTATGTGCAATTACCGAGGAAAATGTCAGCTATAATAAAATCCCTGTAATTCAATCAGACAAACTAAAAAAACAGATAGTAAAAATACTTGACACATTTTATGGAGGCTTGCTTAAGAACCTGTATTGTATAGGGATTACAGGTACTAACGGCAAGTCTACAATTACGCAGCTTACTGGTTCACTTATAAAGGCAAACGGGCAGGCACCTATATCTATCGGCACCATTAAAAATGCCTTTGGTGATAAAAGTATACCATCAACATTAACCACTCCAGATCCTGTAGAAATAATGAATTTGATAAATCAAGGGAGGGCCTTGGGGTGTAATTACCTGGTTATGGAGGTGTCCAGCCATGCTCTTTCCCAGGATAGGATCAGCGGTATCAGCTTTGACCGTGCAGTCTTTACCAATCTGACTCACGATCATCTGGATTATCATAATACCATGGAGGAATATTTTATTTCAAAGCGCCGGCTGTTTACGGAGTACTTATCCGGTGAAGGTCTGGCTATCATAAATATGGATTCAGAATATGGGGTCCGGCTCAAATCAGAACTGGGAGTGCGATCTCTGGGTTTTACACGCAAGTGTCTGTCTCAAGCCGAAAAGGGATCTGATGTTACTCTGGAATCAGCAGATATGGTAATGGGGGAAACAAAACTAACAATAAGCTATAGGGGCAATATTTACAGATTTCAAACCAATCTTTGGGGTGATATAAATATTGAGAATCTACTGGCCACTGTTACTCTGGGGTTATCTATGGGGTTCTCAGAAACAGTTATTTCCAGGGCCCTGGCAAATGTGTATGTGCAGGGCCGCTGCGAGAGTATAAAATTACCAGTAGGGGCTATGGCTGTTATTGATTATGCTCATACTCCCGATGCCCTGGAGCGTATAATAAAAAGCCTCAGGGGTCTGGTGGAAGGCCGTTTGGTATGTCTTTTTGGCTGTGGCGGTGACAGAGATAAGGACAAAAGACCCAAGATGGGTAAAATTGCAGCTGAAAATGCTGATGAAACTCTGATTACCAGCGATAATCCCAGAAGCGAACGCCCGGAAGATATTATTGAGGATATACTCAAGGGTATAATTATTAAAGATAATGTCCGGGCTATTGCAGACAGGCGGGATGCTATTTATACTGCTCTCAATTCTCTCACAAAGGGTGACTGCCTTCTAATTGCTGGGAAGGGCCATGAAGATTACCAAATTATTGGTGATAAAAAATCTCATTTCAGCGATCAAGAGGAAGTTGAAGCCTGGATGCATTCCCAAAGGGCTGACTTAAATGAGGCTGGGAATGGACATTAATCTACGAGATTTGGTTTCAATGCTTGAGGCCACCGTTTCTGGTAAGCTCCCAGGTGTGAGCTTAAACAGCCAGGTGCATATAAGCATTGATTCCAGGAAAATAACCCACGGTCAAGTATTCTGGGCGCTGCGGGGTCCTAATTTTGATGGGCATAAATATATTGAACAATGCTTTAAAAAAGGCTGTATTGCAGCTGTAGTTGATGCCGGGTGGCTAAAGAACTCATCGTTTAACGGAGGGCTGCTTATATCTGTAAAGGATACTCGTCGCGCTCTGGGGCAGCTGGCAGGTAAGTATATCTCAAAGTTATCGGTTCCATCAATTTGTATTACAGGCTCCAACGGCAAGACCACCACTAAAGATATGTTAAAAGCTGTGCTTTCCTCCTGCGGACAAGTGTTAGCAACAACAGGTAATTTTAATAATGACATTGGCCTGCCGCTTACAATTTTTGGACTGTCAAAGAGCCATAAATTTGCGGTGTTAGAGGCGGGCACAAATCATCCCGGAGAGATCCGCACATTATCCCGGATAGCAAGTCCCGAGATGGCTGTGATTACGTGCATTGGTTACAGTCACTTGGAACATTTTCATAATTTAAGGAATGTCTACCTGGAAAAAAAACAAATTACATCGGGTTTTAAAACAAGAGGCCTGCTAATTGTTAATGGTGATGACATATACTTGAAGAGGATGAAAACATGCTCTTCTTACAGGGTAGTTAAATTCGGTATACATAATGGTGATAGTAAACCCCAAAACCTTACTTTTGATTCGAAAGGGTGTGCGGCCTTTTTGCTGGATGGTATTTCTGTGACCCTTAAAGTGCCGGGAGAACATAATCTCTATAATGCGCTTGGGGCAGCTGCCGCAGGTAAGTGTATGGGTATTACTAGCAGGAAGATTGCCAATGCGCTCAACGGTTTTACAGCCAGTGCCAGGCGCATGCAAATAAAGAAACGCCGGGGCATTATCCTATACGATGATTGTTATAATGCTAATCCATCTTCCATGCACCAGGCGCTTAAAGTTCTGGGTAATGTAAAGGTCAGAGGCAGTAAGGTAGCTGTTTTAGGAGATATGCTGGAGTTAGGACCCATGGCTGCCAGGCTGCATTATGAAGCTGGTGCTCAGGCTGCGGATAGCGGCATTAGCAGTCTTTTTACCACCGGTTGCTGGGGTAGGCAGATAATTGAAGGCGCCAGAGCCAGTGGCTTTCCAAAAAAGGCCAGTCAATATTATAGAGATATAACCACGCTTAATGCCAGGCTAATGCGGGTATTAAAGCCCGGTGATGCTATTCTGGTAAAAGCTTCTCGCGGTATGAAACTTGAACGGGTCAGTGAATGTGTTTTGAGGGGGCCCAATGCCTGAAAAAGCTAAAAGTATTAGAAAAGTGGATATCGTTTTTATGCTGTGTACTTTTGCCCTGGTAGGTTTGGGTATTGTTATTATTTACAGTTCTTCTGGGGCCTATGCCGAAAGCCGCGGTCTGTCAAGCTCCTTTTATCTAATCACCCATTTAAAGAAGGTTTTAATAGCTTTTCTGGCTCTTTTCGCAGGGCTTTCCATAAATTATCGTTCCTGGGAAAAATTGGCCAGGCCCATGTTTTTTCTGGCACTGGGGCTGCTTTTATTCCTGGTTACATCCTCCTCTATAACTGGTGTACACGGAGCTAAAAGATGGATCAGCATAGCCAGTTTTGGTTTGCAGCCCTCTGAGCTGGCTAAGCTGGCGCTAATTTTCTTTCTTGCGCGCCTGCTCACTAAAAAAGAAGATGTTTTGCACCGTTTTAAGGAAGGACTTCTTTCCTCATTAATAATGGTGGCAATAGTATTTGTTCTTGTAATGGCACAGCCCGATTATAGTACAGCGCTTACTATTGCCAGCATTGCGGCGGTGCTTATTTTTGCAGCTGGCGCTCGTATCAGTCATTTATTGTCGCTATCACTGATACTTGTTCCCATCTTAGGGTATTTGATGTTAAGCAGCCCCTATCGGCTGCGCAGAGTAATGGCTTTTCTGCATCCAGAAGATAATATGGCTGACTCTTATCAATCTCTACAGGCTTTAATCAGTCTTGGAAATGGTGGTATTTTTGGCACTGGCCTTGGTACCAGTACTCAGAAGCTGGGGTATCTTCCCATGCCCTTTACAGATACTATTTTCAGTATTCTGGGCGAGGAGGCCGGGTTTGCCGGTACAACTATTTGTCTATTTCTGTTTGGTATTATTATCTGGCGGGGTCTAAGTATATCTTACCAATGCCCGGATAAATTTGGCAGTCTGGTTGCTCTGGGTATAACTACTTCCATCGGTGTGAATGTTATTATGCATGTAGGTGTGTGTGCGGGTTTTTTCCCTACTACAGGTCAACCTTTGCCGTTTGTGTCATTTGGGGGTACGGCCTTGTGCGTAACTATGTTTCTTTCCGGGGTTATTCTTAATATTTCGGGGGTCGAATCATCCCGAAGCTATCATTATAAACAGGTTACCAGAAAGTTGATAAGAAAAGCCATGATTAATCAGAGGTTACACGCTTAATGTGCGAAGTGTCTGAGCAAAGAAAGTTAAAATGCGACTGATTTTAGGTACTCAATTGGATAGACTGCATTTTATAGGCATAGGCGGAGCAGGTATGAGTACTCTGGCGGAGACTATGGTTGGCCTTGGATACAAGGTCAGTGGGTCTGATGCATCAAAATCTGAAACATTGATTCGTCTGGGTATAGCAGGTATCAAAGTAACAGTGGGCCATTCCCCTGGTCACTTAGCTGGTGCCGGCGCTGTTATTTACTCATCGGCAGTTTCTGAGAATAATGTAGAATTGTTGGAAGCTAAAAAATGCAAGCTGCCCTGCGTTAAACGTTCAGTTTTGCTGGGTGAATTAATGAAAAGGAAATTTTCTATAGGTGTGTCTGGTACTCATGGTAAAACCAGCACTACCATAATGCTTGCTGATATATGGGCTGCAGCGAGAATTCCCACTATCGTAATTGGTGGTGGTGTTGATAAAAAGGTGCCGCTTCCCCCAAAAAAGGCCGTTGCTCTTTCGGGAAATGAACATTATTTAATTGCTGAGGCAGATGAATACGACCGTTCCTTCTTAAATATGTATCCCAGTGCTGCTCTTGTTACCAACATTGACCGGGAGCATCTGGACTGTTACCGGGGGTTGGCTGGGATTAAAAAAGCATTTCTGGAATATTTAAGCAGGCTGCCCTTCCATGGTCTGGCGGTTATAAATGTCGATGATGAAAATACTAAAAGCCTTGTTTCCAAGTGTCCAGTGAGGGCTGTAACTTATGGTACTCATCCTATGGCTCAATACTCTGCCCATGACCTTAAAAACGGCCCTAAAGGTATCAGTTTTAAAGCCTGCTGCAAAGGCAAAAACCTAGGTGAGATAAAATTGCGTGTTTGGGGGGAACATAATGCCACTAATGCTCTGGGCGCCCTGGCTCTGGCCAGAGAGTTAGGGGTTCCCATGAAGTACATAAAGAAGGGGCTTTGGGGCTTTGAAGGCGCCCGGCGCCGTATGGATTTTCTCGGCAGGAAAAATGGCGTCTCCTTTTTTGATGATTATGCTCATCATCCCACCGAAGTGAATACAACTTTGAAAGCCTTGCGGTTGGCTGCGGCCAGGCAGATGATAGTGGTTTTTCAGCCTCATCTCTTCAGCCGGACCAAATCGTTTTACCATGAATTTGCTCAGGCCTTATCAATTGCCGATACAGTATTTGTAGCTCCGGTTTACGGAGCCAGGGAGCGCCCTGTAAAGGGTGTAAATTCCGGGTTAATAATTAATGAAATGAAAAAGCAGGGTTTTAGTCAGTGCAGTCTGCTTAAAGCCGGTATAGAAGGCGAAAATCAGGTATATGACATACTTAAGCAGGGGGATTTGCTGGTAACTATGGGGGCTGGGGATATCAACGCCTTTGGGCAGAGTCTATTTGACAAGTCGGGGAATGTTTGATGAAATATTCAATTGGAAATAGAGCGAACTCAAACCGGCGAACCTCAAAAAAGTCAAAAAAACTATTGACTGTTCGGAGGAAACACAAAGAGTCTCTGAAAAGAACCGGGAAAAAATTTGCAAATATATTGAAAATAGCTTTCGCATGGGGCTTAATTATTGGAATTTTAATTACAGCAAGTTACGGCTCCTTTTACTTTTATAAAAAGGGCGACTTTTTTGTGTTAAGGGATATGATTTTCGAGGGCAATAATCAGTTGGATAATGCTGTGTTAACAGGTTTAATGGATCTGGAACTTGGCGTTAAACTGTTTGACGTATCCCTTGAAGAAAAGCAAAAATTATTGTGTCAGCACCCCTGGGTAGAAAAAGCGGTAGTAAAAAGAAGGTTTCCATCAAAATTGCGGGTTGTGTTAAACGAAAAGGTACCAGTAGCTTTGTGTCTTCGCAAAAATGGTACCCGCCAGCACTCCTGGTATGGCATCAGTGGCAAGGGTGAGTTTCTTCCGGATATTTCCCTTTGTCGTAATGATCTTCCGGTAGTGGAGCTCAATACTGAGGACGGGAGCACATTACGTAACTTGTGTATGTTTTTGAGCACTGCCAGGGAGCAGTATCCAGATATTTTTAATTCCATATCTCAAATTGAGTATATGGGCAACAGGGTAATACGATTAATTTCCAGGGAACATGATTTGAGCTATATCGTTTGTCTGGAGTCCGGCTTTGAGAAAACGCTGGATTCCTGGAGCTCATTTCTATCCTGTATAAGCAGACGCTGGAAAGCCGGCAACACCATAGATCTTCGTGTAAACGGTTATGTTTACGTGAGCTGAAGGAGAAGGAGGGTTTAATGAATAATCCCATAGTAGGGCTGGATATTGGCACCACCAAGATAGGCGTCCTTATTGGAGAGATGGATGAAAATAAGTATTTAAAGATCCTTGGGGTTGGTACCAGCCCCAGTGAAGGTCTGCGTAAGGGTGTGGTTGTTAATATCGACAAAACTGTACGCTCTATCAAGCGCGCCATAGAGGAGGCCGAACTTATGGCCGGTGTCCAGGTTGATGAAGTTTATGTGGGTATAGCGGGCGATCATATCCGTTCCATAAACTCTCGTGGTGTAATAGCTGTATATCGTACAGACAACGAAATCACCCGTCAGGATGTCGCAAGGGTCATAGAGGCCGCCAGGGCTGTGGCTATTCCCATGGACAGGGAAATGCTTCATGTTATTCCTCAGGAGTTTATAGTGGATGACCAGGCCGGCATTAAAGACCCGGTTGGTATGTCTGGTGTGCGCCTGGAGGCTGATGTGCATATTATAACTGGAGCTGTTACCTCTGCGCAGAATATTTATAAAAGCGTAGAAAAAGCCGGGCTCAAAGTCTCTGACATTGTTTTGGAGCCTTTGGCTTCGTCATATTCTGTTTTAGAGGATGACGAACGTGAATTGGGGTGTGCGCTGGTGGATATGGGTGGCGGCACTACAGATTTGGCAGTATATATTGAAGACAGTATACGTCATACTGCCAGTATC
Organism: uncultured Bifidobacteriales bacterium; assembly: GCA_964603925.1. Taxonomy (GTDB): domain Bacteria; phylum Fibrobacterota; class Fibrobacteria; order UBA11236; family JADFYW01; genus CAZRWX01. Next base: position 2,808 of record CAZRWX010000041.1, on the reverse strand, counting down.
GGGTTGGGTGGTAAAAATGTAACCAGTGACGTTGCCATTGGTATACGTACCCCTATTGAAAGGGCAGAAGAAATTAAAAAAACTCATGGTACTTGTCTGCGGAATGGTTTGGAGAATTCAGAATATATTGTAGTGCCTGGTGTAGGTGGTCGTGAGCAGAGGGAGGTCAGCCGTGCTGTTCTGGCTTCTATTATTGAGCCGCGTATGCATGAGATATTCAGCATGGTACTCCGTGAGCTCAAGAAAAATAACCTGGTGGATATGCTGGGGGCTGGTATTATATTGACCGGTGGTGGAGCGCTCATGCATGGCGCAATTGAGTGTGCAGAGCATGTATTCGGCATGCCTGTAAAACTCGGAATTCCCCACTCATTTGGCGGCTTAGTGGATTGCGCCTCCACACCTATCCATGCTACTGGTGTTGGTCTTATTAAGTATGGGTGCCTTAAAGACCAGCATATTACTGGTGAATCTGACTATCGTGAAAGTCATGACAAATTTAGAGAGATTATTAAAAAAATGACAAACTGGGTTAAACAATACGTGTAGGTCCTAAAAAAAGGAGGGTAGAATGCAATTCGCAATAGACGACACCTTTAATACTGTTGCCAAAATGAAGGTGATAGGCGTTGGAGGCGCTGGTGGTAATGCTGTGAACAGAATGGTGCAATCAGGGTTGGAGGGCGTTGAATTTATTGCAGTAAATACCGATGCTATGGCCCTGGACAATAACATGGCTCATGTCCGCATCCAGATAGGGGAAAAAATTACTGGCGGTCTGGGAGCTGGCGCCAATCCTCATATCGGTATGATGGCTATGGAAGAAGACAGAGATAAGTTGAAAGCCCACCTGGAAGGCTCTGATATGGTATTTATAACCGCCGGTATGGGTGGTGGTACAGGTACTGGGGCTGCTCCTGTAGTGGCCGAAATCGCCAGAGAACTGGGAATACTCAGTGTTGGTGTGGTTACCAAACCTTTTACTTTTGAAGGACCCATTCGTGACAGAAATGCCAGGAATGGTCTGGATGAAATGAGAAAGTTTGTTGACACTATTATAGTTATCCCCAATCAGAAACTCTTATCAATAATTGAACGAACTACAACTTTTAGGGAAGCTTTTAAACTTGCAGATCAAGTTCTTACCTCAGCCACCCGCGGAATATCAGAGATTATCCTGAAACACGGTGATATTCAGGTGGATTTCGCCGATGTTAAGGCTATAATGAGTCAGGGCGGGGACGCGCTCATGGGTACGGGTAGCGCATCTGGCGAGAACAGGGCTGAAGAGGCCGCTAGCAGGGCCATTCACTCTCCTCTTCTTGATGATGTATCCGTTATGGGTGCCACCGGTGTCCTGATCAATATAACAGGGGGTGAAAATCTGACCATGGTAGAGGTTGATGAGGCTATGAATTTCATTTATAAAGCAATAGGTGATGATACCAACGCTAATATCATTTTTGGTACTGTTATAAATCCGGAGTATAAAGATGAAATTGATATAACGGTCATTGCTACGGGCTTTAACAAAAGTGAAATTGATCAGGCTGTATTCGGTCAGCCTGCTCAGAGTACTATTAAGACAGTACTGCCTGTTACACCAGTAACTGGTAATGTGCCAGAGCCTGAACAGGAGGAAATCCTCCCGCATTATGCTCCCAAAAAGCCTCAAATGGTGGAAGAACCTGTTCTCAAAGAGCACAAACCGGCCGTCCCGGCGAGTGCACTTGTTATGAATAACTCTCATGGCGGTATTATAATTCCCAAAAGTCAGGATGGGAGCAGCCGGGAGTATAATCCTGAGGTGGATTATGAAACCCCCGCCTTCCTGCGGTATAAGGCTGATTAGAATGAAAAGCGACCTGGCTTCACCATACGGTTTCGCCAAGGCAGGCGGCTTGGCGTTCTAATCAGCCGATGTAGCGTGTTCGTCCCGCAGTGGCGGGATGGAACGTTCATCGGACATTAGGTACTGTAAATCAGTTTGGGTATGAAGTTAATATAATCGCTGGAAGTTAAATGAAAATGTGTAGGGCCCATTTCTCCAAAAATGGGCCCTACTTTTTTGACGCTGTGAAGATGCCCAAAGACTACATGGTGTGCGCCTGCCTGAGTAAATAAGCTGGCAGCCCTTGATGGCTGCAGCAGGTGATTTAGCGGGGGAAAATGACAAACACCAATGCGTGTAAGACACCGGTCACCAGGAAGGCTGTTAATAGAAAGTTTGAGCCGTTCCAGCTCCCTTTGATAAATCCTCTCTGTTTCGTCTTCGTGCTCCATGTTTTGACTACCGGGTATTTTGCCTTTAGCCGGGTCCCAGTCTATTATATCAGAAACTGAATATTCGGGGGTATCCCAAAGGCGGCTGCCAAAAAATACCAGTGAACCCAGCTGTACGCAGTTATTGGCAATGGCGTGTATACTTGAAGGTAGCATATGATTAATTTTGGACCCGCGGGGCCACCAGTAATCGTGATTGCCTCTAATGATAATTTTTTGACCTGGAAGATTATGTATCCAGCTCAGATCAGCCTGGGCTTGACTGGGCTTTTTGGCCCAGCTGATATCACCGGCTATGATTACGATATCTTCCTGGCTTATGGTTTGATGCCAGTTCTGGTAAATCTTCTGGTGATGAACAAGCCATTCATTGCCAAAACAATCCATGGTTTTGTCCGGAGTATTAAAGGAGAGGTGGAGATCGGAAAGACCAAAAACTTTCATAATAACAATGTTAGCAAATTGTAAACGTCTGATGAGCATTCTCACAAAGTTGGGATATGCTCCATCAGTTTATTAGAATGC
>CAZRWX010000040.1:17202-20022 GCA_964603925.1 uncultured Bifidobacteriales bacterium | reverse complement strand
CCGGTCTGCGTCCGCCACGGCGAACTTCGGCCCGGCAGGCACGATGAGCGGGGGACATGCTCCACCGGTTTGTTAGAACGAAAAGCTAGCTTCTCGTTTTAATTCCCATATTAAGTAATGACTATTTCTGGATTATTAATTTAAATCCCAGGAAAGGGCTATTTTTCCAGTTTAGATTATACAGGTTTATAGTTTGTAATTTGGTAAATTATTTACATTACTTCCGAGGTGTAACAGTAATGCTTATAGCAGTTAAAAAGGAGCACTAGCACTTAAAATGCAGGTGTTTAAAAAATCAGCCAGTTAGTATCATACTTTAAGATGTTTATCCTATTCTTTATTGCCGTTGCTTTTGTTTCAGTCAGCTCTGCCGGGCAGGCACAGGGTGTTAATTTGAGTGCTGATGAGGGGCTTGGAGCCAGATATTCGGCGCTTTCCAATACGGCTCTGGGTATGTCGGGTGGGGTAACATCTCTGGCTTATTTTCCTGCAGCAATGAATGATAATCAACATATTTCCTTAAATTTAGGCCATATGTCTAAATTTTCTAATGCAAGTTTAGACCATTTCGGCATGATTTTTCCCCTTGATTCTCTGCATACTCTAGGTTTTGCTCTGGCCAGGTTTGAGGCGGATGGTATTGAGCTGAATCCCAGTTTTCCCCAGTCCCACAATACAAGCACTTTTTCGGCTGTGGATTATGTGATTATCGGTGCGGTTTCACGAAGGTGGGGGGAATTTGATGCGGGTTTTAATATTCACCTTCTTTATAGAGATTTGGATCAATTGGGTGTTGGCATAAGGGGTGATTTAGGTCTGCGCTACAAATTTTTAAAGTATTTTATTGCCAGCGGCTTGATAAAAGGGGCCATTCCTTCTTCAACTAGATGGGAGTCCGAGTATCTGGAGTATGAACAAACAGATTGTTATTTAGGATTTGGGACTGTACTGCCCAGCCAGTATTTTTATGGGACATTTAATCTTGCCATTCAAACCAAAGGCTTAATCAGTGAGGGTGCTAAGTCGCAAGCAGGTGTAGATGGGGGCAGTTTTGTGGATAACCCGGTGGCCTTTTTACTTAACAGCAATGCGGCATTGGAGTACTCACTAAATATGGGCGTGCATTTGCGTTTGGGTTTGCCTGAGCTAAATGGGAGAGGGCGCCCCAGTTTTGGCTTTGGGTATTTGTATCGGGGTTTTTTCTCTTTGGATTACAGTCTGCAAATGCATCCTGAACTCACAAATTCACATCGTATTGCTTTCACGTTTTTCCCTGGTAGAGCGGGGAATTTTATATCTTCCCAATGGGGTCAAAACCAGCCTTCAGTGCCCCGGCTGCCATTGCCAGAGGCGGGGCTCAAGAACCAGAAAAGTAAGGCATTACCTGTTAAACCAGTAATTAGTGAATCACAATTGCCAGTTTCTGAAGAAGAGATCGACAAGATAGAAGAACCAGAGGAAGAACTGGAGCAGCTGGAATAAGATTTTTATTGTAATGAATATTTAGAACTGATTAGTATTTAAATATTTTAATATATTAGAAGTTTGTTGCTTTTTTATTTTGCTGGCAACCCATAAGCGAGGAGGTGTTCTATCAAATTTGATGTTCGTACATTGGGGATATTTGCTGTTATTACCAGTAAAATGGAGGTTAATGAAGTATTCGACTCCGCCAACCTGCAAAAACAAGCAGCTTTTCTTATACAAAATGAAGTTCGTTATCTGGCTATAGATTTATCCAGTCTGGACTATTTGTACAGTGACACTATCAATGTTCTAGTTACTTTGCATAAGCAGATAACTCAGATTGATGGCATCATTGGTATTCTGGCTGCTCAGCCTAAGATCCAAACCACTTTAAAGCAAGCAGGTCTGGACAAAACTCTTCGGCTTTATACCAGCGAAGCTGAGCTTCTGGCAGACGCGGAGGCATTACAGGCTACAGAGGGTTCTGCAGAGTCAAACGAGTCTGTTACAGAGCAGCAAACCGATGATGAGTTGGAGTTTGATTCTTTTAAGACAGATCTGGAGTCAAGTCTGGGTTCCCAGTCATCTCCCGCCAGCTCTGAACTTGAGTCAGCATCGCTGGGCACAATTGAGAATAATTTTCCTTCATTAAACGATACACCATATCGGGAAAGCGCTATTCCACTGGAGGGTGTATCACCGGACATACAGGCTTTGGAGCCTTCTTTTGCTCAAGAGGACCCATTGCCTTTAGAGTTAGAAACGTACCCAACAGTCCCAGCTTCCAATGATGACCTATTGCCTTTGGAAGCAGCACCTTCCGAGAGCCTGGAATTACCAGCCTTCGAGCCTGTGGAAGATATCCCCACTCAGGCCCTGGGCGATGAACCGCCCTTACCAGAGTCCACATCAAATACATCAGCACCAGCTGCCAATATTCCAGCAGGTTCGGTTTCCCGAGACAGGGCCAGCCTTCAAGATCGTCCCCGTAATCCTAAAGCTAGGGTTAAATCATCTAAAAGGAGCGGCGGTCGTAACTGGGGTGTCAAGGCTGGCGATAATGTAGGTCTTGTTATAGTAGACGATACTCAGTCCGGGGAGCTTCCCCAAGACCCTCTGGGCCTCGACAAGCTTGACAGTCCGAGTAATAAGAAGTCTTCATCTTCAATAATGGTAATTGTCCTTACAGTTATTCTACTTTCTGCAATTGGTGTATTGGGATTTTTCTTTTACAAAAGCTCGCTTATGCCGGAGATGAAAACTCGAGCCCCGGTAGAGGAGCCTTATATACCAGATAAGCTCAAAGAGCCGGAGGCTAAAACTCCAGTAGCTCCGGCTCCCGTTGTCGCGCCT
>CAZRWX010000040.1:0-17102 GCA_964603925.1 uncultured Bifidobacteriales bacterium | reverse complement strand
CTCCGGCTCCCGTTGTCGCGCCTGTTCCTGCGTCTAAAACTCCCCAGGTGGTAAATAAGCCGGTAGTCTCCAGGCCCAAACCACCCGTTATCACAAAACCTAAAACCAAGCCGGTTAATATTGCCAGGCCTGTTAAAGCACCACCAGCTCCAGTTCCCGTTGCGGGTAATACAGTGCGCATTACGTCAAATCCCCCTGGCGCCACTGTACTTCTCAATTTTGCCAATAAAGGCGAAACACCGGTAAATATTACCCTGAACAATGATAATAATACCATTCTTGTCCGCCTGGAGGGTTACGAGAAGTTCGAGAAAAAAGTGTCTATAAATGAAAAGCAAAAAGTACTTCATGTAGATCTGGTCAAAATTGCGGTTAAAGAGCCTCCAAAAAAACTTGAGCCTGCGCCAAAGCCCACACCACCGTCAGAGGTTATAAAGCCAGTTCCTCCACCTGCTCCCAAGCCCATTGTTAAGGCTGAAGAACCAAAACCAGATCCTGAGCCTCCAGCAGTTGTTGGTGGGGAGCCAGGCAGTATTTTTATTGCCAGCCGGCCTCAGGGTGCAGAAATATTTCTGAACGGTAAAAACTTAAATCTTAAAACTCCCACCTGGGTACGTGATATACCTCCCGGCAAGTATGATATTAAGCTGGTAAAGGGCATCGAATCTATTACTCAAAGTATTGAGGTTAAACCGGGCAGGAACAAGGCTGAATTTCTCGTCTTAAAATAAGGTGAGTTTTTCCCACACTGATTTTAAACCCCCCACGCGTAAAACAGCCAGTAATCCGCGCATTTCGGGATTCCGACTGGCTAATTTGCCCTTAATTGTTCTTGGTTTTTTATTAATCACAGGCATTGTGTCTGTATTTATGAAACGCCCTGATCAGGTGCTGTTGACTTCTGATTCATTGCTGATAATACCAGATACAACTTTTATTACTCCAAATCCGGGGTCTTCTGAAATAGTTTCAAAATCCTTGAATGATCAAGAAAATTTTGATCAAGCTTCGGCAGAATATTGCAGAGCTAACTGGAAAAATGATTCATCCCGGGTGGTAATTTTTATTGAACCTGATTTTTTCAGCAACTGTCTGGATATGCTTGAGAGAATACAGATAGGGTTGGGGCGTTCTGTTTTTACATTTGTAGAATCACCACCGGTTAAAATAATATTAAAGGAATACCGGGCTATCCAACTCACGCTGGTGCGTCAAAATTCCGGTTCTTATTATTACTTGTCATGTATAATGTTTACGGGTGATAAAAATTCAAAACCTTATTGCCTGCAGGGTAATATGGCCCTTGGAGACAGCGCCTTTAACTATGGTAAGGCCAGGTATTGTGCGGGGGCTGCATGCCTAAGCGGCAATAATTATCAATTTCCTATTGATGTTAAAACGTGTTCCTTATCAGGCAGCCTGATACTTGTTTCTTCAGTCTGGCCTGTGCGCAATTTAAAGGTGGGCGTACCTGGTAATTGCCCGGTTCGGCCCATATTGCCGGGGTGGGTGGTAAATATATCTTATACCGGGCTGTGGGGGCGCAGCGTAAGGCTTTACCATGGCGGGGACATGTATTCCACCTATGGTAACCTGGCCAGTCTTAAACCTAACCTTTTATTGAGTGATTATTTAACTAAAAATGATAAAGTTGGTTATGGTAAAACAGAGAATACCAGTATTAATTATTTTACCTTAAAGGTAGAACAGGAAGGCCGTTTAATTTCTCCTTCCAGCTTATTTTCGATAGACACCACTTTTATAAAGTCACCACCGGAGGAGCCGCCGTTTTAAGGGTCTAAATTTAATGAATACATCAATTATCAAATTTTATATTTCTCTGCTGGAAGGCGGCAATAGTCGTTACCCTCTGGAGTTTTATAGCTTTCTGTTTGATATTATTCAGCAGGAGGCACTCATTCATAAAACTATTACCAATAATCAGGATGATGGTATCCATTTTTCTCCGCAGAAAATATGTATTCTGGTTTCATCCAGGCTTAAACAAGACTTTGGGTGTCTGGCTTGGTTAGTACTGGAGGAGTGGGGCGTACATGGTGCTCTGGATATAGGCAAGGGTGTTTTTGACCTGGCCGGTGGAGGTTGTCTTAAATTAAATGGCACCGAGACTATGGAAGATTTTGAAAAAGCGGGTTTATTGCAATGTTAGTCAATATCTTCAAAAGTATTTTCACATCTTTATTGTTTTCAGGGTTTGTTATAGCTCTGATTAGCTGTGGTGAAAGTCCAAACCCACAGCTTCCGGGGGGAGCGCTATCTACCACAGCGAGCGGGTTATCTTTTTTGCCGCGCAGGCCTTTTGCCAGGGCCTGGGACACTCTGGCTGTCAAGGTTACTTATAATCCTATTTATGATTGCAGCAATCTGAAAGAATTGAAACTGGTTGAGTCAGGCGACACTATAACGGCAGAAGTTGAAGTAATCCTGCCAACTGATATTAATGCCTGTGCACTGATAAATTCAACTGGCAGAGATACAATTCTATATTGGGATGCCGGCCCTCCCGGCCAGGTCTGGCACCTCAAATCAACTGACAGCATTGCGGGTGATTCTATAATTGTTATTTCCAATACTTTTCAGGATACTCTTCTAAATATATATGCAGGCCGTGATTCTCTGCTGCCTTTACCTGTTGATTCTGTGATGTTTACACTGGAGAGCTGTCAGGCATTAAATTATGCATACTATTGCAGCAGCTCAACAGGCGATACCTTATATATACTGGCGCAAATTTTTTATATGCCTCTTAACTGCCAGAGACAAGTATCATTTTTTCCGGATCTTCAATATTTATACGCAGTCAGCGGGTATGAGGGGGCTTGCGTTTTATATTTGCGGGATTCTCTAAAAAACAATCAGGATTTGTTTTGATTACCTCTCAGGAGATTGCTGGGGCGTATCCAGTAGTTGCATAAGCCTTTCCGGTAAATCATAACCTGCAATGGCGGGCCATTTCTCTTCCCATACTTTTTTTAAATTATCATGAGTGCGGGGATTAAATAATAATTCCTCCATAGCCCCGATCATAACTTCAACCTTAGTGCAATCGATACCTAGGGCTATGTCCAGGGCAAACTCCCTTTGGGATGAATTAAAGTGATACAAGCATGGTTTGCCATAGGAGAGAGCCTCGTATAAAGGCAAACCCCAGCCCTCATATATAGCAGGTGAAACATAAATTGTGCAATTTTTATAAAGCGCTTTTAAATCGCCCTCGGAAACGTGATCTAAAAATATTACCGATGCTTCAAGATTAAGAGAACGTGTGAACTGGATAACGTCCGGGTAACCCCAGGCCTTGTGACCGGTTATAATTAATGGGGGAGTTTCGGGCTTTTTATCTGTCAGTATTTTATAGGCCTTAATCAGGGTCTTGTGGTTTTTTCGAGGTTCGATATTGCCAACAGTCAGTATATAAGGATTGCTGATAATGCTGCTTATATCTGGCGAAATGGGATTGGCATTAATGGTTTTGTCCTCTACGGGAGGGACTGTTAAAATGGGATGAAAATATTGGACTGAATGCTGTGGATAATGAAGTTTTTTTATGATTCGCTGTTGCGAGAATTTACTGATAGTGATGATAGAGTTTGAACGTTTAACCATTTTTCTAAGAAGCTGGCTGTTATATTTGTCAAATTTTGAGGTTTGGAAATCTAAATCCTCAACCGGGCCAATATCCGGAACGAGCAGATAAAAATGACCCCTGGGGCGAAGGGGGGGGATAGTGAGCCCCAGACAGAGTACTTTTGGTGCCTTTATCCGAAATAATAACCAGGGAAACAGGGCATGTACCCAAAACCTGAAGGGTTTGGCTCTGGTTTGTATCTCATGCCATGTTGACGGCAAGGCTATGGTGTGCCCCCGGCGAGTTATAATGGTAACAGGCGTTTGGGCCAGCTTTTGCGCCAGGGCCCTGACAATCATGCGGGTTACCCGGCCTAAACCCGAGTCGTTACCCATGGCCAGAGCTTCAATAAGCAAATGTGGTGGTGGATTAGTTGGCATCAAGAGGCTTTTAACAGTAAAATTATTAACGCAGGGCTAAATACCCCTGTTTATGTGTAAAATAGCTTTCTAAACCTTATTCAGAAACCAGAACTTCCTTTATAAAGTAACCATCAGATCGCTTTTCGTTCTAATGTCTGATGAGCATTCTCACATCCTTCGTCTCCGCTCAGGATGACAGTTGGGATATGCTCCATCAGTTTATTAGAATGCAAAGCAGAGCTTTCCATTCTAATAACCACTTTTATAGAAGTCATATTTTGCTGTTAATTTACAAAAGGTATATTTCCTGCAAACTCTTAATTTAAAACTTCAACTGAGTCAGGCAATTGATTTACAAAGCCGATTATATTGTCACCATGTGCGGACCGCCTTTAAAAGACGGTGCTATACGTGTTGAAGGTAATATTATAACCCATGCAGGGCCGTTTGCAAATTTGCAGTTAAACAGAGATGATGAAATCAGGGAACTGCCGGAGACTATCATTATGCCCGGTCTCATTAATTGCCATACTCATTTGGAGCTGGGCTTTGCACGGGGCCTTTTCCCTGAGCGGGAGTCATTCTCCATGTGGGTGTCCAGGCTTCTTAAGTCCCAAGAGGGCATTAAACTTCATGACTATGAAAATGTTGTACGTCTGGGCATTATGGAATGTCTGCGGTTTGGCACCACTACAGTTTTTGATATTGGTAATTTAGATATAGCCAAAAGGCTGCTGCCTCGTGAGTTTATCCGCTCCATAGCCGCCAGAGAGTTTTTAGGTCTTGATCCGGAAATTGGCGTAACAAATTTCACTCAAAATCTGGGTAATCTAATCATGGATGCGCACTCTTTGAATTTGCCTGAGCGCAGTCGTCAGACAATTGCCTGTCATGCTCCTTATTCCTGTTCAAAGGCCCTTATCAGGCATGTGATCGAAGCGGGGAATAAGTTCCCTGGTCCATACAGCATGCATGTTGCAGAGAGCCAGGAGGAACAGGAAATGTTTACCCTGGGCACTGGGCGTCTGCACGAATTCTGTTTAAGAAAATTTCCCAAAGTACCTGGTGGGCAGGGTGAGGACCCGGTAACCTATTTATATAATCGTAACTTAATACCTCGATCAAGCCTTTTAGCCCATTGCAACTTGCTTAACAGCGAAAATACCAGAGTATTGGGGCAATGCGGAACTTCTATAGTTCATTGCGCCCGCAGTCATGATTTTTTTGGACATCCAAAATTCCCTTATGATATGTGCTATAATGACGGTATAAATATTTGTTTCGGCACTGACAGTCTGGCCACTACCGAGAACCTTAATATGTTTGAAGATTTATTCCTGTTTCGTGAGCAATACCCACGGGTGGAGTGTGAGACAATCTTAAATCATGCTACGCGCGGGGGAGCCAGGGCTCTGGGTATGGAGCATTCACTTGGCTGCCTTAAAAGCGGGTATCTGGCAGATTTTATTGGAATCAGCATTCTTCACGATACCTCAAGTAATTTATATGAAGAGCTTATACGTGAGGAACATGATATTAAGCTTGTGGTAGTAGATGGTCAAGAGGTAATAGCATGAATCTCAGGCGCTGGTTTATAATCTACAGTCTTTTGGCTGTGAGTGCATTTTGTCAAAAGCTTTTAATACCTATGGATCAGTCTCAGACTAATCACCTTAAGGCTTATGGTATTGCCTTTCTTTCTCTGGCAAGCGGGCAGAATGTAGAATGGCTGCTCAACTACCGGGGGGGCAGTTTCCTTCTGAATATGTCACCTGTCTTTAAAAGGGAGGCAGCCCGCCGTAGTGTGTTGTATGAGGAACTTAGCGGGCCTCAGACCCAGGCAGTATATGTAGAGATAGACAAGAACAACATGGAGCGTGTATTGCTGGAAAAACAGCCCCGAGTGGCTGTATATGCTCCCTCAAATAATCAGCCCTGGGACGATGCTGTTACTCTGGCACTGGTTTACGCCGAAATACCATACACTAAAATATATGACAGGGATGTAATCGAAGGCCGCCTGGAAAAGTATGACTGGCTGCATCTGCATCATGAAGATTTCACAGGCCAGAATTCTAAATTTTATCGCGCGTTTAGTAACGCGCCCTGGTATATAAATCAGGTGGCCACTAATGAGAAACTGGCACGTGAAATTGGCTTCCCCGGTAATGTGCTCCTAAAAAAAGCTGTGGTACTCAGTATTCGTAATTTTGTTGAGCAGGGCGGCTTTTTGTTTGCCATGTGCTCTGCCTGTAATACCCTGGACATTGCCCTGGCAGCTGTAAAAACCGATGTGGTGGGGCCGGTGTATGACGGTACCCCTGTGGACCCGGATTATGCCGGCAAATTAGACTATACCTTAAGCCTGGCTTTCGAAAACTTTAAAATAGATACAGACCCCTTATCACCCAGTCATGGGAACATAGATTACAATCAGGTCAATGGCGGGCCCATGAACAGGCGGCCGCCCAATAATTTTATCCTTTTTGACTTTTCCCCCAAGTATGACCCAGTACCCTCCATGCTGGTACAAAATCACACCAATTATATCCAGGGTTTTTATGGACTGGCCACCTCTTTTCGTAAAAAGGTTATAAAAAAGAACATAACCGTACTTGCTGTAGCAGATGGTCAACCGGCTGTGCGTTATCTGCATGGGGACCTGGGCGAGGGCCACTTTACCTATTACGGGGGCCACGATCCAGAGGATATATCCCACGCGGTTGGGGATCCTCCCACTAATCTGGAGCTTCACAAAAACTCTCCCGGTTACCGCCTCATATTGAATAATGTGCTTTTTCCCGCGGCCCGTAAAAAAGAGCGTAAAACTTAAAGCAGGCAGCGGCACCCCCGCTTAATTAGTGGATATAACTCGTATACATAAGCTGTTAGACCGGTTCTTCAGTAACAGAGGTGATGTACTGGACTGGGGGGTGGCACCCGCGGGACCCTCACAGCACAGTGACAGCGTACCGGGGTGGGTGAGGGATGGTCTTCATGGCGGTCTGGCCTATATGGAACGTACAGCCTCTCAGCGTGTTGACCCCAAAAGTATATATCCCTGGGCCAAATCAACCATAATGTTTGCTCACCGATACCCCTCCAGGCTTTTACCTCACACAGCGGAAGCAGGTATGGCCGCCTACGCTAAAGGGGAGGACTACCACTACTTATGCAGGCGTATACTGGAGGATTTAGATGTGGAACTCAGGCAGGCAACGGCAAATTTTAATTTGGAATTTACCGGCTTTACAGACACTGCTCCCGTTTTTGAAAGGGGGCTGGGCCGGGAGGCTGGCCTGGGCTGGGCGGGTAAAAACTGCATGCTAATTCACCCCGTACACGGCAGCGCCTTTTTCCTGGCCGGCTGCTTTGTAAATATTGACCTTATGCCTTCAAAACCCATACCATCAAAATGCGGCAAATGCACCAAGTGTATGGACGCCTGCCCCACAGGCGCTCTTACAGCACCTGGCAGGCTGGACTGTGGCAAGTGTATATCCTATTGGACAATCGAAAATAAAGGACAGGTCCCCCCCGAACTCGCAGATAAATTTGGCAGCTGGTTCTTTGGATGTGATGTATGTCAGAGCGTGTGTCCCTGGAATAGAAAACATCTCGAAAACTCGAGCACGTCCGTTGGAAACGGTACGTCCGTTGGAAACGTTGCCACAGACAGGTTAATGCCTGATCCGGGCCACATGTCTGATCCGGGCCGCCTGCATGATCCGGGCCGCCCGCATGATCTGGCTAGTATAAATAAAGCTCAATGGACCACGCTGCTGACCAAAGGGGGAGGGTTTAAGAGCCGTTTTAAATATACACCTTTAACGCGCGCTGGCCGTAAGATGATACTTCGCAACCTGCGTATAGCGGCGACTAATAATGGGGATGATGAGTTTTTAGAAAAACTCAATGGCGTAAAATGACTCTTTAATTAATTTCAGCTTAAGTATGAATTTAGACCTTCAATTCTGGCATTACGGTCTCTTTTTTGGTATTGGTATTCTTGTTTCATTTATCAATTCTCTGGCCGGGGGCGGCAGTGTATTTAGTGTTCCTCTGTTTATCTTCCTGGGTATGCCCGGGGCCCAGGCTCACGGCACCAACCGCGCCGGCGTTATCTGGGGTTCGCTCAGCAGCGTGGGGGTATTATGGAAAAAGGGCCATCTGCGCTGGGACCTTGTACGTGCTGTTATTGTCCCCTCTGCTCTTGGAGCCATAGCAGGCAGCTTTATAGCTTTGGAATTACCCGATAAATATTTTAATCCCCTTCTAGCCATTGTAATTCTTATAGTTGTCTTCGCCACCGATATCAAGCCCCCCGTTTACTCTGGAGAGGTTGCCAGTAAACGCCTCAAGCCCTGGGCCGCACCACTGGTATATATATTGGTGGGTGTATATGGCGGTTTTATTCAAATCGGCATGGGGTTGGTAATGATGTTTATGTTCAGCCGGGTGCTTAGTTTGAATATTCTCCAGGTTAATGCCTTAAAAAGCGCTGCAGCTTCCATTTATCTTATTATATCTGTGGTAATCTTCACTATTAAAGGCCATGTATTCTGGCCTTTGGTTCTGGTTTTTGCTTTGGGTAATTATTTAGGCGGCCTTCTGGGCGGTAACTGGCAGATCAAAAAAAGCGAAGCGTGGATTCGCTGGGTTGTGCGCCTGATGGGCATAATCATAGCGGGCCGCTTGCTTTGGATAAGTTTAGGTTAAAGCGGAGCGGCAACTATAAAATAATCGCCCACAGCCGCACAGCTAAAATTCGTGTTGCCCTTTTAGGTGTAATCAGCTTTTGCCAGGCCTGCATTATACATGCAAGCCTGGCAGTATAATTTACTCTATGTTTGCACCTACAACAGCCGCCATCTGCATCATGTCGATGGTTTGACCCTCTTTAAGACCTGTAAGATCAGTGAGCTTGCCAGATTTGCTTTTGGACTTGGTGACTTTGAATATGGGGAGCAATTTAGCGTCAGCTACAATAAACTTGCCGGCATTCTCCGGTTTACCATTTACGGCTTTTGTCTGAAGTTTATTGTCTTTAATATAGTTCCAAATTTTTTTGGTGATTTCTGTGCGGGGGAGCTCTTTTGCCCCTAAAAAACCAGCCAGGTTACTTTTAAGTTTAACTGGTTTGCTTAAACCTTTTGCTTCTGCCATTGTTTGCTCCTTAATGTTTAGATTTAATAGTAACTGTCTACGGGGTCAGGCACCTGACCTTTACATTATTTAAAAGTTTATAAGTGAGGGAATCAGGGAACGCAGCGTACTGATAGTCAATGAAACCCTTTAATATACGGATAATATAAGTAATTACAGGCCTAAATTACCTAATCATTTAGGCTTTATAGGACTTTCCATTTAGTCTCATTTGAGCTATAAGCATGGTAAATGGCTTATTTATCAGATTTTAGAGCGAAATCTACATGGCAGATAATAATAAGACCTGTAAACAAGGAATTATTCGGAAATACAATACAGGTTTTTAAGACCCCTTAATATCAAATCATTGCCCGCAATGGCTGGGGAGGCATCAAAGTTGTCATTGAGTTTGTTTTGAGCGATTACGGCAAATTCAGCACCCTCCCTGATTACGGCGCATGTGCCCTTTCTGTCAATTATGTAAATATTGCCATTGGCGCATACCGGTGATGCGTAGGCACTTTTCATACCCTTGACCTTTTGCGCTTGGTAATAATTTTTACCGGTTTTGGCCCCTACACAACTCAGGTGAGTATTATTGCTTTTTAGAAAATACAATTTATCTCCACTTAATAATGGAGATGGTATATAAGATGTATTTTTATCACAGGTCCAGATAACGGCTTTTGAGTTCTTCAGATTACCTTTAGCAACTCTTAAATTTATTGCTTGTATAATTTTTTTTGCGCCTATTGAACCTGTCATTAAAAATGCGATTTCGCCATCATATATAGGGGAAGGTATTATATCACCCGCTAACCCGCTGATATTCCATATTATCTCCCCGTCAGCCATATTGTAACCCCTGGACATTTTTTTGCCGCTAACCACTATTTGGGCTATGTCGCCAACCTGTGCTACAACAGGCGTTGACCAGGTTGTTTTCTCGTCTCTGTCTTTATGCCAGATCTCCTCACCGGTTTTTTTATTTAGCACATAAATTTTTGACTGCCCCTCATGATCCCATACAATAACAAGGTTGTCCTGGTAAATTACAGGTGATGCGCCCTCACCCCAGGCAGCGTAAACGTGCATATCACCAAGATCCTTTTCCCAAATCAGGCTGCCTTGCATATCGAAGCAGTATATACCATATGACCCGAAAGAGGCAATAACGCGCTCACCATCGGTTACCAGCGGTTCGCCCAAAGTTACTGTATTTATACCCGATGCCAGAGGTAATGACTATCTTACCAGCTCATGGCCACTCCTCATTCTAACGATTATTCTAACTGGTATAGCAGAAGCTTTCACGAGCTGACCGGAAGCGGGCTCTGGCTGCGGGGCAATGAACCCAATACACTCTTACCCCAGGAGTATGACCTCCGGACTTTCCGGGTTCTTATCGCCCGGCTATCCACGGCCTTTGATGTAGCCGAGTCTTTCTCTCATCGGGTACTGTATCGCATAGCGGCCCGTATTGACGAATGCTTTCCCGACATGTGTTACCTGCCGCCGCCGGCAGATACACCCATCTTTCAGCGTGAGGGCATTCCGTGGCTTTTAGGTACAGGTACTAAGAGAGGCTCCGGGGGCTTTAACCTGGTGGCCTTTTCTAATTCTATCCTGCAGGAGCTTATCAATATACCCGCCATGTTGGAAAAGAGTGGTATCCCCCTTAAAAAGAGCGAACGTCTGGCCGATCCCGCTCAGCCCCTTATTCTCCTTGGTGGGTCAAATGCCCTTTACACTTCATTGTTCCATGTGGAAGAGCCGCCCGTGGATGGTATATTCGTGGGGGAGTCAGCAGAATGTATAGAAGAACTATTCCGTATTTGTGCCGAAGGGTCTGCACACAAAGTCTCTAAAAGTGAAATCCTTACCAGACTCGAAGAGTTGCCGGGGTTCATACAACCCGACAAACCTGTGGAAACTGTCCGGCGGCCGGCAAAGGAGCCACAGCTTAATGGCTTGTTGGAAGAAGCACCTGTTTCCATTTTTGCCAGCGAAGCAGGCCAGGGCTATCTGCAGATATCGGATGGGTGCCCGGCTTTTTGCAGCTTTTGCGCTGAGAGCTTTGGGCGTAAACCATACCGGGAGGTGCCCGCAGTCAGGGCCATTGCCGATGCCCGCCGTTTAAAGGCCGGTCTGGGGTTACATGTTATCAATATCTTCAGCTTTAATTTTAATTTGCATTGTGGTTTTGGCGAAATTATCGAGAACCTTGTTGGCATTTTCTCTAAAGTAGGGATGAAGAGCCAGCGTTTTGATGCTCTGGCCCTGGAGCCCTGGATGCCGGCCTTTCTTCATGCTGCCGGTAAGGGCTCTTTCACCTGCGGGCTTGAAGGCATTTCGGCCCGTCTGCGGCGGAGGCTTCACAAAAGCCTTTCCGTGGATCATCTTCATCAGAGTCTTGAGCTGTTGTTCCATACACCACTTCGGGAGTTAAAAATATTTCTCATTATCACAGGTGAAGAAACCCCTGAAGATTTCCAGGACTTCAAGGACTTGCTGAAATTCATGAAAGAGTGTTCTATGGCGGCGAGCAGGCGGCCGCGAATTATTTTTTCTGCCACACCACTGGTTCGGTTTCCCTGGACTCCATTAGAAGATGAAATCGCCCCACTGCCTCAGAATCTTGAACCTGTTGTAAACAAGCTTAAGCGTATTCTAACCCGCCGGGGTCATGAATTCCGTCTGGCCGGCAGCCTGGAAGAATACGCCCTGTCACAGGTCCTGGCCCGCTCCGGGGATCCCCGCGTTTACCAGGCGCTTCAAGCAGCAGCGCGGGAACACGAATTTGTCTACTACCATTTTGTTCCCGCCGGGTTCTGGGAATCCTTTCTGTCCCAGGCAGCCTTATTGGGGCTTGGTACCGACATGCTTTTTGAGGTGGGCAGCGCCACTGACAATAGACCCTGGAAATCTGTCTCTCCCGGCATCGGATCTGAGTTTCTGGAACGTCAGGCTCAGGCGTCCCGTCAGGCCATAGACAAAGGTTATTGTCTGGGTCAGCCTTATGGAACAGGTGTATGTATGGGATGTGGTGCCTGTGATTCTGCATCCAAAACGGAAATTACTTCTCCACGGGACAGTAACTATCACCAGCCGGAAGCCCTTCACGCAGCTCAAAAGGCCCGTAATTTGGCAGCTGCTGAAATATCCTTTACGGTAAGGCTTCACAATAGCTGTATGGGTATTCCCCGGCCTGTAATAGGGGCCGCCCTGGCATCAGCTATTATGAAAACTGCGCCGGAACTGGTGGAGCGTTATCGGGGGTATGTGAGTTCCTTTTGGTCCTCCGGAGACAAAGCCTGCAATATAGCCGGTCACGATCATATGACGTTTATATGGGATATGGCTTCTCATGATCTACTGGAGGGGGTATTTGCAAATGAAAAATCTCTTTCTGAGATTAACGAGAAGTTTGACCGCTGGGGTGTTCTTCGCGGAATAGCACACCAGGTTCCCGATGTATGGAGTCTTAAAGTTTTCTCCCCGATTGAGTTCGAGCCCAAAGGCTATTTTGAGCGCCATGGTATGACGTTTAGCTTAAACAAGGTATCCACTGGAGGTCATAATCTTGTGCTTTCCAAGGCCGCTTTAAAAAAACGCCTGGTTAAAACCGCCTGGGCGGGCCGGACACCTGAAGGGGGCTGGGAAATCAATCTTACCATCACCTCGCGGTTTAAGGTAGATGTGTTTGTACAGGAGGCCTTTGTCTGCCCGGAAGAAACCTCCAGAGCGCGCATCCGTATCGAAGCCAGTATTCTCTAAACCGTAACTGGCGAGCGTCTCGGACTGGTTTCAGGCACACTCCCGAAACATTATTTGTACTTGTGCTTGTTTTTTACCAAGTACAGGGCTAGATTAGTTGTTCCAGTCTTACCGTACTAATCTCGTGCTTTTATGGCAAACACCAGAAAATGATGTATGGAATAATATTTTTCCCACCCACGGGCCGGTAAATGGCACTCCTAAGCCCACCTACTGGCTTATAGGGGACTCACTTTTTGGCCCCAGTGAACATATTGAACAGGAACTTACCTCCCCTTTATACTTAAAAAGAATTCTTGACAATTATCTTAAACGTCACCTAAGGGATGACATATGGGAACATAGTTATCTCAAAGATTATAAAGCTTACATACCTATTTTGGAAACTGAAAGTATTGTCAACCATGAATGGCAAAAACGCTGGGATGCCAATATTGCATATATGCGTCAAGAAAGCCCTGCCACTGGTAAGTGCCACATGGCCATTAGTTTTACGCCCCGCAGTGCGCGCATGCTATATGGCCTTAAACTAACCAGAAGACTTATAAATGAAATAAAAAAAGTTTCAAGTGAAAATAAAGCTTCCTTTATCCTGTTTAATGTAAAAAAACCTCCCAAAGGCTCGTCTGAACAACCTGTAACTATCTACAAACTTAATGGAAAATTTTATAAAACTTCCATTTTACAGTATGAACAAAATCTTGGTTTTATCGCTGAAGGTTCTGAATATTATTCAATTCCTGTCACTACAAAGAATTATGCAGTGAATGAAACAGATCCACATCTCAATGCCAATGCCAATGATCAGGTAATGAAGGTCTTGGCTGGAATCCTTAAAAAGAAAGTGGCATTGTCCCAAAATTGACACTTTATGCCAGGTTCTTTATGGAACCATTTGGAGCAGTGGGTAACGAATATAGCGCAAAAAATACTTGAGAAAAGCGGGCGGCTTTAATATACCAGTTTCATACTGCCGCCAACCATTGCGCCGCTTATGTCTGTACCCGGTGTACTGCGGTGATTGCGTGTAAATTGATATCCCAGATAAGTGCTCAGGCTTAAGTAACGCTCCCAGTTATAAGAACCCGTAAACGTGAGGGTATGACGGGTTTCCGGTTTGTCACCTAAAAAGTTTTTATTCTGGTCAGTGAGTGCGTTGAAAGAGTCTAGAATATTGCTGCCGGGGTCGATGTGTTGATGTTGATACATACTATAAGCCCCGGAAGTGGTCCAACCTCCCGCTAAAAATTGGGTATGCCTGAAGTTGAGCATATGGGAGTTGGGTAGGAGGGAGCTGCCAAGCAGGCTGCCGTAGTGCTGCATCTGGTTATTTGGGATGTGGTGCGTGTAAACCCAGGGCTCTACGCGTGCGTACTCTATTTGAGTGTTGGAATTATTGAAAATTAAATCGGGCAGCTCTGTGCCCAGTACCAGCGCCAGCTTGTTGCCGCCAAAATCTTTGAACATGGCCTGGGGGCTAACCAGGTCGTCTAAAAACAGCTCAAAATAAAAGCGGCCCAGTCCAGGGTATACCCATTGGATATCGGCGCCTATGGCTACGTTGTCTTTATCACCCAGGAAGTGCTCTACTATGTATAGGGATGCTAATGGCAGGGCGTATGACCATTCTATCTGATCGCGTGTAAAAGTGAGCAACTCGTAAACGCCACCGGAGAAATTGCCGTATGATGACTCCAGACGTTGGCCGGTGATGTATGATGATGTGTCGTGGGAGAGAGCAGTTTTGCGGCCGAAGAATTTGGTGTACTTGAGCCAGCCCCAGTCTACGACCCCGCGAAACTGGGTGATGGGGGAACTCTCACCGGGTTCGAAGTAGCCGTGGCGGTTGCTGCCGTAATAGTTGTAGCCTGTATAGGTGCTGATGACAGGCGGTGTGATAGAGTCCTGGACCCACATGTAAGGTGTTTGAGAAAGGCTGGGGTGCTGCCATATACCCGGCCCCCACTGGTTCCAGTCGTGGGCTACATCCAGGCGGTAACGGGGGTTGTACAGTGAAATAACCACCCGGTAGGCATCAAAGGTGGCTGAATTAAACACGCTGTCCTGGCTGCCCGCTTTGCCCGGGGTACTGTAGGGCAGGCCGCGCTGGGCTGTGTAGTTCTCCTGATAGGTATTGTCCAGAGAAAGCTCCTGTCCCATGGAAACCTGTGATACATACCTGAGGGTATTGTTTACCTGGCCCTCCACCTGGGCCCCGAACATACCGAAACCATAAAGATCACGCTCAGGCAGGGAATCTGCAGAATGAACGGCGGTAAAAAAGCTGCCTGAGCCAATGAGCTCCCTGCCCCCCTGCTTGAACACAAGCTTGGAAGATTGCTGACGGATGTCAGCATCGAACTCTTTGAGATATGATTTTATTTGGAAGGACTCCCATACACTCATTTTGTCTACAGGAAGGTTTTTAAGGACGTTGATGATGACCTCGCGCTCCCAGGGCAGGGATTGCAGAAATACACTCTGAAGATGGCCCTTATTCTGCATGCGCTGGAGAAAGACATAAACCCTGTGAGATGGGGCAACGGGCGCTGCTGGGCAGACGCACATAAATGTGAGGGTGGCTAAAACAGTAAAAATAAAGGAGCGGAAGGTTATTCTCATAGTGAAAAGGCGGTTTAAACGGGAAATTAATTATTGGATTAACTTAATATATTGATTTTATACCCTTAATGCCCAAAACTCGGCAATTAAAGGATATAATATCCATTTTTTACCCTGAATGAGCGGTTTTTGGTGAACGACAGTTACATTTACTGCTGCAGGTGTAAAAAGTAGTGCCTATTTATAAAATGCTATATTCATTTGACCGCTTTCATTTTTAAAAAGGAGAAATCATGTCATTTACGCTAGAGATTGGTGCTCAGGCTCCCGATTTTGAACTTCCAGCCACAGACGGTAAAACTTATCAATTATCAGATTTCAGCGATGCCAGGGCTCTGGTAATTTCCTTTACCTGTAATCATTGCCCTTACGTTATTGGTTCAGATGAAATTACCAGGGCCACAGTGGAGAAGTTCGCTCCTCAGGGTGTAAAAATGGTGGCTATTAATTCTAATGCCAAAGAAACCCATGCTGAAGATGATTTTGATGGTATGGTGGCCCGCATGAAGGAACAAAATTTCCCCTGGGTTTATCTTTATGACGAATCCCAGGCCGTTGCCCTCTCCTATGGCGCTCTGCGTACGCCTCATTTCTATGTGTTCGACAAAGATCGTAAACTCGTTTATACCGGCAGGGGGGTAGATCAACCCATGGACGCCAGTAAGATCACAGTTAATGATTTGGACCGTGCTCTGGAAGAACACCTTGCCGGCAAAGCCATCAGCGTATCCGCGACAAATCCCATTGGCTGTAATGTTAAATGGTCGGGTAAGGAAGCTCATTGGATGCCGGCTGACGCATGTGATTTGGTGTAGGGCTTTTGCGTCAGGTTGGGGGTTTTTATGTGAAGCATCAAAACCTCAGCCTGGTTGAAGCGTGTGACTTAGTTTTGTGATTAGCTTCAGGCTGCAAACAAGTAGAGGCGCGATTAATCGCGCCTCTACTTGTTTGATGAATCTCGCCTTGTAGATACAACGATTAATCATATAATTACAATGTAATTGGATTAGGAACCCCTGGTTTGTAATACGTTTAGAAATTTATTTGTGTTTATACCAGGTGTTAATTAGAATTAAACCTGTCTTCATGCCATTCGCCGGGATTATTTTCGATATATTTACATATACGTTGATATTCCCCATCATCGCGTATTATACGGTCCCAGAAACCGTGGCGCCGGAAACCGTGGCGCCGGAAACCGTGGCGTTGTCAAACGGTGTATATTCCCCATTCATAATACAAATAACACAATGCAGATGATTGGGCATAATTACCCATTCACCCAACATTACGTTTTTATACCTGGAATTTATACCCAACAGGTATTCCTTTAAAATTTCACCGTTTTTGTTTAATAACATTAACCCATTTTGAATATTGCCAAATAAATGAACCCGGTGTTTGGTGCATGTGGTCATGTAGTACAAACCCTGATTGGAATAATCCCATGTCTGAAGACGTGCGGATTCTATCCTGTATTTATCACGGAATAATGTCATTGGTACTACCCCTTTATTGCTCGGGATACAATGTAACAATTATTC